>JAJPJI010000023.1 GCA_021324305.1 Gammaproteobacteria bacterium | reverse complement strand
GAAACTGATACAGCGACGTGCTTATGGATTTCGGAATTTTGAAAACTATAGACTGCGTGTTAGAGTGCTATGCTCTTAAACGACGCCCCCTTAATTGGGAAAGACCCCTATGCTCTTAAACGACGCCCCCTTAATTGGGAAAGACCCCAAACTTTCGGTGAGGCTTGCTATCTCGTTGTTTTCTCAATGGCCAGAGACAGAATCGAACTGTCGACACGAGGATTTTCAGTCCTCTGCTCTACCAACTGAGCTATCTGGCCATCTCAAAAAACGAGATGCCTATTAAACCGAGAGAGGGGAGACGAGTCAAGCAGATTTTCCTTGATTCGGCAGAATATCTGGGGTAATTCTTCTGTTGGTAGGATATTGATTACTAACGCATCTCACATGGATATCCAGGAACGGAAATAGGAGTTTTAGATGAAAACGCGTTATCTCGCATTAGTTGCCATCGTTTCATTGGTTTTTTTAAGCGGCTGTCAGAACCGGTTTAATGATTACGAGCCATATTCCTCTTTTGATGACCGCATGGCGGAAGCTGGACGTCCTCCCATGACACCAGACGACCAGATGCCTCCAATGGATGGTGCTGCCAGCCCATATGCATCAGCTGATTCATATGACAGTTACTCTTCATCCGGAGCAGATTATTCCAGCGGCCCGCGCCGGCAAGCCATGAACAGCAGCTCGAGCAGTGATCTGGAAGTTCCCTATTCCGACACCAGGAAAAAGCACGCATACAACGTTGGCGGATTCACAAACTAGAAACACGCGAAGCGGCATCCCAGAGAGGCGTTGTGCTATCCGGGATGCGTTGCTATTTGGGAATATAACCTGCGGGCTTGTCGCTGCCGGGACCGAATAGAAACTTGTCCATTTCCTGCATCAGGAAGGCGCGGGATTTTGGATCGATCATACTCAGGCGATATTCATTGATCAGCATGGTCTGATGGTTAAGCCACAGCTGCCAGGCTTCCTTTGAAATATGTTCATAGATTTTTTTCCCCATTTCGCCGGGAAGCGGCGGTTGTGCCAATCCTTCTGCTTCTTTTTGCAGCTTCATGCAATGTATTAGTCGTGTCATCGCAGTTCTCCCAGTGCCCGATAATGGTTTGCACCGGCTTGGGTAAGCCGATGGCTTCGGGTTGGCTAGGGTTATACCAAATTTGACCCGCGCCTTCCATGATTTTTGCCGGCTTACGCCTGATCGGGATTACCACGGGCTGGATATCCAGATGATAATGACTAAATGTGTGCCGGAAGGATTCCAGTTCACGGCAAGTAGTCACGTTGATCTGGTAATGTTTGCGGCAAAATGCACGCAACAGGGAAAGATCCGGCGCTCCAGGTATTTCAGGGAAACTCCATAAGCCGCCCCAGATGCCGGACGATGGGCGTTTATTCAGCAGCAATTTTCCATTGTATTCCAGGATGATAAACGTTGAGGTGCGTATCGGGAGCTTGCGTGCGGACTTCTTTTTCGGCAATTGGTCCGCAATACCCAATTGATGGGCGGCGCAGTGGCTGGCCAGCGGACAGGCTGCGCATTGCGGCTTGCTGCGCGTGCAGAGTGTCGCCCCAAGGTCCATGATGGCTTGCGTATAATCGGCAGTACGGCGGCTGGGGGTATAGCTCTTTGCCAGTTCCCATAACCGGGTTTCGATTTTTTTGTCATTCACGGGTTGGGTGACGGCATGCAGGCGTGCGAGAACGCGTTTGACATTTCCATCCAGAATCGCGGCCGGTTGATTGAAAGCGATGGACAGAATGGCGCCGGCAGTTGATTCGCCAATGCCTGGAAGCTGCCGCAATTGTTCAGCATTATTAGGAAGCTTGCCGGCAAAATCCCGTATTATCATTCTTGCTGCGCGCAACAGGTTGCGTGCCCGGCTATAGTAGCCCAGCCCCGCCCATAAATGTAGGACATCGTCTTCATTTGCCATTGCAAGCGAGGAGAGATCAGGATAGTGCTGCATGAATTGTTCGTAATAGGGGATAACAGTCGCGACCTGGGTTTGCTGCAGCATGATTTCCGAAATCCAGACCCGATACGGGGTCTTGTTTTTCTGCCAGGGCAAATGCTTGCGGCCATGCCTGTCAAACCAGCTCAATAGTAATTTCTGGAATTGTTGCGGACGGATACTCACACGCTGGTCCTGGATCTCGACCGTTCATTATGGTGATGGATAATTTCATATATCAGCACGGCAGCCAGTTTGGCAGTGCGGTGGTCGATATCATAGCGCGGCACATGCTCTGCGATATCATAACTGACAACTTTTGCCGAAGAAGCTGCCTGGCGCAGCAAGGGAATGATATGCCAGGGATTCAAACCCAGCGGCTGAATGGAGCTGACACCCGGCGCAAAAGCGGGTGAGAAAACGTCCAGCGACAGGCTGAGGTAGATATGGTCATTTTCATCGACAACACGGTCGATAAAATCAAAACATTTTTCCTGCAACCCCTGGTGCAGTTCATCAGCCAGAATGTGATTCACATTAAATTTTTTTGCGATATCGAATGACTGGCGAATGTCGCCGGCATGCTGTATGCCTATGCAATTATAATCGAAATGCCGGCCTTCAGCTGCATGCGCTTCGGCTATCTGGAAAAATGCGGTGGTTGAGCTGCCGCGGTTGCTGGGTTGCATGGGATGCATGTCAAAATGCGCGTCAAAATTAATGATGCCCAGATGTTTTTGCCGCGGACAATTCTTGGCAATGCCTTGATAATGTCCCCATGCCATCTCATGGCCGCCGCCAATCACAATTGGCCGGATATTTTTTTCATGTAACCTGGAAATGACTTCGCCTAATGCCGCCTGGCTTGCTTCAAGGTCATGGTCTGTGCAAATGATATTGCCGGCATCGTAGATGTGAATACCGGGTTTTTGCACAGGCAGTTTGGCGAGACGCTGGCGAATGGCAGTGGGGCCTTCAAATGCGCCGGTTCTTCCCAGGTCGCGCTGTATGCCTTCGTCGCATTTGAATCCAACAATGGCGAAAGTGATTTCCGCTGATTGTTCGGGTTTGGAAGACAAGAGGTTTAACAGACGCATGTGCTGATAAAAACATGCGTCTGCGGGAATATCGGTTCGCCCTTGCCACATGGTGGGGTCTGGCGGTAAGTAGCGTGATTCCCAGTTCATAGGTTGATTTCTGTGATCCGCTTAAGCAACAGCCTGAATACGGGCACCGGATTTCTGTAAAAAGTCTTCCGAGCTCATTACAGTTGCATAATTTGGCTGTAATGCCGCAAGAAATGCGTAATGCACATTCTGTGCGGAAATGGCAGTATGGTTGAACTCCAGCTGCCGCGCAGCGCAGGCATCATGAAGCACTGTACAGCTAAAGCCCAGGTCGTAGGCGGCGCGCACGGTGGCATCGATGGCAGATTGTGTCATCATTCCACAAATGACCAGGTGGTTGATCTGATTTTTGATCAGGTGATTCAGCAATACCGTGTCCTTGAAACTGTTTGGATAATGTTTTTTAACAACGGTTTCGTTTTTAATCGGGTGAACAGTGGAATAAAATTCAGCACCTTTGGTGCAAGGTAGCAAATATGTAGCATCTGGCTGGGTAGAAATGTGCTGGATATGGATAACTGGAATCTTTTTTTCGCGACAGGCGAGTAATACAGTCTCCGCTTTGGCGCATGCATCAAGACTTTTCTCTAGTGGAATCCTTCCATTTGGGAAATAATCATTCTGAAGTTCTAGCATAAGTAATGCGGTGTTCATGCCCGGTCCCTTTTGTTGTTAAATAATTTTCATATTTAATCATTTTTGACAGATTTCGCAATAGTATCAAGTGCAGCAGAAAAATGACATTACTTCTTTACAGTGAAAGGCGGAAGTCAACTCATTGGATAACACAGTTGACATCGTCCTGGCGCCCAGCTACGCTTCGTCCGGTTTTTTTTATTTTCAATTACAGGGAGGATTCAGTATGAAATTAAAAACGATTATCGGTAGTGCTGTTGCGCTTACATTAGGATTAGGTGGAGTTGCGTTTGCTGCTGGTGATTATTTTGCGCCAGAGCGTATGCATTGCAAGATTGATAATGCAGGTAAATTAAGCTGCTCTGATTTTAATCGCTCCTATCTCACCGAAGATACTCACACTGCTCAATTGCCGCCAGGCAAGGATTTGGTATTTAACTTTGCAACCGGCGCTGCTTATTTCGATGAAGGATCAAATGCCTGGACGGTGTTCTTTACCTATAAGGATACTTCTTCAAAGAATGTGAAATTAAGATCTGTTAACACATCGATTCAACCAGATCTGAAAAATGGTGCCTGGAAAAAGAATAAAGACATTTATACCTGTACTGCCGGTTACATGAGTTGTCCGATTACCAATCTTCCGGTAAAAAGCTAACCTTGTTTAGTCTGGTAAACATCAACGGGCAGCCAGATGGCTGCCTGTTTTATTTTGCGCCCTTATCTGGCATATCTGCCCAGTAATTCTGTTCTGGCGAGTACATGTCCTTCCATGGCTTTTTCCACGTCCTTCTTGGTGGATTTCGCCGGCAGGGACAGCTTGGTGTCCAATGCATACAATTTGAAAAAGTAGCGGTGTTCCCTGTCTGGCGGACAAGGTCCAATATATTTCGTACTGCCGGCAGTGTTAGCGCCGTGTGTGCCTGACGGTTCGTGTCCTTCCTGAATATCATGAGTATCAGGCGGAATATTGAAAACAACCCAGTGATCATACATGCCATCACTGCGCAAATGACGCGGCACGTCAGGATCATCCATGATCAGGGCCAGGCTCTTTGTTCCGGCGGGAACATTATCGATATGCAATGGCGGATTGATATTTTCTCCATCACAGGTGTATTTGGAAGGAATGGATCCTTCATGTTCGAATGCAGAACTGGTCAGGCGCATAAATGACTCCGTTTTTTCCTTACGATTTTGTTAATTCATTCCAGATTTGCGGATCTTCGATACCGAGAAAAAACATGGAAATTCCACGCAAATTATATTTCTTGACCAGATCGAGTTTTGCTTTAAATGATCTGGCATCTTCGGCATAAATATATTCATTGAGCCAATCATGCTGGTAAATGGAGTAGTTGATTTTATCCTTGTCATCCCATTGCAGTTTCGCGTGATATTTTTTCAGCAAATATTTTACCTTGTCATAGCCAATGGCTGTAAATTGCGAAGCTATTTTGCCAGAAGGATTATCAGAACTGGTTCCTGTATACCAGTATCCGGAATAGGCGGAAACACCAAGCGAGATTTTGTGTGCCGGAATGTATTGCAAGGCATAGCGGATTGCGGCATCTACCCAGCGAATGCCTGCAGTGGGGCCGGGGGTGGTTCCATCCGAATGCTGGTTGTAAGTCAAAATGGTAATAAAGTTGGCACTTGATCCAATGGCTTTTAAATCATAGGCACCTTCCCAGTTGGTATATTGCCTTTTTTGGAATTCAGAAGCGAGCGGATCATTGGTGATCAGTGGAGCCACAGCAAAGCTGACGATATAACCGTTTTGATGCAGCACTTTTGCGGCTGTCTGATAAAAGCTTGTCAGTGCGTTTTTGTCTTCGAGTTTCACCATTTCAAAATCGAATTGCACGCCGTAGAAATGATTTTTGTTACAGGCTTCGAGTATGGATTCGATGGCCCTTCTTTGTGCTCTTGTGCTGGACAGGAATTTATGGGTCTTGATTTTGTCAAAACCGGCATTCGTGATGAGTGGCATTAATTTTATAGCATGTTTCGCAGCAAAATTAAGGATATCCTTGTCAAGAGAGCCCCAGACTATGCCTTTTTCGTCAACCTGGTATGCCTGCGGAGCGAGCATGGAGATGGAATTATAATGGCTTTCAAGGCTTGTAAACGAATCTTGGTTTGCGGCAATCCGTGCGGGAAGATTGGTGTGCAGGATATAAAATAAATTTTCCGCGCTATGGGAAATGGAGCAAAAATTAAAATATAGTAAAATCAGGGACGCTATTTTACACAGCTTATTCATGTCTATCCTCTTCATCGGGCACTTTGAAGGCAATCTCTAGATTGAAACAGAAAAGATAATGGGTCAATCCTTTTGTGGCGATTAATGTCTTTTCTGCATTTTTAGAGTGTGTTATATACCCTTTGGGCCGGCACTGAGTCTGATTATTTACGTGAAAACATTCATGGACTGTGCAGCCAGGAGTGTGCTTGAACACGCATGAGAATTCAAACTCACTCCTGGCATCGTATTCGATGAATGTTTTCCATTGTGAAGGAAAAAGCATGCGTACCAGGCTGTTTGTTTTTGTTTTCGTTATTGTCATGTTTGGCATGTTAAATCCCGTATTCGCGAGAGAAGTGTCGCTTAAGCAGAAAATTGGTCAAATGCTGCTGATTGGTTTCAAGGGAACGGAGCTGCATGCGGATGATGCAATTGTCAGGTCGATTTTGGCGCAGAATATCGGCGGTGTTGTGCTGTATGATTATGACTTTCCGACGGGCACCTATGATCACAACATCAAGAATCCTGCTCAGTTAAAACTGCTTAATCAGCAGTTACAGGCTTACACCAGGCAGGCTGCGCAAAATAATGCGAATCATTTATTCCCGCTCTTCATTGGCATAGATTACGAGGGTGGAAAGGTTAACCGGCTGAAGGAAAGTTATGGATTTCCGAAAACGTTTTCCGCAGCGGATATTGGACAGCTTGCCTCTGCTGAAGCGGACAAGTATGCGCAGCAAATGGCTGATACCCTGAAACAGGAGGGCATTAATCTTGATTTTGCGCCGGTTGTTGATGTCAATGTGAATCCGGAAAGTCCTGCGATTGGCAAGCTTGGCCGCAGTTTTTCCTCTGACCCGCAAAAAGTCATCGATTATGCAATGATATTTTCCAGGGCTTTTGAGCGTAATGGAATTCTTTGCAGCTACAAACATTTTCCCGGGCATGGTAGCGCATCTGGCGATACGCATCTTGGATTTGTCGATGTGACGCAAACGTGGAAGGAATATGAATTAGATCCTTATGAAAAAATGCTGCGGCAGCCTGGAGCCTGTTCTTTGGTGATGACTGCACATGTTGTTCATTATGGACTGGATAGCAAAGGGTATCCGGCAAGCCTATCCATGGCAATGACTAATGATCTCTTGCGCGCAAAACTGAATTTTAATGGTGCAGTCATTACAGATGATTTACAGATGAAGGCGATCGCGGATAATTATGGACTGCGAGACGCGGTCAGGATGGCTGTCAATGCGGGAGCAGACATTCTGGTTTTCAGTAATCAGCTGGTAGCAACACCGCAGGATCCGCAGGAAATAGTAGATATGATTTATGATGATGTCATGACTGGAAAAATTCGTGAAAGCCGGATTGACGAAGCCTATCAGCGTATCATGAGGCTGAAAGAAAAGCTCGGTCAGGAACGGAATGGGTGATGGGGTATTGACATATCGGAATATTCCGATACAATAACAGGTATGAATATTGTTTTTGCGCTGAAAGCATTATCCAATGAAAAACGCCTCAAAATCCTTCAATGGCTAAAAGAGCCCAGGAAGCATTTTGTATCCAAGCATTGTGATGTAGAAAAAGACGGCGTGTGCGTTGGATTAATTGAAGAAAAGATTGGACTGTCACAGTCCACTGTCTCTCAGTATCTGATGTTGTTGCAGCAGGCAGGGTTAATTTCCACTGAGCGTTCCGGACAGTGGACTTATTGCAAGCGCAATGAAAAAGCCCTGAAAGAATTAATCAAGGAATTGGAGAAACTGTGACAGGTTGAGAATTTACTGAGTGCCTCACTAAGAGGCATTTTTTTGAAGTCTTTGTATCGGGAAATTGCGATATATAAATATAATTGCGTAACATGCATAACATAAAAACGGGAAATGAATGGCTTGCGGGATACTACAACATGCATCTGCATAACATGCTTAACGAGGAAACAATGACGACAAATAATATATTGTTCTCTGCGTATCAGTTAAATACGCATTTGACCTTGAAAAATCGTATTGTCATGGCGCCCATGACTAGGGTCAATGCAACCGATGATCATATACCAACACAACCAATGATTGATTATTATGCCCGGCGTGCTGACGCGGGTCTGATTATCACGGAAGGTACGATCATCAGCCAGGATGCGCTGGGTCATAAACGGGTTCCAGGAATTTTCAATCATGCCCAGGTGGCGGAATGGAAAAAAGTGAGTGACGCGGTTCATGCTAACAATGGCCTGATTTTCATGCAAATCTGGCATGTTGGACGTGTTTCACACCCTGATTTGCTGAATGGAAGATTGCCGGTGTCAGCATCTGAAACCATGATGAGCGGCAAGGTAAATCGAAGTGATCATTTGACTTATGGCAAGTCGCGCGCTGCTTCACTGGAAGAAATAAAAAGCTTGATTGCTGCCTATGCAACAGCGGCAAGAAACGCAGTCGAGGCAGGTTTTGACGGTGTTGAAATTCATGGTGCAAATGGTTATCTGATCGATCAATTCTTGCATCATGACACCAATAAACGCGATGATAATTATGGCGGCAGTCCGGACAATATGGCGAGATTTGCATTGGAAGTCGTGAAAGCCTGTGGAGAGGTAATTGGGTACGAACGTGTAGGGTTACGATTATCACCCGGCGCTTACCTGAATGAAATCACTGGTGATGAACGTGATGCCAATACATTTCAGTATTTGCTTGAGCAGTTAAATCAACTGCCAATCGCCTATGTGCATACTGGTAATTTTAACGACCAACAGCAATTTAAAGAATTGCATGGTCTCAGCATGACCGCATTTATCCGCATGCATTACAAAGGTACGGTGATTGCATCGGGCAGTTATACAGCTGAGCGTGCTCAGGAAGGTATTGAGCAGGGTATGTTTGATCTGGTGGCAATTGGCAGGCCTTTTATTGCCAACCCTGATCTGATTACCCGGCTGCGGACCCATGCGGAATTGGTAAATTATGATGCCAGCATGCTGCGGACACTGTACTAGGGGTGACTGCATAATGATCATGGTGCGCCGGCCCAAGTACGCGCTTGCGAAAAGGTTGCCGGCGCGGCAGCCAACATCACTCAGGAAATGATGCGGAGTACCCGCCATCAACAATCAAATCGATTCCGGTAATATAGGATGCTTCATCGCTTGCCAGAAACAACGCTGCACTTCCGATATCCTCTGGCATGCCAATGCGTTTTAATGGAATTTTTACTTCTCTTCTTTTCAGGTAATCAGGATCATTTTTTAATCTGTCATCGAATATCGGTGTTCGGATATAACCGGGAGAAATACTGTTGACCCGGATTCCCTGATCCGCAAGATCGTAGGCGAAATTCTTTGCCAATTTTACAACCGCTGCCTTGGTGGAAGCATAGACACTGTGATTTTTGATGGTCAGTGTGGCGGCGCAAGAGGCAATCAAAATAATGGAGGCATTGGGCTGCAGGTAATCGAGTGCATATTTCACAGTAAAATAGGCACCGCGGTAGTTAATATCTACCATGTAATCAAATTTTTCTTCAGTTACTGCGCTGACATGTAATCTCTCGCCGACGCCAGAGTTCGCAGCCAGAACATCTATTTTTCCATAATGTGCCAATGTTTGCTGATATAGATTCTTCAAATCGCTGGTATTGGTAACATCACCCCGGATAGCCAGAATGTCATTTCCCATTTCTTTCCTGGCCTGGTCCAGTGTCTCCTGGTTGCGGCCAAAAATGACAACCCTGGCGCCTTCCTTATGAAAGTAACTGGCGATGCCTTTGCCAATGCCACTGTTGCCGCCGGTAACAACGGCGACTTTGTTTTCCAATCGCTTCATATTAAAAGCCTCAATGCTGTTTTTTTTCGAGCGCTGTATTGGTTCAGTTTCTCTGTGTTCTTGCGTAAAACTCGCATGCTTGAATCATGGATAGCGAATGGACGTCGACGTGTCCGTCAAAACGGCTTTTTGACGGACATGTCTTTGTCTGAGCGTGAAATCAGAATGGGATATCATCATCAAAATTATCCAGCGCAGGTGCTGCATCAGGAGCTGAGCTGGCTGGCGAGGATTTTTCATATGAGGAGGACTCGCTGGCACCGCTGCCCCCTTTACTGTCCAGCATCTGCATGCTGTCAGCAATGATTTCAGTGGTGTAGCGGTCTTGTCCGCTGGTTTTATCCTGCCATTTGCGTGTCTGCAGGCGGCCTTCTATATAAATCTTGGAACCTTTGCGCAGGTATTCACCGGCGATTTCCGCAAGCCGTTGATAGAATACAACGCGGTGCCATTCAGTGCGTTCCACATTTTCACCGCTTTGTTTGTCTTTCCATGATTCACTGGTTGCGATGGTGATATTCGCGACAGCTGTTCCGCTGGGGGTGTATCGTACTTCCGGGTCTTTCCCCAAATTCCCAATCAATATTACTTTATTAACACCACGTGCCATAAATCTTCTCCTATTATTAGTCCCGGACAGTATTTACCGGGAACCGAGTGTCTGGTTCTCAAAAAGTGTCAGTATCGCTTT
Source organism: Gammaproteobacteria bacterium (assembly GCA_021324305.1). Lineage (GTDB taxonomy): Bacteria > Pseudomonadota > Gammaproteobacteria > DSM-16500 > DSM-16500 > Aquicella. Next base: position 7,749 of record JAJPJI010000023.1, on the reverse strand, counting down.
GGTACAGGATACCTGAGTTGATCTGAACACTCTCACGTTATTCCGATTGTAGTTGTTCTTTGAGGCGAATGAAATCTGGATGTTGTAATGTTCCGCGTTCCATTTTCAGATATGCCATGCCATCCTCGGCGATAAAGACGACTTCCACCATGCCGGGAATAATTTGCAGTTTAGCGGCAATGGTATCCCATTCATGCTGCCGGGATGGATAGATACGCCACATTTGAGTGACAAGATACCGCGGCGGCTGCATGAGAAATGCGAGGGCTAGCCAGAAGAGAGCAAGGAAAACACAGAAAATGTACACGCCGGTGAAACCAGATTTTCCGTACAACCATCCACCAAGAACACCTCCCATAAAGATACCTAAAAATTGTGAGCATGAATAGATGCCTAGCGCACTTCCTTTGCGCGCAGCGGGAGCAGTACGTGAAATAAGCGACGGCAGGAAAGATTCGAGTAATGAAAAGCCGGCGAAAAAGAGGCAGATGCCAATTACGTTGAGCAGCAAGCTGGCATGTGCCATCCAGAGAAATAGTTCAGCGAGCGCGAGTGCCGTGATGCCGCCAAGGAAATAGGGTTTGAGCTGCTTCTTTCTTTCAGCCATGCCTATGCAAAAGAGGCTGATAATAAAAGCCGCCAGCAAAGTGGGAAGATAGATTTCCCATTGTCGATTGGCTTCCAGTCCAGCGAATTGTTTCAAGCTGATGGGAATGACAATGAAGCTGGCGGTAAAAATTGCGTGCAGAATAAATATGCCGCAATTTAATCTGGCAAGTTCGGGGTTCACCAGCAGTTTCAAAAATGATTTTAACTCAGGCTCGGTGTCCCGATGCCAGTTGACAGAAAGGGGAGTGGGAACTGAGATGGCAAGAATGAGAATGCCGAGCAATCCCATAGCCATGGAGATAAAAAACAGTTCATTCACGGGCATCCATCTGGTTAATACCGGGCCGATAAACATGGCAATCGAAAATGAAAAGCCGATACTGATGCCGGCAATAGCCATGGCTTTGGTGCGTTGATCTTCACGAGTCAGGTCGGCCATGAGCGCGAGGATAGTGCTGCCAACGGCGCCTATGCCTTGTAATGCCCGGCCGATGATCATGAAAGCGATGGAGTGCGCAAGACCAGCAATCAGGCTGCCGATGGCGAATATCAGCAGGCCGATGATAATAACAGGTTTGCGCCCATAGCGGTCCGAAAGTGTGCCGAAAGGGATTTGAAACAAAGCCTGTGATAACCCATAAATTCCCATGGACAACCCGATGAGTGCGGGGGTGGCGCCTTGCAGCTGGTTGGCATAAAGACTGAAAACAGGCAAAACCATAAACAGTCCTATCATGCGCAAGCCCATAATGGAAGACAGGCTCACAACAGCTCGCCGTTCTGCCGGAGTCATTTTTTCTGAGTGGGTCATGAGTAGCTCGTTTTATTGGGTCACTTGAGGCGACCTATTCTATATAAAAGTATGTATTGTGAGAAACAGCAGCCAGTTAAAGACGTGTCTGCCAAGTGTGGTGCAATTATTCCAATGAATCAATGATAGATCAATCGGTAATAATTTACTGACAATCACAGTGCTCGAATATTAGGCAAGTTAAAAGGTGTCACGATTCATAAGATTTCTTTAAGGATTGTCTGGTTATGATGCGCAAGGTTCATCACAAACGGAGGAAGGACGTCATGTGGGTAAGATTACTAACAGGATTCAAGGATATTCCTGCGCTAACACCGCGAAAGATGGTCGATGATCAATTGATCAGAGATATCGAGAGACTGGCCAATGAAGGGTCAAAAGAAGCGGACACTGATTTGCAGACAGAATTACGCAGATTGTTTACTGAACATGTTCCAAATGAAATTCCATCCTATTTGCAGCTTTCATTGCTGAATACATTAATGCGAAAAAACAGCTGGCCAGTACAGAATGCCGAAAGCCTTGCCTTGAATGACGCGGGTACGACCAAAGAACAATTGGTTGATCTTGTTTTTAAATCCGAGATACCAAAACAAACAAAAGTGAATGCAGCCTTGCAGGCGCTGTGCAAGGAAACATTTCTGGGCAGTATTCTGCATACACCGCGAAATTATTTAAAATCTCCTTCACTATCCGCCGGACGTTTGTCATCCCTTGCGGCAAAACTGGAGGATTTGGTCAATACTGGCGGAATCGAGGATATCGTTCTTTCTGGGGATACGATTGATGCACTGAAGGCTGAGTCGAGACGTAATCCCGCATTTGCAAATGAATTAAAAAGCTTTCCACATGTTTTCCTGATTGCGCAAGAGCATATAAGTCAGCCGAGACGAGGCTTTTTATTCGAGGCCTGGTTGCCGGGACAACAGGCAGCTGAAACTGTAAAAGAAGGTATCAGTTGCACTACCAGCAGATCCATCTAAATACTGGCTATTTAATGAAGGAAGGCAATCCATGCATGCAAGAAAGGCGATGACGATGGGTGATGTGCTCTTTAACCGAGGGCTTGAATTTTTCAAGGCTAATGATGCGGAAGGTGCGGTTAAAGTTCTCAGCCAGGCCATTGTCGAGGAACCCGGCGACAAGGAAGCCTTTTTTTTGCGTGGCCAGGCTTACCGCATTATGCGTGACTATCTCCGGGCAGAAGCTGATTTTGCTGTGGTGCTCAGGCTGGATCCAGCGCATGCCATGGCCCGGATGTGGCAGGCAAATGTTCAGCTTGATCTTGGCAAGGTAAAAGATGGCATAGCAATTTATACCGGGTTGATTGCCATGTATCGTCATCCTGCGACAGAGAGCCAGAAAGAAATTCTTGAAGCGGCGCTCTCCAATCGCGCTCATGCATACCGCATGCTGGGTCAAAAGCAGGAAGCTGGCGCTGATTTTGAGGAAGTGTTGAGGTTAAACCCTGGTAATTCCGTCGCGCTTACCGGTTATGCGGCTATCTGTCATGAAAGCGGCAGGGATGAGCTGGCTTTAAAATATTATACGAGTGTAATTGAATGCTTTCTGGATGAAGATGGCGAGCTTCCTGATTCATTGATCAGTCCAGAGCGGGTGACACGCGCGCTGAGAGGGCGGGGAATACTTTATTACCGCCAGGGAAGATTGCGCGAAGCAATCATTGATCTGGGTTTGGCAGCTGATCTTGACTGTCATGACGCACAATCTTTTTTGTTCCGCGGACTTGCTTATCTCAACCAGGGAAATTTGAAGCAGGCGGGGAAAGATTTTGATTTGGCATGCATTCTGGATTCAGGCAAGGCCATGCCATTTATTTATCAGGCCTATTTCTATACCTTGATGGGAAATCCTCTCCAGACAGTCAGGCTGCTGGATAATCTGGCTTTCCTGAATGGCAGAATTCCGCTTCTCTATCTGTTTCGTGCGATTGCCCAGGAGGCGCTGGGTCAACCAGGTCCTGCGAAAAGTGATTATATTAGAGCATGGAATTGCAAGAGTCCTTTTACCAGTACCAAGCTTTATTGCGGACTGCGGCTGCTGGGTATGGGGATTCCTGCTCAGGACCTCGCATTGGTGGCGAGAATTCAGGAAATGGCTGCGGTTACCCTGAGATCTGCTGAAGATATATGCATACTCACGCTGGCCCAGCTAGTGACGGGGCAGCATGATGCGGCGAAGACAAGTTGTCAGCAGCTGCTCAATTCATTTTTGCCTGCGGCCATCCCATTGTTTCTGCGGCGGGATTATATTGAGATGCTGTCAAGTCCATGTGCCTGGCCGGTATTGAGATCGATACAGATTTCGGCTCCCCTGATTGAAGAGTACAAAGATCAGCTGGTGGATATGATCAAATGTACTGCAGACCCACAATTACAAATCAATGCTGCCTTGCAGGGACTTTGCCGGGAAACTGTGTTTGGCCGCATATTGTATACTCCCCGAAATGGCGGGCATCCTTCTGTCCGTTCGGGACGCCTGGAAATATTGGCGGCGTATCTCGAAGAAAATATCGACAAAGCAGGTGCTCTGGTTCCCCTGTCAGAGGCGACTGTACGCGCGCTGAAACACGAATCGAGCATGACTCCGTCATTCAAAACCGATTTAGCCAAGAAATACCCGCGTCTTTATGCAGCGATTGGTACGCATCTGGGTAGGGCGGCGCAGTCAATTCTGACACCGGGCCTGTTTTCATTTACTCCGGCACTGGCCGGCAGACCAGCTGTAGAAAACCCGTCTATCCAGTCAGACTGCGGCAATCGCTTTATAGTATCATTGTAGTCATATGTTTATATTCTGACGGATTGTCAGATTAGACATTCGCATCTTGATGTGTAATGGGTATAATATAGCCCTTTTTCTGAAAATTGCCGACTATGAAACAAATTCGAATCCGTGGTGCCCGTACCCATAATCTTAAAAACCTGAATGTTGACATGCCGCGTGACAAGCTGATCGTCATTACGGGCTTGTCTGGCTCCGGCAAGTCTTCGCTTGCGTTTGACACGCTTTACGCTGAAGGCCAGCGCCGCTATGTTGAATCACTATCGTCTTATGCACGGCAGTTTTTATCGATGATGGAAAAGCCGGATGTGGACCACATCGAAGGTTTGTCGCCGGCGATATCAATCGAGCAGAAATCCACCTCGCATAATCCGCGTTCAACGGTAGGCACGATTACCGAAATTCATGATTATTTGCGTCTTTTATTCGCGAAAGTCGGTCAGCCGCGCTGCCCGGAGCATGGCAATATTCTGGAAGCGCAAACGATTTCGCAAATGGTGGATACCGTTCTTGCCATGCCGGCAGACACGAAAGTCATGATTCTTGCGCCAGTGGTGCGTGAGCGTAAGGGAGAACATGTGGAATTGCTGCAGGAATTACGCGGTCAGGGATTTGTGCGTGCACGAATTGATAACGAAATGTATGAGCTTGACCAGCCGCCCAAACTGGATTTACGCAAAAAGCATACGATTGAAGTAGTGATTGACCGTATCAAGGTCCGTGACGATTTGCGTTTGCGCCTTGCAGAATCATTTGAGACAGCGTTGCGCCTTGCCGATGGCATCGCGGCTGTCGGGCTGATGGATGAACCTAAAAAGAGCCCGCGTGTGTTTTCATCAAAATTTGCCTGTCCGGATTGCGGCTACAGTTTGCCGGAATTATCACCGCGGCTGTTCTCATTCAACAGCCCCGTGGGTGCCTGTGCTGAATGCGATGGATTGGGGATCAAGGAAATATTCGATGCAGCCCTGGTGGTGAATCCCGATCTCAGTCTTGCGGATGGCGCCATTCGTGGGTGGGACAGACGAAATGTATATTATCATCAACTGCTCACGTCATTGGCCAAGCATTACAAATTTGATCTGGAGATACCATTCAAGCGTTTGCCCAAAAAAGTTCAGAATGTTTTATTGTATGGGGGTGGCGAGCCTATCCGGTTTCAGTACAAGGATGAAGACGGGTATTCATACACCAAGACCAATGCGTTTGAAGGCGTGCTGCCTAACCTGGAGCGCCGTTATCACGAAACAGAATCTGAATTTGTACGTGAGGAGCTACGCAAGTATATTGCCGTGCGCACCTGTGAGGAATGCGGCGGCGCGCGTTTGAATAAAGCGGCTCGCAATGTGTTCATTACAGATAAAAACCTGCCGGAAACTGCATCATGGGCGGTAGACAAGACAAAAGCGTTTTTCGAAAAGCTGCATTTGCCCGGGTATCGCGGCGAAATCGCGGAAAAAATCATCAAGGAAATAACCAGCCGCCTGAGCTTTCTGGTGGATGTCGGTCTTGACTACATCAGTCTGGACCGCAGTGCAGAAACATTGTCGGGCGGTGAGGCGCAGCGTATCCGGCTGGCCAGCCAGATAGGCTCCGGGCTGGTTGGTGTCATGTACATTCTGGATGAACCTTCCATTGGCCTGCATCAGCGTGATAACGAAAGACTGCTGCGTACCCTGCTGCATTTGCGTGATCTCGGCAATACGGTGATTGTTGTTGAGCATGATGAAGACGCCATTATGAGTGCTGATCATGTTCTTGATCTTGGTCCAGGCGCGGGTGTGCATGGTGGTCATGTTGTTGCAGAAGGTAAGCCTGAAGAAATCATGCGTGAACCTGGCTCGCTGACAGGACAGTACTTGTCAGGCAAGCGCAAAATCGAAATACCCAAAGAACGCATGCCTGTGAACCACGACAAGCAGATTATTCTGCGCGGTGCAAAAGGCAATAATCTGAAATCAATCGATGTGGAAATACCCATTGGATTGATGACTTGTATCACGGGCGTGTCCGGATCAGGCAAATCAACCCTGATTAACGATACGCTTGCGCCGGTTGCCTGCCGCGCACTCAATGATGCTGCAGGGGGTGAGCCTGCCGAGCATGAAAGTATCGAAGGCCTTGAATATCTGGACAAGGTAGTCATAGTTGACCAGAGTCCTATCGGACGCACTCCCCGGTCCAATCCGGCGACTTATACAGGATTGTTTACCGCGATTCGTGATTTGTTTGCGGGTACGCAGGAATCGCGTTCACGAGGCTATCATCCGGGCCGATTCAGCTTCAATGTCAAGGGCGGCCGTTGTGAAGCCTGTCAGGGTGAGGGGGTCATCAAGGTGGAAATGCATTTCCTTGCGGATGTGTATGTCACCTGCGACGTATGTCAGGGTAAGCGTTACAATCGTGAAACACTGGAAATTCTTTTCAAGGGCAAAACCATCCATCAGGTGCTTGAAATGACGGTTGAGGAGGCAAGGGAATTTTTCGACGCCATTCCCATGGTGGCGCGAAAACTGCAGACCTTGCTGGATGTTGGGCTGTCATATATTTCTCTGGGGCAGAGTGCAACAACCTTGTCGGGCGGTGAGGCCCAGCGCATCAAACTGGCAAAGGAATTATCCAGAAAGGATACGGGACGTGTACTGTATCTGCTGGATGAGCCAACGACCGGATTGCATTTTTATGATATTGAACAGTTGTTACGAGTCCTGCACAGATTGCGTGATCAGGGCAATACTGTTGTCATCATTGAGCATAATCTGGATGTGATTAAAACAGCCGACTGGATCATTGATCTCGGTCCTGAGGGGGGAGAGAAAGGAGGCAGGATTGTTGTAACTGGTACGCCGGAAGCGGTCGCGAAACACAAAGATTCCTATACAGGCGCATTTTTGCGCAAACTGATGTCGGGGAAATAAACAATTCAAATCTGACTGAGTGACTGTCGTTCGATGTGTGCTGCTGTTGTTCTGATGTGTGCTGCTGTTGTTCTGATGCGTGCTGCTGTTGTTCTGATGCGTGCTGCTGTTGTTCTGATGCGTGCTGCTGTCATCCCCGCGAAGGCGGGGATCCATAACGATTCATCATTCAGGAAACAACTGCGAAATGAAATTTTTAAACCACTACGTTGGTAAATTCAATTTTTTGAGATATAATAAAACCATTATTGTCAATTAAGCGTTTTATTTAATCAATTATTTCTTGTTTCATATCAGTGTATCGATAAATCCACTGAGTTAACCAAAGTTTCCACCAAATCAGGATGGCAACTTGCCCGGTAAATTGTGACGTTAATTTATTTTATTTATTAATCAATAACATATGATCGATATCCGATGTGGCGTCACTGAAAAAGAAGAAATTTTGAAAATAAATTCAAAATGCTGTTGACAAGGAAATGAGATCGCGTAGAATGCGCCATCTCAAGCGGTAACAAGTTCTTTAACAAGATGAAAGAGTGATATATGTGCGCGCTTACCTGAGCAATTCATGCGAAGGAGAATTTGCGAGTGCGGATGAGAATT
>JAJPJI010000002.1 GCA_021324305.1 Gammaproteobacteria bacterium | reverse complement strand
TATGAATATGATAATACCCTGGACCTGAAAGGAATCGGTCCACGTGTCGAAGGCAACGCAACCTATCATTTGCCAAACAATTTTGCCTTGTTCATGGATGCCAACGCTGCATTGTTGATTAGTAAAAGAGATATTGCTTTAAATGCATTTAATCCTGCCGGTGTCACAACATTTGAATCTATCACCTATTCTGACCGGCATATTGTTGTGCCTCACCTGGGTATGCGTATTGGTCTTAACTGGTCTTATTACTTTGGCCAGGCAGGTGGTGAGGGTACGTGTAATGTTGTAACAGTAGAAGCTGGCTGGCAGGCAGATACTTACATCGATGCTATCGAACGCAATAACGGCAGTAGTAATTCCTTCTCGATGTCGCCTGGGCTAAATGGAATGACGATATCCAGTTTTTCTCCAGAGACCACCACAAAAACTACCAGTTACAGCAACCAGGGATTGTTCCTGGGCGTTAACTTCAGCTCAAACTGGTTCTAGTTGATTCTTGTCTTCAATCCCGCTCTGATCATGCGATCAAAGCGGGATTGTGTTTTTAAGTTCTGTCTTCCTCACCTGGTTTGCAACCTGTGTTGCTTAACCCAGGTAATTTGATACCATTGCATCTAATGTATTATTTTTAGTTTACTCACATGGAGCATAAGGAAATGAAGTCACTTTTCAAGAGAACGGCGATCAGTGTGATCGTGCTTGGCATGGCAGGTTCATCATATGCTGCTATATCAGCGTCAAATAACAATACCTGGTCATCACCCCGCATGAAAGGCTGGTTTATCGGTATCGATGCGCTGGATTTGCAGCCACGTAATGACGATCTGGATTTCGTGACAGTATTTCCAAATACTTCAACAGGTGCGGTGAATACCAAAGCGATTTCACCGGACTACGACTGGGGCTTCCGTCTGTTTGGAGGCATCAAGTTTGGTGATAATGATGATATTACCGCAGGCTGGACACGGTTTCATACCAATGATTCTTCATCCATTGCCGACCCTATGAGTTCAATACCGGGCATCTTTGGCGCATCTCTACCACGCTGGTTAGACGTACAAGACTGGCATAATATCAATGCGAAGGTGAACTTTGATCTGGATGATGTGTGGTTAGTGATGGGTCATACCATTAATTTCAATAATCCATGGAGTGTGCGCTTCGCAGGCGGTTTTGAATACGCCAAGTTAGATAGTGATATGCAGGTTCAGGCAACTATTACATCTGCAAGCGGCGATAGTCCAAGCTTTATATTTGGATATGATAATACGCTAGATTTGAAAGGTATCGGTCCAAGAGTGGAAGGCAATGCGGTTTATCATTTACCTAACAATTTTGCATTGTTTATGGATGCGAATGCTGCATTACTCATCAGCAAACGTGATATAGCGTTGAATGGTGAAAATCCCGCTGGGGCGAATTCATTCCTGGATTCTGCTACCTTTAGTACGCGTTATATTGTGGTTCCACATTTGGGTATGCGTATTGGCGCCAATTGGTCTTACTATTTTGGTCAGGCAGGCGGCGAAGGTACGTGCAATGTCGTCACAATAGAAGCTGGCTGGCAAGCCGATACCTACATTGATGCCATTGAACGAGTGAATAATGTTGCGAGCAACATAAATGAATCTGTACCCGTTTTATCTCCGCCACCAATAGTGTCATCGCTTCAGCCTAATACAACGACCAGAACCAGCAATTACAGCAATCAAGGCTTGTTCCTTGGCGTTAACTTCAGTTCAAACTGGTTCTGATTTTTTACTCTAACGCAATCCCGGTTCGTCATTTGACTGAACCGGGATGATTTCTCGAAGAACAATCCATGGATAATCAAATTATTTCTGCAATGCCAGTTCCAAGCGCAATTCCCAATATCATCTGGCCAATTGTACCCAGTCCAATGGCTGCGCAATTGCTTTATCAATTACAGTATTTTGCCGCCAGTGAAAAAATGCCGCCTGAAAAATTACGCGCTTTGCAATTTTCTCAACTCATAGAGTTATTTAATTTCGCACGCAATACAGTGCCTTATTATCAGGAAGCATTTGCAAGTCTACCGCCAATGACATCCCCAGAGCAGCTTGCGGAGAGATGGGGTGATATTCCTTTGTTAAGCCGTCTGGATTTGCAAAAAGCCGGTGAATCCATTTTCAGCAAACAACCGCCCAAATCTCATGAACCATCCGAATTGATGACATCCACAGGTTCCACAGGATTGCCGGTCACTGTAAGAGGCAATAAGGCAACGCAATTTTTTTGGAATGCACTCACCCTGCGTGATCATCTCTGGCATCAACATGAATTCGATAAAACCTATGCTGTGATTCGTTACACAGAAAATCCAAATGCCAAACCGCCGCATGGCGCGATGTTTGAAAACTGGGGGCCAGCTACCTACCCTGTTATTCCCACCGGCAAGGGCTATCATTTGACGATTTGCACGACTGAAGAAGAAGCTTGCTGGCTGCGAACGATTAATCCACATTATCTCAATTGCAATCCATCGACGCTGCGAGAGTTAGCTCAATATTTTGCTAAGCATGGAGATGTGCCGTCCAATTTACGTTATGTGCATACGAATAGTGAAATCGTTGAGCCCGATTTACGTGATTATGTGAGACAAGTCATGAAAGTGACATTAATCGATGCCTATTCCACAAAAGAATTGGGTTATCTCGCGCTGCAATGTCATGAGTATGAGAATTATCATATTCAATCAGAAAATGTGCTGGTAGAAGTGTTGAATGAAAGCAATCAACCATGCCAGACCGATGAACCTGGACGAGTGGTGGTGACAGGGTTACATAATTTTGCCTCGCCGCTTATTCGCTATGTTATTGGTGATTATGCAATTCCGGGTGATTCCTGTCCTTGTGGCCGTACTTTGCCTGTTTTGAAGCGCGTACTAGGAAGGCAGCGTAATGTTATCAAGATGCCTGACGGCAGGCGGATATGGCCCAGTTTCGCGAGCAACGGTCTGCGATTGATGGATTTATTTGCCGGAGCACAGTTTCAGGTAATCCAAAAAACGCTTGGCGAAATTCATATTAATCTTGCGCATATTTCTCCATTCAGCCATGAACAGGAAGCGAAGCTGAGGTCGCAGCTGGAAGTGATATTTGATTATCCGTTCAATTTTGTCTTTAACTATCTTGATAAAATTGAGCGCGGTCCGGGCGGAAAGTATGAAGACTTCAAATCTGAAGTGGTTTAACAGGAAAGCAGCCGCGATCACACGTTTGCATAATACACACCGCCCAGTATGGTTGCCTTATGAGCTCCCGTGACACTGGGAAGATTTCCGGGTTGTCTGTTTAATGTTTGACGAGCCAGCCAGGCAAATGCCATGGCCTCAACCCAATCTGGATCAAGACCATATTTTTGTGTGGAATGGACAGAAAAATCGGGTGTTGCCAGTTTGCCCAGGCGAGACATAAGGAAGGCGTTGTGCGCACCGCCTCCGCAAATCAATATCTCCCCATTTGACATATGTTTTCTGATGGAATCAATGATACAGCGTGCGGTTAACTCAGCGAGAGTAGCCTGAATATCAGCGGGAGGTATTTTCTTATTCAATAAAAGTAATTGCTTGTTCAGCCATGCGTAATTGAAATATTCGCGGCCGGTGCTTTTGGGCGGAGGCAGTCGAAAGAATTCATCACTGAGAAAAAGTTCAAGTAATTCCGGATCCATGCGGCCTTGTGCTCCCCAGGCACCGTGGTTGTCATGTGTTTCCTGTAGATGTAAATGTATCCATGCATCCATCAGAACGTTTCCGGGACCCACGTCAAAGCCAAGAATGGTATCCGGGGTGTTCTTCGGCAAGAGTGTGACATTGGAAATGCCGCCAATATTGACAACAGCGCGATTCAATTTTCCCGATGAAAGCATGCAATGATGAAACGCAGGTACTAGCGGTGCGCCCTGGCCGCCATGTGCGATATCCTTGCGGCGGAAATCAGCAACAGTAGTGATACCTGTTTCAGCGGCAATCGTATTGGGGTCGCCGATCTGGATGGTAAACCGGTGTGGATGGTGTGGATGATGCCTGACTGTTTGCCCATGGCTGCCAATGGCCTTGATATCTTGGGGTAACAATGACTGGTTCGCGATTAACTGGTTTGCGGCAAGGGCGAATGCTTTGCCGAGTATGATATCGAGTTCGCCAAGCCTTTGAATTTCATTGTCGCCTTTCTGGCATAAGCCAAGAATTTTCTCCCGTAATTCGGGGGAATAGGGTGTGTAGTATGTCGCCAGGACAGCGGGCCGGGTGTCGCCAAAGGCAACCAGCGCCGCGTCGATGCCATCTGCGCTCGTGCCTGACATTAACCCAATGTATAAGTCTCTCATCTCGTCATCCTGCCGTGTCTTGTAACGGGTCGCTCACACTTTTGGCCTTCATTGTGCCATACTGCGCTCTCAATTTAGAACATTTTAAGAATAGCAGGTTATTTCGCCCGGGGGATATTCAATTCACTGTGCCAGCAAGGCTGCGGGATTGGGCAAGCATGAGCATCCAGGCCTGCCGCCTTGCTGGCACAGTGAATTGAATATCCCTCCAGCGGAATCACAAAGAACAGTGGAGACCAGTGTAATGGCAACAATTGAAGAAGCATTATCCATTATTCGTCGGGGTGCAGAAGAGATTCTTCTGGAAGAAGAATTAATAGCAAAGCTGAAGGAGGGGCGTCCCTTGCGTGTGAAGGCGGGATTCGATCCTACCGCTCCTGATCTGCATCTCGGTCATACTGTATTGTTGAATAAGATGCGGCAGCTCCAGGATCTTGGCCATGAAATCATGTTTCTTATCGGCGATTTTACTGGAATGATAGGTGATCCTTCGGGAAAAAACGAAACCCGTCCACCGTTGACGCGTGAGCAGGTTAATGAAAATGCGCTCACTTACCAGAAACAGGTTTTCAAAGTGTTGGATCCCGGCAAAACCAGGATCATGTTTAACTCACAGTGGGGCGACAAGCTGTCGGCAGTGGATCTGATTAAACTTGCAGCCACTCACACTGTCGCACGCATGCTGGAGCGGGATGATTTTCATAAACGTTTCACATCAGAACAGCCTATTGCCATACATGAGTTTTTGTACCCCTTGCTGCAAGGTTATGATTCTGTGGCGATGCAGGCAGACATAGAACTGGGTGGCACAGATCAGAAATTCAATCTTCTGATGGGCAGGGAGTTGCAAAAACACGCAGGTCAGAAACCACAAATCATCATTACGTTACCTTTGTTGCCAGGATTGGATGGCATCAAAAAAATGTCCAAATCCCTGGGTAATTACATTGGTATTGATGAGTCAGCGGACCAGATATTTGGCAAGGTCATGTCGATTTCCGATGAAACCATGTGGCTTTGGTTTGAACTGGTCAGCTTCCGTTCGATGGATGAAATCAAGAAACTCCGTGATGATGTTAATAACGGCATGAATCCAAGGGATGTGAAATTTCTTCTCGGTGAGGAACTGGCGGCGCGTTTTCATAGCCCGGAGGCAGCAAGACAAGCCCGGGAAAGCTTTATCGCGCAGTTTCAGAAAGGCCAAATGCCAGATGACATGCCGGAAATAACGATCTCGGTTGGCAGTAACGGGATGCCAATTGCAAATCTCATCAAGAATGTCGGGCTGTCTGACAGCACTTCTGAAGCAATACGTCTGGTGCAGCAAGGTGCGGTACGTGTTGACGGGGAAAAAATATCGGACAGAAATTTGCTTCTTCAGGGTAAAAAGACAATTATTTTACAAGTTGGTAAGCGTCGTTTTGCAAAAGTGACGTTAGAGTAAAAAAGTTTTAAAAAATTGCATTTTTGTTGTTGACAGAAATCGGGGTTCGAGTAGAATGCCCCATCTCAAGCGGTAACAAGTTCTTTAACAAGATGAAAGAGTGATATATGTGCGCGCTTACCTGAGCAATTCATGCGAAGGAGAATTTGCGAGTGCGGATGAGAATT
>JAJPJI010000001.1 GCA_021324305.1 Gammaproteobacteria bacterium | reverse complement strand
TTCCTCGCCGGTAATGCTTTCGGTAACGTGCCTAACCTGGATGCCGCCCTGCAAAACAATGCCGGCCTGCAAAACAATGGCCAGGAAAACCAACTCCGCGGTGAAGCGCGTTTCCTGCAATTCATCGCCCGCCCTGATGTGGCTGCCATGCCAGCTCTCCTGGACGTCCTTCGGGAACCAAACGTTAAAGCTGCCTTGTCTACTCACTGGGGAAACCCATTAATCCAGTTCCCCACTCCCGAAGTACTGCGTGAAGCACTGGCTGGAGCTCAGGATGAAGATGAAATGCGGGCCGTTTTCAAAGACGGTGGTGTGTTCGGCAATGCAGGATTAGATGTTGATACCCCTACTACGCTTAATGATGCCAACCAGGCTGCCCGCATTGAAGCTCTCCGCGGCCAGGCCCGTTACCTGCAGTTCTTCAATCATCCCGATATCGCTGCCATGCCAGCTCTCCTGGACGTCCTTCGGGATAATAATGTCAAGGCAGCATTGATCACGTACTGGGGTGATTCTGCTAATGCATTCCCCGATATTGCTGCCCTGCGTGCTGCTCTCGCTGCCGCCAATAATGCCGCCGCATTGCGAGCCGTTTTCGATGACGGCGGTGTATTCGGCAATCCGGGATTAAATGTCGATACCGCTACGACGCTTAATGATGCCAACCAGGCTGCCCGCATCGTGCAGCTCCGTGGCGAAGCCCGTTTCCAGAAACTCTTGACCGAGAACAGAGACATTCTGAACACTCTGCCCAAATTAAGAGGTCATCTCACTTCGCCGGGTGTCAAAGATGCACTGATTGCACACTGGGGTAATCCTGCCACCCCGGAACCGGATTACGCTAACGCGATTAAAAATCTGCGTGATCACTTGTATCAATTAAACCGCGATGATCTTGCAGGTGTGCGTGCAGCCTTCACACAGGTTAACGTATTTGGGCCCATACCCGCTTTGCAGAATCCGGGGAATCCATTGGAAGCTCGCATCTCTAACAACGATGAAGCCAATGATCTGATTAACGAATCACGCCGAAGCAAACAAAGGGAAGATCAGGCTGCAGCTATTCAATATTGCAGTGAGACTTTTGACTATGTTGTCGAACTGAAGAAGGCCATGGATAAAGCCAAAATCAGCGATCCCGCGACTCTGACAGAGCTTGCGGATGTAGTACGTGATATTAAAAGCCATCTGGATCCAGATCACGAGTTACAAGAGCCGCTAGACAAATTATTTAAAGCATTAGGCAGTCCAGTGCAAGGCGCTCCCGCTGTTGTCCCTGTTGGCGACGATGCCAAAGCGAAATTCAATACTGCGCTCGCTGAAGCAAAAACTGGTTATGAAAAATTAAAAAGAAGCGTCCGCCAGCTTGTTGATGAAAGCACCAGCCGGGGTGAGCGCGGGCCAACCGCTTACCAGACCATGGCAAATCGCTATCTTGCTGAAGTTGAATACAGCCTGGGATTAAGCTCAACCACTGATGACGACCTCGACAGAATATTCAAATCCTGTCAAAAAATGAAAGATGCCCTGGATCTGGCTGAAGGCGAGTTGCGAGAGAAGTTAAACTATCTTCAAACTACCACTGATATGGTCTTCCGCAGAGATGCCAAGATCAAGGATGTTGAAGACAGATTAGAGATCATCGCAGAATCCAGGGAAAAACTGTATGAAGCCATGGACAAAATAGAGGAAGGCAAACGCCTAGGGGCAGCACGCACCTTGCACAACTTTTGCAATGAAAGCGAGCTTCTGCCGCCTGGAACAACGCAACAACAAGTCATGGATAATATTAATGCCTTCTTGGGTCAGCCCGCAGTTGGCGGCGGTGGTATACGTGCTGGTTTCGGTCAATCAGAAAAACTCGTAAATGGTGCTGTCAGAATAAACTACCTGACGGTATCCAAGATCGAACCAGACCCGAACCATCCAAACAGAAAAATATCGGTTCCTGCCAAAGTTGCCTCCGTACAAAAAGTTACAAATGGACGGCCTACTTTGGATTTATACTACAGCCATGAAGACATCGATAAGATGCCGCCTAACGAGTTGATCAAACTGGCTGCTGCCAAAGTCGAGCAATTCCGTGTCGATCTCAAGGACAAGAATAAAGCTATGCGATTGGTAGGTAACATGCATCCAAAACTCGCTGAAGCCATGTACACTTACTGCGTTATAAAAGATTATAAAGTCTCCTCATCAATCGGCTTCCCGCCAAGAAAACCGCATCAAAGAGAAGCCTACGTCGAGGAATTTAAAACTCGCCTCAAGGAACTCGGAGATCATGTTTTCCCTGGAGCCAAAGAAATGGCAATGTCCAAAGAGGAAGTGCGAAAACTGCAACAGGCAACGCAAACAACGCCTGAAGAAGTACCACTTAGCCCGGCACCTAACAGAAGACATTGATCTGCTGAAAAGGATTAATCAGCCGCGCAATGCTTCCTCAATGCGCATCCGCAACTCCCCCAGCTGGCCATGAAAGAAATGGCCAGCCTGGGGAAAGCGTATGATGATGGGTTGCGGCTGGCGTGACTCTGCCCACTCAAAGACTTCCTTGGGCGGAACAACATCATCCAGCTCACCTTGCACCAGGACCCATGGACAGGTAATGGGCGGCAGGTTTTGCATGGGAAAATGCTGGACGGGCGGCGCAACCGTCACCAGCTTGTTGACTGGAATCTGGGTCGCAGCTTTCGCGGCAATGAATGCGCCAAATGAAAATCCAGCCAGCCAGATTTCATTTTTGAGCCGCTCGCGCTGCACCCAGTCAATCACTGCCAGCAAGTCATCCAGCTCGCCATTGCCTTGATCAAAACTGCCTTCACTGCGCATGACCCCACGAAAATTGAACCGCACTGTGGTCACACCCATGCCCTGAAAAGTCTTGGCAAGTGTGGTGACGACCTTGTTATGCATGGTACCGCCATAGAGAGGATGAGGATGACAGACAATTCCCCAGGCGCTGCGTTCTTCACCTGTGGGTTCACTGACCGCCACTTCCAGTTTTCCGGACGGGCCATCAATCAGCCGTGTCGCTTCTTTCATTTGGGTTGTCATCATACTGGCAATGATAACATAAGATAATTTTTTGCGCTGACACGAAAGCTCCTTAAGCGCGCAATGAATATTTTCATTTTGTGGACATGCACACTATCACGAATACAAACTCCTTGATATTTTTCTTGGCATACCTGAAATTCCATGATGACAGTCATCTGTCTGCATGCTAGCATTTGCAGGCGTCAACAATCACATCACTGCTTGCGTTTAAACCCTTGCCGAGTATTTGTCATGAACTTACTGAACTTATTGATTGAGCTAGCGTCCACACCTGTACAGCAACGCGACTTAACTGATTTGCTGGCAAAGCAATCACCCGCTGTACAACAGGCATTTGTATCACAGGATAACACCTTGCTTAAGCAGCAACTGCGCGGCAGCAGTACTGATGAAGTGTTTGCCAATGAGCGCACCGTTGTCCAGGTTTCACTGGATAGTTGCGGCTAGCATGAAAAAGGGGTCGCTTACTATCGTTGGCTGCGGCATCAAATTCATGTCGCATTTAACCATCGAGGCAAAAGCCGCCATTGCGTGCGCCGATGTCTTATTCTATCTCGTGAGCGAACCAGCCATGCGGGCATGGCTGCACGCACAGCATCCATACTCTCTGTCACTTGCATCAGCTTATGAAAAATATCCACTGCGCCAGCAAGCGTATCGAGATATTACCCGCACACTTCTGCAGGCTGTAGCCTCTGAACAGCACGTTTGCATGGTGCTGGAAGGGCATCCTGTTGTGTTTGCAAAACCGGCACTGGATGCAGTAATACAGGCAAGTGCAGCCGGTTATTCCACCTGTATCCTGCCAGGGATTTCAGCTGAAGACTACCTGTTTGCCGAATTACAGATCGACCCTGGTTTAGTCGGCTGTCAGTCCTATGAAGCCACCGATTTTTTAATTCACAAACGCGCGTTTGACGGTTGCAGTCATCTGATTCTGTGGCAAGTCAGTGTCATCGGATTGCTCGGCAATAATCCTGATCATGCCCATCAGCATGGAACGCAAATCCTGGTCGATTATCTGAGTCACTGCTATGACCTGAACCATGAAGTTATTCTGTTCGAGGGCAGCCAGTATCCGCACATGGCATCACGCAAGCAGAAAATCGCACTGCGGCATTTGCCCCAGGCGAATATTTCACGAATCAGCACATTGTATGTTCCTCCTGCGCGCAAGGCACCATGCGATATGGTTATGCTGGAAAAACTTGGCATCAATATAAATGATTTACAAATTGCAGATTGAAATCGTGACTATCTGGCTGAAAAAATATTTTCGTCATTATACCGGATTACCCCAGGCTTGCTGGGTGAATATTTTTTTACTTTTCATTCACTCTGTCGTCATCAGTCTCTGCTATTTCCTGCCGCTGTATTTTGTCAATAAACTGCATCTGGATGTGCGCACGGCAGGCATGATTATCGCCTGTTATGGACTAGGCACCATGGCTGGCGGCGTCATGGGGGGGGGGTACAGCCGATAAAGTTTCGCCGCGTATTATCGCAATCAGCAGTCTTTTTATCCAGTCTCTCGCGTTTTCTATCTTGCCGCTATTACAAAAACCGCTCGCGCTTATGCTGGATTTATGCCTGCTCGGCATGGCAACTTACGGTTTTATCACAGCGAATATTCTCTGGACATTAACCGCTTGCCAGCATGACGAGAAAATAAAATTAAAAGCACTGAATCTACTTGAAACAGTCGCCAATTTAGGCTTGGGAAGCGCGGCATTATTGATCAGCCTGTGCGCCAGTTACAATCTCCGGCTATTGATGTTATGCGCAGCGGTGCTTCTGGCTCTGCTCTCCGCTGGTTTTGTAGCCCAATCTTGTCATGCCGCAAAAATCAAGCTGTCGCATACGAGCACATCTGCTGGCCCCAGCCAGGTTTCATCAGGCAAAAACCCTGGAATGCGCCTTATTGGCATTGTCATCTTATTTTTATTTTTTACCGGCATGATCATCGCTCAATTGAGCAGTACTTATACCATTTATCTGCATGCGCATTTTCCGCATTATAATTTTGGCGGTTTTGGTGTGCTGTTCGCATTAAACACTTTTCTGGTCGTTGCTTTCCAAACTCCTCTTGCCAACCATGCTGCCCGTTTTAATTCGATACTGGTGATTGGCCTTGGCGCATTTCTTTTGGGTGGAGGCATGTTCCTGCTGATCTTCTCTTTCACCTATTTTCATGTTTTGCTTGCTTGTGTTATCTATACGCTTGGAGAAATACTCTTCTTTTCAGTCGCGCAATTGATTTGTTATGAGCAGGCACCGGCAAACAAGCGTGGATTAATCATGGGAATATATCGATTTGTCTATGCTGGCAGCCGTGTCGCCGGTCCGGCAGCGGGCGCTTATATTTACCAGCAGCTTGGCAGCACGGTTTTATGGTCTGCGTGTGGATTAATCGGGTGCGTCTGCTTCCTGTTCTCTATTCATTATCAACGTCAGGACCCGCGGCAGCAAAATTCTGCCCTGACAAAAGCAGAATGTCCATAATACCTGGCACCAAATTTCAAAACACCTGCCAATCATTTTACATCTTGCCTTGCCCTGATACTGACACAGCCGCGTACAAACGGTGCATCCGCCGCAAATACCGCGGCAGATTTTTTACCTTTCATTGGCTGTGATCCAAATCTTGGATCCATGGTGGCAATGACTCTGGATTGCTTGATAATACGCTGTCTATCCGGTTTATTATGGAAATAGTCAAATATCACTGATTTGGCAATTTTTCCAATAATAGTATCCGCGCAAATATTTTTTTCACTGGACAATTCCTTACAAAACACACTCATGATGTATTCAAGCTCGTGTATTTCAGAAATGGTACTGGTGACCGTGCGCGATTTGGGTGAAAAAACGTAAGTAGATGGATGCTGTAACGAGTAATAAACCGGCAACGTGGTTTTATCAAAATCAAAATGCACCGGATGCATGATAGTTGGAATATATTTTTTTAATCCGTAAGATTCAATAAAGGCTTTCTGGATCAGGTTTAATGGCAGCGCAGCTTCATCACGCGCTGGCACATAGCCAGGCGCAGCACCAATGGCTGTTGCGAATAAATGCCGCGCCGTATCCGCGAGATAGGGATTGGGTTTCAGATTGTATTTTGCCTGGATCATTGAAAAGGTAATATCGTAATAGATGCGGTTACGCTCATACTCAAAACGGCGCCAGGCGGTTTCATGCAAATATAATTTCAACTCCATCCACGCCTTGTCTTTGTGCAATTTGTTAATCCACTTTTCGCTGAAATAAATCAGACAGGAACGCCAGTCACAATGATAAACACCGCCATTGATGATTTCCTTGAACACCAGCCAGTGATCATACAACGACTTTGGCGCCCGCCGCTGGATATTGAAATCACGCTTCAGGTTAACATGCTGCGAATTACAGCCGATATTCGGCAGCATGAATGCGGATCTTGCGCCCGATGTCACCGTCAGCAATCCATTTGGCGCGTAAACATGCTTGCTATGACAGCCAAGGATAGTCGAAAACGGGTAAAAATGGCCTGGTGAATACATGAGCCACGGAATAGTAATTCCTTTATGTTTCAGATCAATAAAATATTCAAACTGTTTTTCCAGCACCATTCCCATGGGTGATCCATCCATGCCGTAACCCAGATGCTGAACAATATCTTTAGGCGCACCGGGATCACTCAAGCGATAATATCCGCCACGCCCATCTGGAAAATACGAACTTTTGGTATCGCCTTTCAGCGCGCCATAAGGAAGGTACACAAGAAATAACGGAAAAGAATAATCGGGATTTAATTCATCAACAAGCCTGGCGAAACGCGGTTCCACTGCTGAAACGCGCTGGCGAACATCTTCCCAGCGGCATTTCACCACACCATTACGCTCATCTACCGCTGTAATCATAAAATTAATCTGTCCATCTGCATGATGTCTTTTCACCGTGATACATTACTGACTGGGATAAAACGGGAAGTAAAACTATTTGTTTGAGTTGTAAGCTGAAATAAAAACTGCGGCAATCATATAACTTTCTATTCTTTTGTCAATGAAGAGATAACCTGAATGAACGCTCGCGAATTTATCGTCTGTTTCTTTCAGCAGAAGCCTTGCTCAATCTGTCACGAATCGCATCCCATTCGGCAGTCTCAGGCACTGTTTCAACAATAATGCGCCTGTATTGCTGGTGATCCAGTTCACGCAACGTTCGATACAGTTCGTGTGCATACGCTGCCGCATCATCCGGCATTTGCACGCGATGCACGCGCTTGTCAATTTCGGCATGAGCTTGACTATGCATAACCAATGCGACTGGCAAATCATCCGGACGCAGACTGGCCACCAGTGCAGGAATCGCTTTTGACTCCATCAACATGGTTTGGGTTACTGGAGCATAATGCAAATGATGCATGCCTGGCGCGCGCAAGTCTGGCGCATCCTGCCGTGAGACATCAACAGCGGCGCCAAGAACATTGGCAATCGCCTGGGAATTAATCATGCCTGGCCGCAAGATAACCGGTGCATTCCCGCTCATATCGATAATGGTAGATTCCAGCCCGACTGTGCAGTCACCCCCGTCCAGAATCAGATCTACCCTGTCACCCAGTTCTTCCTGCACGGCTACCGCTGTCGTCGGACTGATATGCGTAAATTTATTCGCTGAGGGAGCAGCTACGCCGCGGCCAAACCGTTTCAATAACTCATGCGCAACGGGATGACTGGGAATGCGCAAGCCGACGGTATCCTGTCCGCCTGTCACCAGATCCAGCACATGCGGCTGCTTTTTTAAAATAATGGTCAGCGGTCCAGGCCAAAAAACCTTCGCCAATTGCAGCGCGGCCGGCGGGATTTCACGAGCCCAGTCAGAAAGCTGTTCAACGCTTGCGACATGCACAATCAGCGGGTGATCATGGGGACGTTCCTTGGCCTGAAATATTTTGCGTATCGCCGCTTCATTACCAGCATCCGCGCCCAGACCATAAACTGTTTCAGTAGGAATGCCCACCAGGCCGCCCGCTCTCAGGAGTTGCACTGCTTTGTCAATATCAGGTCTCATCATGTTATTGTTTTCTATTCATTCAATGTTCATTTGAACGTCATCATTTCAGGGCGGATAATATAGCATTTTACCTGAAGGATGGTTAACATAAGCGCATATGACAGACATTGAGCACACATCAGCAGCAATCGAACCGGATAATGAGCCTGCCGCCATTACACCCATTGCAACGGTAAAAGGACAGGCAGTCATTGATTTACCTAAAGATTTGTATATTCCTCCAGATGCAATGAAAGTTTTTCTCGAAGCCTTTGAAGGGCCTCTGGACTTTCTGCTCTATCTCATCCGCAAGCAAAACCTGGATATCCTTGATATTCCTATCGCGGCGGTGACAAAGCAGTACATGGAATACATTGAATTAATGCAGGAATTATCGCTGGAGCTGGCTGCTGAATACCTGGTCATGGCTGCAATCCTGGCTGAAATCAAATCCCGCATGCTCTTGCCGCGGCCTAGCGATGCCGAAAACGCCGAAGATGATCCGCGTGCGGAGCTCGTCCGCCGCCTGCAGGAATATGAGCGCTTTAAACAGGCTGCTGAAGACCTGGACAAGCTGCCTCGGGAAGAACGTGACTTATTCGTTGCTCAGGCTGACGGCAGCCTGATATCAGTTGAAAAACCCCTGCCATCCGTATCCCTGAAAGACCTCATGGAAGCCCTGATGGATGTCATGAAACGTGCGGAATTAAACGCCAGTCATCAGGTGCTGATTGGCGCCCTGTCCGTGCGTGAAAAAATGACGCACATTCTGACCATTGTCCAGGACAAGGAACACTTTCTTTTTACTAGTCTTTTTGATCTTAAGGAAGGGCGCCTGGGTGTCGTTGTCACTTTTCTGGCCATGCTGGAGCTCCTGAAACAAAGCTTGATCGATTTTGTCCAGGCTGCTCCTTTTGCCCCTATTTATCTTAAGCCCAAGGCAGCGTAACATTTTCTTAATTCATTTCGCTGATGATGATAGTATCTACTATAATTTCGTATAGGGACATTATTCAGAGTAGCAACCATGCCCAATCCACAAGAGTCACACTCAACCGCTCCGCTTGAAGAACTGGCTTCAGCAATGTCATCGCCAAAGAAAGGGACCGGCGGATTTGAAAGCACATATGCCAAGATCATGAAGGGATTAACCAAAACACTCTATAACGTTCCTGAAAGCAAAATAAGCGACCCACAATTTATTAGTGAAGTATTGCTTGATGCCAAGGCTGCCAGACTGAAGTCAAAAGTGAAGAATGGCATTGATACCCAGGCCATGGCGCAAACCAGCGGTGACATCAACGCCACATTGATGAAAATGCAAACAGCCAAGGCTACCGCTGCCTATCATGGCAAATACGCTCAGGATTTTGCACCCATGCAGGCGGATGCTAACCAGCAAACGTTGGAACACGACAAATTACTGGAAGAAATCGGCGAATTTATAGGCAAGCTGCATACAACTTTCAAGAATCCAGATGTGAAGCCTGACACCATGTCTGCCCTGGAAAAAGAAGAACGAGGATTGGAAACCAGAGCAGAAAGGCTTGGCATCAACATCAACGCTCTGCTGGATAAACTGGTTCGTTTTCATCACGAAACCTTTGTCCTGTTGCCAACCGGGGAACGATCCGGTCTCAAGGCTCCACCTACTATTACTGAAACACCCGCACCAGAATAATCAGGCCAGTTGTCTTTGCGGCATCAGCAAATGATGCAGGCGCATGCCGGCAAGCCATAATGCAGCAAAATAAATCAGCACTGCTGATATCAGCAAGAATGCCAGATGCTCTATCCGCCACATGACATGGCTGTTAATCCACATGCTTAAATCTCCAGCTCCCAGCCAGAGCCAGGCTGCCAATATGATATTGGCAAAGACAAGCCTCAGCATAAACAGCCTCCATCCTTCGCGAGGATGGTAAAAACCACGCTCACGCAAGAAGTAATAAAGACACCCCGTATTCACTAGGGCAGCGAGCGATGTCGAAAGCGCGATACCGGCATGATGCAGCGGCCAGATCAAAATGATATTCAGAATGGTATTCACCATCATGGCAAGCACCGCGATCCGCACCGGCGCACGCAAATCCTGTTTTGCATAAAAGCCGGCTGCCAGGACTTTCACCAGCATGAATGGTGTGATGCCGATCGCAAACATGGTGAGGCTTTTGCGTGCCATGATAACCGAATAACCATCGAAACGGCCGTATTGAAACAGGGTGGAAAGCATGGGTCCTGACATCACCGCTAACACCACACCCGCTGGAATACCAATCAACAGCACTGCGCGTAATGCCCAATCCAGCGTGAGAGAAAACGACTCTTCCGATTGCGCCGCATGATGACGTGACAAATGTGGCAGGATGACGGTGGAAATGGCCACCCCGAACACACCTAGGGGAAACTCCATCAACCGTTCAGAATAATAAAGCCAGGAAACACTGCCGACAATGAGCAGCGAGGCAAAAATGCTGTCGACCATCAGGTTGATCTGCCCCACGGACACACCAAAAAGAGCAGGTATCATTAATCTCAGTACACGCATGACGCCAGGATCATAAAAATTGATTTTGGGACACGGCAGCATGCGTAATTTTTTCAGGAACGGCCATTGGAAAACCAGCTGTACCACTCCAGCAATAAACACACCCCAGGCAAGTCCAATGATAGGTTGGGCGAAATACGGGGACAGCCACATGGCAGACCCAATCATGATGATATTTAACAATACCGGCGTAAATGCGGCGACCCAAAACCGGCTGTGCGTATTTAATATCGCACCAGAAAATGCTGTCAGCGAAATCAGCATTAAATATGGAAAAGTGATTCGCAGCATCGTCACCGCAAGATCATAACGACCGCCGGTCTTGACAAATCCTGGTGCAAACAGCATGACTATCCAGGGCGCGCCAATAATGCCGATGACAGTGACTAGCAAAAGCGCAGCACCCAAGGTACCCGACATCGCATCAATAAAACGCTGAACATCCTCACGGGGCTTGTTCTTCTGATATTCAGCAAGCACCGGGACAAATGCCTGGGAGAACGAACCTTCGGCAAACAATCTGCGCATCAGGTTGGGTATGCGAAAAGCTATTGAGAATGCATCGAACTGCGCAGATGCGCCGAATAATGTCGCTGTCACCATATCCCGGATAAATCCGAATACACGGGAAATCATGGTCATGCAGACCACAACAGATGTTGACTTAACCAGGCTTTTACTCACAATGCGCATCCATATTCAATAAAGTGAGTGTACTATATTTTAAGCAACATGTTTCCAGCGAAACGAGGCCACGGTCTTCTGGCTATTTTCATATTTATCACTCGTGTTTCAATGTTCACAGTTGTTCCCGCAAGCAGCGGCAAATTCAAGCTCAATCACATTGCGCATACCTGCCGCCACCGCTGGATTGATCAAATTTTATTCACAATCTACTGCGCCTGGATGTCATTAATTCCTAATTTATTCCATCTCGCAAATTGACAACTTCTTGAAAAGCGGGCATATTACGCACTCTTTTGAAACATACCGACAGTAAAACAGATTACGATTTTGGAGAAGACCCTTGGCTAATACAAAGCAAGCAAAAAAGCGTGTCCGCCAGGCCGAAAAACACCGCCGACATAACGCCAGCATGCGTTCCATGCTTCGAACCTATATTAAAAAAGTAACCGCTGCCATCGCTTCTGGTGACCAGAAAGCAGCTTTAGCCTCCATCCAGGAAGCAACCCCAGTCATCGACCGTATGGTCAACAAGGGTATTATTCACAAGAATAAAGCTGCCCGTCACAAGAGCCGGCTGACTCAGCACATCAAGAAAATGAGCGAAAAAGCCGCAGCTAAAGCGTAAGCACTGTAATTTGATAGAAAAAACCTGCATGAGTTAACTTATGCGGGTTTTTTTGTTTGCAAACAGCCAAGTACGACAAGCAAGGCTATGGAATACCAGGAATATTCAATTGACTCATGAATATTGGTTATTCCTGCACTTTTTCTCCCTTCCTGTGCTCATCCAGATAGTGCATGGCCGCCCGGGCAAGCTCATCCAGACCCTTGTTAGCCAGCCCCGACACGATAAATACACGACCTTTCCAGCGCAGTTTTTTGACGATGCGCTTGCAATGTTCTTCGATTTCTTCTGGCGGCAATAAATCAATTTTATTTAATACCAACCACCGTTCCTTGCTGAGTAATTCTTCACTGTATTTCCCGAGCTCAGCCGTGATTGCTTTCACATTTTCAATCGGATCACTGCCGTCCAGGGGGGAAACATCCACGACATGGAACAATAAGCGGGTCCTGGCAACATGTTTCAGAAACCTGATTCCGAGCCCGGCGCCTTCCGCCGCTCCCTCAATCAATCCAGGCAAATCAGCAATAACAAAACTATGGAAGTGAGAAACACGAACCACTCCCAGATAGGGGTAAAGCGTTGTGAAGGGATAATCTGCCACCTTGGGCCTCGCTGCCGACATTGCGCTGATAAGAGTAGATTTACCAGCATTCGGCATGCCAACCAGACCTACATCTGCCAGAACCTTTAATTCCAGCCTCAGGTTACGTTTCTCACCCTCCTCGCCCGGAATGGTCCGGCGCGGTGCACGGTTCACACTGCTTTTGAATTTTGCGTTACCTACGCCATGTCGTCCACCTCGGGCAACGCATGCTTTCTGGCCCGGCTCGGTCAAATCAGCGATCAGTTCATTGGTATCATCATCATATACCATTGTCCCTGCTGGAACGCGCAAAATTAAATCCTGGCCGCTCTTTCCGGTACAGTCCCTGCTACCCCCTTTTTCGCCATCTTCAGCCTTATACGTGCGAATATAGCGGTAATCCACAAGTGTATTGATGCTCTCATCGGCCTGGAGGAAAACACTGCCACCGTCGCCGCCATCTCCGCCATCTGGGCCGCCCAAGGGCATGAATTTCAGACGCAAAAAACTGCAGGCACCATTCCCGCCCTTTCCAGCTTCAATATAGACTTTAGCTTCATCGACGAACTTCATAACTACCACGCGTGGTGACAAATAAAAAAAGCCTCGCATGGATTGGCGAGGCTTTTTGTTGATTAAACGATATGTATTAAGACAGTTTAAGCCGCTTCTACTGGTTCAATGCTTACACAACGTTTACGCATCGGACCTTTGACGCCAAATACGACACGCCCTGCTTTCAAAGCATACAAGGTATGGTCTCTGCCCAGCCCAACATGCATTCCGGGATGGAACTTGGTACCGCGTTGCCGGATAATGATTTCACCAGCATTGACGAGTTGACCACCATAACGCTTGATTCCAAGATATTTGGGGTTAGAATCACGACCATTGCGGGTACTACCGCCAGCTTTTTTATGTGCCATTGCAAATTCCCCTTATTAGCCCTTGATCTGGGTAATTTTCACTTCGGTATAGTTCTGTCTGTGCCCTTGCCATTTTTCATGGTGTTTACGCCGACGGAACTTAACGATTTCAATCTTCTTGTGACGACCCCTGGATACGACAGTAGCAGATACCTTGCAACCATCCAGATAGGGGCGGCCAACTTTAATCTTATCGCCTTCACCTACTAATAAAATCTTGTCAAAATCGATTGTTGAGCCCACTTCTTGAGGTAATGACTCAAGTTTCAGGGTATCTCCCTCTTGAACACGGTATTGCTTACCGCCACTAATAATTACTGCGTACATTTGAAAACTCCAACGCTGTCCATCTGTTACGGATACTTAAAAAGAGGGTGAATTATATTTTATTAGCCTGGCAGTCGCAACTACTTTAGGAGAGAAAATATCGTCACACTTTCCGGGTTCGGTAATGGCCGCACATAATCACGCTCATAGCGGCGCAAGACAAATTGACCATCAGTATAAAGGTTACGTTTCTGCAAATTGATCATGGGTGCAGACAACAAAAAAGCCAAGTCAGCAAAAACCAACTTGGCTAAATGATATTGATACTTACTTTATTATTATATTTATAATCTTAAGCTGCTGCGTTTTCGCGACGATCCACTAACTCGACAATCGCCATTGGCGCGTTATCGCCTTTGCGAAAATCACATTTTAATATACGCAAGTAGCCGCCTGGACGCTTCTTGTAGAATGGTCCAATTTCATTAAACAATTTCAGAACGATATCACGATCTCTCAGACGCGTGTATGCCAGCCTGCGTCTGTGCAGAGTGTCTTCTTTAGCAAGAGTGATCATCGGTTCAATGAAACGTCGTAATTCCTTTGCCTTCGGCAAGGTTGTCTTGATCATTTCGTGACGGAGTAATGAAACCATCATGTTTTTGAACATAGCCTTACGATGACTGCTCGTACGACTTAAATTTCTACCTGTATTACGATGACGCATGACTAAAAACCCTTCTATTTTAATTCATACCACTTATTTTGCTTCGTCTTTATCATGACCTGAAGTCGGAGTACGCCAGCCTTCAATTTTGGTACCGAGAGCAAGTCCGTGAGCTGCCAAAACATTCTTGATTTCAGTTAATGACTTCTTACCCAGGTTAGGAGTCTTTAAGAGATCTCCTTCAGTTCTTTGAACCAGGTCACCGATAAAGAAGATGTTTTCGGCCTTCAGACAGTTAGCTGAGCGAACTGTCAATTCCAGATCATCAACCGGGCGATAGTAAATCGGATTCACTGAATCTTCACGGGATGATTTTTCCTGAATCTGAGGAGCAGACTGTAAATCGACGAATGCAGCCAATTGTTGTTGAAGAATGGTCGCTGAGCGGCGAATTGCTTCTTCCGGATCCAGAGTGCCATTAGTTTCAAGATCAATGACCAGCTTGTCCAAGTCAGTACGCTGCTCTACACGCGCATTTTCTACTGTATAGGCAACGCGTCTAACAGGACTAAAGCTCGCATCGAGATGCAGTGCTCCGATAGTGGTCTTACCTTCGGATTTACGGCTGCGAACAACAGCTGGTTGATATCCTCTTCCCAATGCGACTTTCAAAGTCATACTGAGTGAACCACTTTCGTTCAAGTGAGCGATGACATGGTGAGGATTGACAATTTCAACATCATGCTCTGGTTCGATATCGCCCGCAACAACGGGACCAGGACCTTTCTTGTTAAGCTTCAAAGTAACATCCTGACGACCATGTAGTCTGATGGCAACACCTTTCAGGTTGAGCAGTATTTCAACTACATCTTCCTGTACACCTGAAATAGCGCTGTATTCATGCAGCACACCATCGATTTTTACTTCAACGATAGCTGCCCCTGGCATAGATGATAACAAGATTCTACGCAAGGTATTCCCTAATGTATGCCCGAAGCCACGTTCAAGTGGTTCCAATGTGATCTTCGCATGAAATGGCGAGATCGTCTCAACAGCAATTTCACGAGGCGTTAAAAAATCAAATGGATTGTTTTGCATGTAACAACCTCTCTATCCCAGAAGTGACTTATTTAGAGTAAAGCTCAACAATTAACTGTTCATTAATATCCGGTGGTAAGCGGTCTCTGTCTGGAGCATTTTTAAATGTGCCAGAGAAAGCTGCTGCATCAACTTCCAACCAGTCACAGCCAGGTCTAGCCTGGGCTAATGTTAATGCTGATTGAATTCGAAGCTGCCCTTTGGAACCTTCACGCACGCTGACTATATCACCTGGTGATAATAAATAAGATGGAATGTTGACCACTTTACCATTAACCAGTATACAGCGATGGCTAACCAGCTGCCGTGCTTCAGCACGTGTTGAGCCAAATCCCATACGATAGACAACGTTATCTAATCTACGTTCTAGCAGTTTCAACAAGTTTTCGCCGGTTGACCCTTTAAGACGTGTCGCTTTCTTAAAGTAGTTCTCAAACTGCCGTTCTAAAATACCATAAATTCTACGAACTTTCTGCTTTTCGCGTAATTGTACACCATGCTCTGTCTCACGACCGCGGCGTGCGCCATGCTGGCCTGGAGCTGTGTCTAATTTGCATTTTGTGTCTAAGGGTCTAACACCACTTGTGAGTGAAAGATCCATTCTTTCCCTGCGGGAAAGTTTGCATCGAGGACCTAAATACCGTGCCATTCATTATCTCCTGTTATACGCGTCGTTTCTTTGGAGCGCGGCAACCATTAAATGGGATACCTGTTACATCTGTAATCGAAACAATTTTTAGTCCAACTGCGTGGAGAGCGCGGATTGCGGACTCTCTGCCTGGACCAGGTCCTTTTACCCTGACCTGTACATTCTTCATACCAAAGTTCTCAACTACTGCCTGACCGGCTTTTTGTGCAGCTTCACCAGCAGCATAAGGTGTAGATTTACGTGAACCCCGATATCCACAGTTAGCAGCACTTGTCCAGCTTACTGTGTTACCCTGAACATCTGTAATTGTCACAATCGTGTTATTGAATGATGAATATATATGCGCAATACCATCACTAATTTGACGTTTTAGTTTTTTGCGTGACTTCGTAGCTGCTCCAGTACCTGTTCCACCAGATGCCTTGCCGCCTGTACCCTTGGAACCAGCCTCGCCGGATCCACCTTCTCTATCCTTATTCTCAGGCGCTGCGGAGCGTTTTGCCTGTGTTGAATCGTGTGATGTGTTCGCCATCGTGTACTACCTTTTATTTACCCTTTCTTTTACCCTTACGTGTTCTTGCATTGGTACGTGTGCGTTGGCCACGCGCTGGCAAGCCACGCTTATGCCGAGTACCTCGATAGGTACCGAGCTCGACCAAGCGCTTGATATTCATAGCAACTTCGCGACGTAAATCACCTTCTACACGAAACTTGCCAACTTCACCACGCAAATTTTCTAATTCAGCTTCAGTCAAGTCTTTAACCTTCTTTGAAGGGTCAACTTTTGCTGATTCGCATATAACCTGAGCACGATTTCTACCAATCCCATATATAGCAGTAAGCCCTATCACGATATGCTTCTGCATTGGAATTATTACGCCTGCAATACGGGCAGCCATTCAATCACTCCTAACTTCTTACTAGATAAACCAAACAAACATACAAAAAGCGCATGAGTGTAATATTCAATTACGAAAAAATCAACCTTGTCTTTGCTTATGACGCTTTTCCTTGCAGATAATTCGTACGGTGTTCTTGCGCTTGATTACCTTGCAATTACGGCATATTTTTTTGACTGATGCACCAACTTTCATTTTTATACCCTCAAACTGTTCACCATTATGGATGCTGGATGTCAAGCATAATGGATAATATGTTATAATTCAAACACTTAATTAACGAGACGACCCTAAACCACCGCCGCCACGCAAATTTGCTTTTTTCAATAGTGACTCATACTGGTATGACATTATATGAGCCTGAACCTGTGCCATAAAGTCCATTACCACGACAACGATAATTAACAGGGAGGTACCACCAAAATAAAATGGCACATTCCAAGCTAAAATCAAAAACTCGGGCAACAAGCAGACTAATGTAATATAAATTGATCCAGCAAGCGTTAGCCTGGTCATTACATTGTCAATATAGCGTGCAGTCTGTTCACCTGGTCGAATTCCAGGGATAAAAGCACCTGATTTTTTCAAGTTTTCAGCTGTTTCTTTAGGATTAAATACTAATGCTGTATAAAAGAAGCAGAAAAAGATAATACCAGCACTAAACAATATCATGTGCAAGGGCTGTCCTTGCTGCAAAGCTACGCTTAAGGTACTCAACCATTCCATACCTTTTGCATTGCCAAACCATTGGGCAATAGTTGCTGGAAACAATATCAGACTTGACGCGAAGATGGGTGGTATGACACCAGACATATTAATTTTTAACGGCAGATGTGTACTTTGGGCAGAGTAGACCTTACCACCCTGCATACGCCGAGCATAATTAATTGTAATTCGACGCTGAGCCCGTTCAACGAAAACAACAAATGCAACGACGGCAAATACCGCCGCTGCCACTAAGATCAATACCACAACCTGCAATTGACCTTCTCGTACTTGTTCAAGTGTACGACCCAATGCAGTTGGGAGCCCCGCGACAATACCTGCAAAGATAATCATTGAAATACCATTACCAATGCCACGTTCGGTAACCTGTTCGCCAAGCCACATAAGAAACATCGTGCCAGTTACCAGAGTCAATGCCGTCGTAAAATAAAACGGCAAGCCTGGGGCAATTGCAACACCGTTTGCAACAAGCATCTTAGAAACGCCGATTGCCTGAAATGCTGACAATATAACGGTTCCATAACGCGTGTACTTATTAATCTTTCGCTGCCCGGATTCACCTTCCTTGCGTAACTCAGAGAGTGAAGGAGACAAGACAGTCAGCAATTGAATAATGATCGATGCAGAAATATAGGGCATGATGCCTAATGCGAAAATACTAAAACGCATTAACGCACCACCAGAAAACATATTAAACAAGCCAACAATATTATTTTGTTGGCCGTTAAATAATTCCTGTAAACGCTGCGGATTCAGGCCCGGGACTGGAATATGTGATCCAACCCGAAATACGACAATTGCAAGCAGAACAAACAGCAGCCGATATTTCAGATCCGTTAATCCACTTAAACTAGAACTTGCACCCTGCCTGCCTGCTGCCATTTATGCCTCTACTTTTCCTTTTGCCGCTTCAATTGCCTTACGGGCACCGGCTGTTACTGAAATTCCTCGTACTGTTACTGCTCGATTGATTTCACCTGAGCCTATAATCTTGACGTCTTTTGTATCAGATCTTATGACACCAGCTTCAATCAGGATGGTAAGATCAATCATTTCGCCATCGATACGATTTAAGTCAGACAAGTAGACTTCTTCACGGTTCAGGGATTGACGTGAACGAAAACCTGACTTTGGAATACGTCTTTGCAAAGGCATCTGTCCGCCTTCAAAGCCGACTTTATGATATCCACCCGCTCTGGCGCGTTGACCTTTGTGCCCACGACCACACGTTTTACCTTTACCTGACCCGATTCCACGACCTAAGCGCTTAGATTTTGTTTTAGAGCCAGGAGCTGGATGTAAAGTATTAAGCTGCATCTTTACAATTCCTCTACCGATTTAAAAGTTAACTAA
Source organism: Gammaproteobacteria bacterium (assembly GCA_021324305.1). GTDB lineage: Bacteria > Pseudomonadota > Gammaproteobacteria > DSM-16500 > DSM-16500 > Aquicella. The sequence goes on along the minus strand of JAJPJI010000001.1, from coordinate 9,156 downwards.
ATTCTGCCAGTTAATATGATTAAAAATTAACCAAGCAGCTCTTCTGTTGTTTTGCCGCGTTTTGAAGCCATAAATTCTGGCGTAGTGATGCTTGACAATGCCTTCAGTGTGGCCCGTACTACATTGACAGGGTTTGTTGATCCACCGATTTTGGCAAGAACATTCTTGACACCAAGTACCTCAAAAACAGCTCGCATTGCACCACCAGCGATAATACCTGTACCTTCTGAAGCTGGTTTCATGAAAACACGTGTTGCACCGTGTTTGCCAGTTACCTGATGGTGTAAAGTATCACCCTTGAGCACAACATGACGCATATTTTTTCGGGCATTTTCGAGAGATTTCTGGATAGCAACAGGAACTTCACGCGCCTTGCCTCTACCAATTCCAATTCTTCCGTTCCCGTCACCAACAACAGTTACCGCTGCAAAGCTGAAGATTTTACCGCCCTTGACTACTTTTGCATTGCGCATAACAGCGACAAGCTTTTCTGAGTAACCGTCACCTTTAACACCTTGATCAAAACTCGCCATATCACTTTACCTTAAAAGTTGCCTTTACCTTTAGAATTGTAATCCGCCTTCTCTCGCCGCATCAGCCAACGCTTTTACACGACCATGAAACGCAAAACCTGCACGATCAAATGCTACTGCATTGACTCCGGCTTCCAATGCACGCTTGGCAATCAACTTGCCAACTTCTTTGGCGGCTTCGACATTACCAGTTACTTTCAATTTCTTTCTTAATTCCTTGTCAAGGGTAGAGGCGCAAGCTAATGTCTTGGAACCATCAGCGGTTGTTACTTGTGCATACATATGACGAGGTGTTTTATTAATTGTTAAACGCGTAACTTCTAAGTCACGAATTCTTAATCTTGTACGCTTTGCTCTACGCAGCCTTGATAATCGTTTGTTCATCACAGCACCTTACTATTCTCAGATTTGACTCACTGATATGGTGAGCCATCTACAATCTAAAGTTCATTCCAGGATAGTCCACTCCAGAATGAAGATTATTAGTTATTTCTTCTTGGTTTCCTTGAGCTCAATAGTTTCATTCGCATATCGAACACCTTTACCTTTATAAGGTTCAGGGCCACGAATACGCCTGATCTGAGCTGCAACAAGACCAACAATTTCCTTATTTGCACCCTTGATCACAATTTCTGTCTGTGTCGGTGTTTCAATCGTTACACCATCTGGCACGTTATAGTCAGTTGGGTGCGAAAATCCGAGACTGAGTGATAACACCTTGCCTTTTGCCTGCGCACGATAACCGACACCAACCAACATCAGTTTACGTTCAAAACCATGGGTAACACCGTGGATCAAGTTGTAAATATTTGCACGGACAGTACCCGCGATTGATCTGTATAACTTTATGCTCTTGCCAGTGATAATCTTACGGTTTTCACTGTTTGGCGTAACCTTGATTTCATTGCCTTCAACTTTTACATGTACAAACGGATGTAAAGGAATCGAAAGCTGCCCCTTAGGACCTTTTACCGACATCTTTTGGTCATGAATTTTAACCTCAACGCCAGCAGGTACAGCGACTGGCTTGCGTCCAATTCTTGATGTAGTGACACTCGATGGTGTTGACATACTCACTCCTACTCAACAGTGCATAAAACTTCGCCACCTACTTGTTGGGCGCGTGCAGTTTTATCAGACATCACTCCTTTAGGAGTGGAAACAATTGCGATACCTAAACCACCGCGAACAACTGGCAGCTGATCATAGCCTTTGTATATACGCAATGCCGGACGGCTAACACGATTGATCTTCTCAATTACTGGACGACCTTGGTAATATTTGAGTGATACCTGAAGATCTTTTTTGTTATCAGCCTCAACGACTTCGTATTCGTTGATAAAGCCTTCATCTTTCAAGACTTTTAATATTTCTTTTTTTAAATTTGAATGGGGCAAGCGAATCTTCTGGATTCCCATGGCCTGAGCATTCCGTATGCATGTAAGCATATCAGCAACTGGATCTTGCATTGACATCTGTGCTACCTCTACCTTTCTTTAATTACCAACTTGCTTTATGCATTCCAGGAACCATACCATTAATCGTTGCGGTCCTCATATGCAGTCTGCACAAGCCTGTTAGCCGGTTATATGCACGTGGACGGCCGCATAGCTTGCAACGGTTACGTCGTCGTGCAGGACTGGAATCACGTGGAAGTTCTTGCAGCTTTTGCATGGCTTCCCAGCGTTCCTTATCACTTAAATGAATGTTACTTACATCTTCTCTAAGCTGATCGCGCTTGGCCCTGAGTTTTTCAACGAGCTTGATGCGCTTTTGGTTACGATTTCTTACTGATTTTTTGGCCATATTCCTTAACTCACTTCTTTCTCTCTAAAAGGGAAATTGAATGCCTGCAAGAGAGCAAATGCTTCTTTATTCGTTCTTGCTGAGGTTGTAATCGTAATATCCATACCTCTCAGGGCATCAATTTTATCATACTCGATCTCAGGGAATACGATTTGTTCTTTAATACCCAGACTATAATTACCACGACCATCGAATGATTTTGCGGTAACACCACGGAAGTCTCGTACACGCGGCAACGCGATAGTAATTAATCGATCCAGAAATTCATACATCTTTGCACGACGCAAAGTTACCTTACAACCTATCGGCCACCCTTCACGAATCTTAAATCCTGCTATGGACTTACGTGATAAGGTTTGCACTGCTTTTTGACCGGTAATCTTTTCCAAATCGCCTATTGCGTTAATAAGAACTTTCTTATCTGCGGCTGCCTCACCAACACCCATATTGATAGTAATTTTTTCAATACGTGGCACCTGCATGACCGATGTATAAGCAAACTTGTCTTTAAGCTTGTTCACAATTTCATTACGATATAAATCGAGCAACCTTGGCATAGCTACACCTTTACTCTTTAACATCTACAAGTTGATCGCTGGCTTTCAGGAAACGCACACGCTGACCGTCTTTTAATACACGAATACCAACCCGGCTACCTTTCTGCTTGGCTGGATCGTAAACCATCACATTTGAACGATGGATAGGCATTGTTTTCGCAACAATTCCTCCACGTTCTCCCGTGTTTGGGTTCGCCTTCACATTCTTCTTGGCAACGTTGATACCATCAACAAGGAGCCTTTCTCCACCATTTACGACGGAGAGAACCGTACCTTTTTTTCCTTTATCTTTTCCCGCGATGACTATGACTTCATCACCTTTTCTAATCTTATTCATGATCGTATCTCTTTAACTTGATGCCATGCTTGACTGGCATAATGTCTTCCTAGAGCACCTCTGGAGCTAAGGATATAATTTTCATAAAGTTTTCGCCGCGAAGCTCTCTTGTTATGGGACCGAAGACACGAGTTCCAATCGGCTGCAGTTGCGCATTGAGCAATACAACAGCATTTTCATCGAAACGGATCGACGAACCATCTGACCTTCTGACACCTTTTTTGGTCCTGACTATAACAGCGTTTAGGACTTCGCCTTTTTTTACCTTTCCTCGTGGAATAGCTTCTTTGACAGAAACCTTGATTACATCCCCGATACTGGCATAACGGCGTCGAGTGCCACCTAAAACTTTTATACACATGACACGACGTGCACCGCTGTTATCAGCCACATCGAGCATTGTCCGCATCTGAATCATGCTTCACTCCAACTTCACTGTTCACGAGCCCTTTTGAGCCCGCCAATATTATCACGTTTAAATAAAATTAAAAGCTTAATACAACATCTTTTCGCAGTTTTTTATTGCCAGAAATCTTGCAATATCAGAGCAAAATTATTGTTGTTCTTCTCTCTTTAGAATCTCGACCAGTTTCCAACGTTTTGTTTTGGATAATGGACGACTCTGCTGGATAACCACGAGATCCCCGATCTTGCACGCATTGTCTTCGTCATGAGCATACATCTTTGAAAAACGGCGTACATATTTGCCATATAACGGATGCTTAACCTTGCGTTCGACCTGGACAACAATCGTCTTGTTCATCTTATCGCTAATGACTGTACCAACTACTATCCGCTGCGATTTGTTTACATCGACACTATTTTGTTCCGTCATACTCTCGAACCTTTCTCTTTTAAAATCGTTTTGATACGTGCGATATCCAGACGAACCTTCTTGAAAAGGTTTGACTTCGGGGGCTGTCCAGCACCCTTTTGGATTCTCAGATTGAATTGCTCTTTTAACAAGGCAAGTAATTCAGTCTTCAGTTCATCTATACTTTTGTTTCGTAATTCAGTCGCTTTCATTACATTATCGTCCGCGCTACAAATGCTGTTTTAACTGGTAATTTAGCTGCAGCCAAACCCAAGGCTTCTCTTGCTAAATCTTCAGTCACACCTTCAATCTCAAACATCATACGTCCTGGCTGCACAAGTGCTACCCAGAATTCAACGTTACCTTTACCGGAACCCTGACGAACTTCCAATGGCTTCTTAGTAATTGGCTTGTCTGGGAAAATGCGAATCCAGACCTTACCACCACGTTTGATATGACGAGACATTGCACGTCTGGCTGCCTCTAACTGCCTGGCAGTAATCTGTCCGTGCTCTAATGTTTTCAGGCCATACTCACCGTAACTCACTTTTGTACCGCGAGTAGCAACCCCACGATTGCGGCCTTTGAATTGTTTACGATATTTTGTACGCTTTGGCTGCAACATGGATTATTTCTCCTGCTTAGCGGGTTTTTCAGTTGTAGATTCTGTCGGTGCGGTTTTATCACCAATCACTTCACCCTTGAATATCCACACCTTGACCCCGATTACACCATAAGTTGTATATGCTTCAGCGAGTGCGTAATCGATGTCAGCACGGAATGTCTGCAAAGGAACACGCCCTTCACGATACCATTCTGTACGGGCAATTTCAGATCCACCCAGTCTTCCACTCACGCTGATCTTGATACCCAATGCACCAGAACGAAGCGCTGTTGTAACAGCACGTTTCATAGCACGTCTAAACATAATTCGACGTTCTAACTGTTGTGCCACTGATTCAGCAACAAGTCTGGCATCCAATTCGGGCTTACGAACTTCTTCTATACTGACGTGAACTGGAACATTAACAATTTTGCTTACTTCATCACGCAGCGTTTCAACTTCTTTGCCACTCTTGCCAATTATAACACCAGGTCTTGCTGTATATACTGTTACCCTAGCGTTACGTGCTGGTCTGTCGATCTGGATACGGCTAATGCCTGCCTGGGCAAGTTTCTTACGCAGATAATCCCTTACTTTCAGATCTGCGCACAACGTATCTGAAAATTCTTTTGCGGATGCATACCATCTGGATGCCCAGTCTTTAACAATGCCTAACCGAATTCCGACTGGATTTACTTTTTGACCCATTGTCTACTCCTCATCCGATAAAACAACTGTAATATGACAGGTGGGCTTCAGAATTCGCGACCCGCGCCCTTTCGCTTTAGCCTGCATACGTTTATATGTCGGGCCCTGATCAGCGAAGACCTTGGCAACCTTCAATTCATCAATGTCAGCACCGTGATTATGCTCAGCATTTGCAATTGCCGAATCCAGAACCTTCTTGAGAACAGCAGCTGATCGTTTGCGGCTGAACTTTAAGATGTCTAAGGCACGATCAATAGGCAATCCACGAATCTGGTCGCATACTAGACGACATTTTTGTGGTGATAATCTTGCAAATTTTAATTTGGCTGCAACTTCCATTCTTGAATCCTCTATACTCTTTTAGGTCTTTACTCAGATGGCTTCGCTGCTTCTTCAGCACCTTTAGCTTTTCTATCACCAGAATGTCCACGGAAAGTGCGTGTAGCAGCAAACTCTCCAAGCTTATAACCAACCATATTTTCAGTGACATATACAGGAACATGAAGCCTGCCGTTATGCACTGCAATGGTTAGACCCACCATTTCTGGAACTATCATTGACCGTCTGGACCAGGTTTTAATTGGTCGTTTGTCATTCGTTGCAACGGCCTTCTCAACCTTTTTTATAAGGTGGTTATCGACAAATGGTCCTTTTTTAATTGAACGTGGCACGCTGACACCTCATACTCAATAAGTTAAAACTATGATTTACTACCTTCCCGAACGATAAACTTAGCTGTACGCTTATTACGGCGTGTCTTATACCCCTTGGTTGGCATACCCCATGGGCTAACAGGATGACGTCCGCCTTTTGTTCTTCCTTCACCACCACCATGCGGGTGATCGATCGGGTTCATCGCCGTACCTCTAACGGTAGGACGAATACCACGGTGACGTGTAGCACCAGCCTTGCCTAAAGAACGCAGGTTATGCTCGGAGTTACTTACCTCACCAACAACAGCACGGCAATCAGACAATACTTTACGCATTTCCCCTGAACGTAAACGAATGGTTGCGTAAATGCCTTCGCGTGCGATTAATTGTACAGAAGCACCAGCACTGCGCGCGATTTTTGCACCCGCTCCAGGCTGCATTTCAATACAATGTAATGTTGAACCAACCGGAATATTGGTTAATGGCAAACAGTTACCAACCTTGATTGCTACATCTCTTCCGGAAGCCACTTCATCACCGGCTTTTAAACCTTGAGGGGCAATCATGTAACGTCTTTCACCATCTGCGTACAACAAAAGAGCGATATAAGCACTACGGTTAGGATCGTACTCTAAACGTTCAACCTTTGCCGGAATACCGTCTTTATCCCGTTTGAAATCAACCAAACGGTATTTTTGCCTGTGTCCGCCACCAATATGTCTACAGGTGATACGGCCCTGATTATTTCTGCCGCCTGTTTTCGACTTTTTTACAACCAGCGCAGCATGTGGCTCGCCCTTGTGCAAGTCTCTATTGACAACCTTGATCGCAAAACGTTGTCCTGGCGATGTTGGTGAATGCTTAACAATTGCCATATTATCCTCAATATAAAATCTATATACTTACCTATTTCATCCTCAGGCTTATCATTTGGCTTAAACCCATTTACCCCGGGTTACCGACCATGCCTTAGCCAGAGGACGAGACACAAGCCGTTAAAAACGCGCTATTATAATATGAAAACAGCCGAGAGCAACTCGCGAACGCTATTTTTTTATTACTTTATTGCGCCCCTATGATATCCAGCTTTTGATCAGCCTGCAGGGTCACATACGCCTTTTTCCAAGCCTTTCGTTTACCTTCAAAACCTCTGAAGAGTTTTGCTTTCGCTCTCACGTTAACGATGCGAACCGACTTTACCTTAGCATTGAACAAATGTTCAATTGCATCTTTAACTTCAGGTTTGGTTGCATTATCAATCACCTGAAACACATATTCATTACGCTTTTCCACACCAATGGTAGCCTTTTCAGAAATGTGCGGAGACAAAATTATTTTTAACAGACGTTCCTGTTTCATTTCAGCAACCCCTCAATCTCTTTAATTGCAGCTTGTGTCACAATCACTTTATCTGCGCGAACCAATGATACTGGATCGGTCGCGGCTGTTGCTGCATCACGTACATCAACTTGCGATAAATTACGCGCTGACAAATACAGGTTTTCATCTACAGCATCAGAGACAATTAATGCACTGCCTTCAACCTTCATATCATCCAGCTTTTTCAACAATACTTTGGTCTTAGGCTCATCAATGGTGAATTTATCTACGATCAACAACCTGTCCTGGCGAATCAGTTCGGAAAAAATCGAACGCAACGCTCCTTTGTACATCTTTTTATTTACTTTTTGCTTATATGATCTGGGCTTTGCGGCAAATATAATACCACCTTTACGCCATAAAGGGCTACGAATTGTGCCAGCTCGCGCTCTTCCTGTGCCTTTTTGCTTGAAAGGTTTTGCGCCGCCGCCACTGACTTCTGCGCGGGTTTTCTGTGCTTTTGTACCTGCACGGCCGGCAGCCATATAGGCAGTAACTATTTGATGAATCAATGATTCATTAAAGTCGCATGCAAAAATATCATCTGCCAATTCAACTTTCTTTTGTGAGTTTGCTAATTTTAATTCCATTGTCCTCTCCTCATGCGCTCTTCTTTACAGCCGGACGGATAATGACATATGTGCTGATTGCACCTGGAACCGCGCCCCTGACAAGTATCAAGTTACGCTCAGCATCGATACGAATGATTTGCTGGGACAATATGGTTCTTGCAACATCACCCATGTGTCCCGCCATGCGCTTGCCTTTGAATACTTTACCTGGCGACTGTCTTTGACCAATAGATCCTGGTGCGCGATGAGACAGAGAGTTACCGTGCGAAGCATCCTGGGAGTTGAAATGATGGCGTTTGATTACACCAGCAAAACCCTTACCCTTTGTTACGCCTGTTACATCTACATATTGACCAACGGCAAAGCGGTCTACCTTAAGCTCAGAACCAACGGTCATGCCTTCAATCTGCTTAGGATCTTCAACATAAAATTCGCGCAGTTCACTACCCGGCTCTACTCCGGCTTTAGCAAAATGACCTGCTTCAGCCTTGGTCAGGCGATTACGCTTTACAGCACCTGTTGTCACCTGGATAGCAGTATAGCCATCATTGCTTTCTGTTTTAATCTGGGTAATACGGTTGGGTAATACTTCGATTACTGTAACAGGTATGGAAACCCCATCTTCAGTAAATACCCGCGTCATTCCACATTTTTTTCCAACTAAACCTATCGTCATTTTTATCGCCTCACCTAACCCCGGCCCCATCCATATTTGTCGACGGGGTCAATCCTGGGCATTTCACCATGTTAATCTTCCGCATCCACACTGATTTGCACATCAACACCTGCTGCAAGATCAAGCTTCATGAGTGCATCAATCGTTTTGTCTGTCGGACGATTAATATCAACCACTCGCTTGTGGGTACGCAATTCGTACTGATCACGAGCATCTTTATCTGCATTGGGTGCAATACAAATGGTATAGCGTTCAATGCGAGTTGGCAGCGGGATCGGGCCACGTACTTGGGCACCCGTTCTCTTTGCCGTTTCAACAATTTCTCTTGTTGATTTATCTATCAATCGGTGGTCAAAAGACTTTAACCGAATGCGAATTCTCTGACTCTTTCTTCCTATTGCCATAGCATCATTACTCAACTACTTTAGAGACAACACCAGCTCCGACCGTACGGCCACCTTCGCGAATTGCAAATCGCACACCTTCTTCCATCGCCACCGGCGCTATCAGGCTCAC
>JAJPJI010000010.1 GCA_021324305.1 Gammaproteobacteria bacterium | reverse complement strand
GGGTACCACCTGATCCCATCTCGAACTCAGAAGTGAAACCATTTAGCGCCTATGATAGTGTGGATATTCCATGCCAAAGTCGGTCATCGCCAGGCTTGAATTTGAAAACCCTGTCAGAGGATACTGACAGGGTTTTTTTATTCCTACATGGCAGATTATTAAAGCTATATTGAACCCATTCGGATTCAATAATTGTCTAATTTTTTTAGAACGATTTATGTCTAATTAATCAGTTTTTTTGTGCTATGCGTGTGTCGATCTAGGTCGGCACTGGATTTAGCGCCTGGCTTGCTTTTGTTTTTTATGTCCAGGTCTATTGGTGGAATGGAACGTTTCGTAAAGAACCTGTTTTCATCAGGATGCGGTCCCCAAAATGTCAATTTTGGTTCATCAGCCCTTTTTTTTCCACATGAAGTTAATTCTTCTAATTCATATTCGCACGCAAATTTTTTACGAGATGATTTCATGTATGAGGTACTCTGGATTAAATATAACAAATTTAGGTTTTGTGTTTTATTTTGTGCGGCGATTATACATGATATTAAGCGATTAATTAATCGAGATCATATCGAAACGCTTAATATTGCTATTTCATCAAACGTTCAAAGTGATCAATTTGCTGCAACTGTTTTTTAATGAAATCAGGCAGAGCATTTGAATGGACATAATGATTGAGCACGATAAAAGGTATGGTAAGAACATTTCCTATTTTTCCCCGGCATTGATTAGTTTCACATTTGCAGGACATTGTCCATGCGTCGTTGACACCAGAAGTAGTCGAATAGTCATAGGTTATTTCTTCATTTCTTGTGATATTGCGAATGGCATATAAATCACTTCGATTGCGCACTCCTGCGTTTGGGGTGCAGGAATGATTAATTGTTTTGGATTGGAAGTCCAGGATAAGAAATAAGGAATCATCGATTTGCAACGGATCATCACCCGTGATGCCAAGGCGCGCACAGATTGCACTCACATCTGTACCGGAAATAACAGGCTCTCCCGATAATGTGGTGATATATTCACCGCATACAATATCTCTTTTTGCAAAAGTTCCTTTACCGCTTATCGTTGATGTTCTAATTTCGACTATATCTCTGGTATCAGGATTTTCCCTAGTATGATTTTGCACTCACTATCCCTTTGAGCTCTTCCGATGAATTAACTATACGTTTTCCTATTTTTATAGATCATTATAAATTTTTAGTCCATGAAATTTTAAGCATTTTGTTGCGGAATCCGGATAGCAACCCAGGTATCTTAAAAAATATAATAATTTCAATTAATTATAATTTGACAATCCGATCAATCGGTTATAATTAAGGATTAGAGACGAAAAACAGGACAGGAATGAGCACAACTAATCCTATCTATTCGTTAGGTCACGATATTGCCTCTATCACGCCAGTGGAGCATGGTGGTCATGATAAAATCATTGGAGACCTGCACGGCAGTCTTCGCTGCTTCATTCGTGTTCTCGAATCACTACAGCCCAAGGACAGGTTGTTTTTGGTCGGTGATTTAACAGACAGAGGCGAGGATAGTCCAGGACTGATTCAGACAATTATTGACTACCAGCAAAAGAATAGCGGAGGGCTGTTTTCGGTGCGTGGCAATCATGAATCATTATGCCTGAATGCGATTGTTGCACTGGAAGTATTAACACCTGCGTTTCCAATTGTAGCCAGCGACTATTTATCTGGCGGTCAGAGCAAATTTTCAGACTGGGTTAGCATGACGGTCCGTGCTCCAGTCAGAGACCACCATGAATCTGATTCCGGGAAATATCTGACAGATGTTTATAATCATGTGATGAATGGCGGCGACTGGCTGATCAGTCTGTTCAGTCAAGAGCTGGAAAATGGCAGTATCACGAAAAATGCAGATGGGTTGCTTGAATATGGCAACATCAGTCAGGTAAAAATGATCAAGGAATTTATACAGCAGTTACCCTATATTCTGTATGTCCAGGGGAAAAATCCCTTTAAGGTTGTGCATGCAGACATGCCATTTGATGACACAGAGTTATTAAGAAAAATCAATCAGGAGCAGCTTGATTTGACCGAAATCCAGAAAAATCACGCAACCTGGTTCCGGGAGCGAAAGGCACATGCTGCCTCAGGGGAATTCAGGGTTGAAAACACGGGTAGAAATTCAAAATCAGATATCACTTATGTTGGACACAGTATCATTGCCTATGGAGATGCCCCGGTCATACGTTATCAAACAAGCACTGTAGATCTGGATGTAGCAACATACATAACTAATGTCTGCCTAGTAGCGGACCACACAGGCGGCAATTGCAGTTTTGTTGGAACAGATTTAGACAAGGTAAATGACAATAGCTATCTGAAAACAGCACAGGATGAATTGAATGGATATTTAAAGGGGCGGCTGCGTTAGTAACCGCGATCCTGTCCGGGGTGACTGTCATTGAGGTGTAGTTAATTGCCGGGATGACTGATTCAATTGCCTGTCTTGAGAATGAAAGTAACAGGCCCGTCATTGCATAAATTGACCTGCATATAGGCGCCAAATTCTCCTGCTGCTACATGGGGATATTTTTTCCTGGCATGGCTGACTAGATAATCAAACAGTATCTTGCCAGGTTCGGGCGGCATGCCGGTAGAAAACCCAGGCCTGGTGCCTTTATGAGTCTCAGCTACCAGGGTAAATTGGGGAACCAAGAGCAAACCTCCTTGTACATTGCTGAGGCTAAGATTCATTTTTCCACTATCATCCGGGAAAATACGGTAGTTGATGATGCGTTCAAAAAGCTGTTGAGCATGTTTTTCGGTGTCGGTCTTTTCGATTCCTATCAAGGCAAGAATCCCTTTTTGTATGGATCCGGCCACTGATCCGCCTATATTGACATCAGCGTGTGTGACTAGTTGGATAAGGCCTAACATGCGGGAACTCAAAAATTATCAAGGGGAAGTAATAATAATAAATTTATTCGCAAATTGTTAGTATTTGTTTCATAAAATTACAAAAAAAATTGCTTGCCGGTAAATAGGGATATTCGGATAGAATACGGCAACTATATCAAAGGGGCCAGTCATGAACGAACAAGTTAAAGAAATGAAATCAACCAAAGATAGTGGTTTAGCCAATACTCATCGCGTGAATACACAAGGCAAAGAAAATATCAAAAAGATGATGAAAGATCACGAAGTTGAGTTTGTAGACCTCCGCTTTACAGACTTGCGCGGCAAGGAACATCATGTCACTCTCCCGCAAAATAAAATTGATGACAATTTCTTTGTATATGGAAAAGCGTTTGATGGGTCCTCACTGGCAGGCTGGCAAGATATTAATGAATCGGATCTTTTGTTAATTCCTGATACCTCAACAGCAGTGATGGATATTTTCTGCGAAGTACCAACCTTGATTATCCGTTGTGATGTCTATGATCCCATTACTCAGGCTCCTTATGTGCGCGATCCAAGAGGTGTTGCGATACGTGCCGAGCAGTATCTGGCGAAGAGCGGTATTGCTGATGTGTGTAATTTCGGTCAGGAAGTCGAGTTTTTCATATTCGATGATGTACGCTGGGATATCCAGATGAATGGCTGTTTTTATGAAGTCGATTCCGACGAAGCAAGCTGGAATACAGGCACGATCATGGAAAATGGAAATATGGGACATCGTCCGCGAATTAAAGGCGGATATTTCCCGGTTCCGCCAGTCGATTCCTCACATGATCTGCGTAGCGCAATGTGTACCGCATTGATGACCATGGGTTTAACGCCTGAAGTGCATCACCATGAGGTTGCAACCTGCGGACAGAATGAAATCACCACTCGCTACAGCACATTGCTGCATAAATGCGATGAACAATTGATTTTCAAATATGTTATTCAGAATATTGCGCATGCCCACAACAAAACGGTTACCTTCATGCCAAAGCCTCTGGTAGGAGATAACGGTAGCGGCTTACATTGCCATCAATCACTTTCCAAGGATGGCAAGAACTTGTTTGCAGGTAAAGAGTATGCCGGGCTTTCTGAAATGGCGCTTCACTATATCGGTGGTATTATCAAACACGCACGCGCACTCAATGCTTTCACCAATCCTACCACCAACAGTTACAAACGTCTGGTTCCAGGGTTTGAGGCGCCGGTTACCATGGTATATTCCGAAGGAAATCGATCTGCAGGTATCCGTATTCCTCGTGTATTCAACGATAAGGAAAAGCGCATTGAAGTCCGTTTCCCGGATGCCATGGCAAACCCTTATCTCGCCTTCTCTGCGATGTTAATGGCTGGTCTGGATGGAATAAGAAATAAAATAAATCCAGGCAAGGCAGTTGATGAAAATCTGTATGATTTGCCTGAAAAGAAAGTAAAGTCATTCCCAAGTCTCGCTTCTTCGCTTGAACAGGCACTCGATTGTCTCGAGAAAGATCATGCTTTCTTGCTTGAAGGCGGTGTATTTACCAAAGAGTTGATTGACTCCTACATTGCCATCAAGCGTGAAGAGGTCACTCGGGTGAATATGACAACCCATCCAGTTGAATTTGATCTTTACTATAGTTTATAACCTGTCCCTCTGCATCTGTCGTGCCCCGCTCCTCTGCGGGGCAGATGTTTTTGCGAGATGACTGTCTCTAAGAGAATGTGTCATGAATTCTTTTAAGATTGCGACCTGGAATGTTAATTCGCTGCGTGTTCGATTACCGCAGGTATTGGCTTGGCTTGAGCAAGTCAAACCGGATGTTCTAGCTATCCAAGAAACAAAAATTCCCGATGAGGATTTCCCGTCTGCGGCAATTAATGAGGCTGGTTATCATGCGGTTTATTCCGGACAGCGCACTTACAATGGCGTCGCCATATTAAGCAAAAAACAAGCGACAAATGTCATCACCGATTTGCCAGAGCTGGAGGATCCACAGCGGCGTGTACTGGCAGCGTTGGTTGATGATATACGGATTCTGGACTTGTATGTTCCCAATGGCGAGAATGTGGCTTCGGTAAAGTTTCAATACAAATTGAACTGGCTGACCAAGCTGGATCTTTTTTTGAAACACGAACTGCAAAAGCATCCGAAGACCATTGTTTTGGGAGATTTTAATATTGCTCCCGATGACTTGGATGTCCACGATCCCAAACTCTGGGATGGCCAATTATTATTTAGCCAGCCAGAGAGGCAGGCGTTTCGAGATATGTTAAAAGTCGGATTCAGCGACTGTTTTCGCAAGCTCAATCCCGAAGAAAAAAGTTTCTCCTGGTGGGATTACCGTATGAATGGATTCAAGCGTAATCTGGGATTGCGCATAGACCATATTCTTGCTAGCGATAAGCTTGCTGGCAAATGTGTGAAATGTTATATCGATAAAGCACCGCGTGCTCTTGAACGGCCGTCAGACCATGCGCCTGTTGTCGCGGAATTTCATCTGGAATGAACGCTCTCGAATAGGGTGATATTTATACATATCGGTGACAAAGAGGCAGGAGGACTTGTTTCATGACACGTTCTATTACTGTTGATGTTGATATCTCGCAAACGCTGATTCTGCAAAAATTTGTTGCCTATCTGAAAATCAATAAAAGAGATGCAATGCTGATCGAAGAGATGGATTCAGGTCATTGCATGGGGTTTACGGTACTCGCATTATACGCTTTGCTCCTCGAGTTAACCGTTCCGCTGAAAAAAAATCCTGATGTGCGCCGCAAGCAACGCGATGACTGGATATGGATGAAAAACGCACTGTCCAGGCTGTCGCGCTGGGATGAAAAGCCGGAAAGTCTCAACAAGAAAACCATATCCGCGAAGAAACTACGGCGTGATACAGAGCGCCTGATTTCACTGATTGTTTTTTTTCAAAATTCGGCCAGTTACATCGCGTCAACTCAAATGCGGACACACTGTCATTTATATGAGGGTAGTGACAGGCCGTTTTATCAGGAGTATTCATTTGCAGGTCTTTTCACTCCGGAGGAGTTCACGCAAACGATTGAGATTTCCGGAAACAGTCCAGACAATCCGGTAAAGACTTCCCTGTTGAAGGAAATCATCAAGGAAAACCGAATGGTGTTTATCTCATGCCTTAATCATGTCACGGGTGTGATCAAGCATGAGAATCAATATTATTTTTATAATTCAAACGCCAAATTTGGCTGGGCCATTTATCAGGAGGATGAGTTTGATAAACTGGCGGAAGCATTTTGCTCGGCACATTATGAAAATATTCAAAAAAAGCTGCCTTACAATATCAGTGTATTGTCACGTATAAGCGAGAAGCGAGAGGCCTATGTTTCGCAGGACAAATTGCTCGCGGCGTTAAATCAGACTCCTTGTGTCATCGGTGAAGATACTTATGCCTCGACGGCATTGTACGTGGCGGCAGATGTTGGGTGCAGAAAATCCGTCAGATATTATTTGGCGAATCCACCCATCCCCTTAAATGAATATGTCAACAAGGCATGCTCGGATAATGAAACGCCGCTGCACGTGGCGGCCAGAGAAGGATTTACCGATATCGTTATCGACTTGCTCAATGCAGGCGCGAACATTGATGCGCTCAATGATTCGCATGAGTCTTCGCTATTACGCTCGACCAGGTCTGGCTATGAAAACACAGTGAAAATTTTATTGCAGCGGGGAGCGGATCCCGACGTGGCAGATAAACACGCTTTCACTCCGCTTTATGTCGCGGTCTCCAAGGAAAATCAGGCCCTGGTTCAGTTGCTATTGTCAGGCAATGCCAATGTGAATAAGAAATCCTATTTGGGAAATTCTCCCCTGCATAAGGCAGTACAAAATGGCAATCAAAAAATAGTTGAATTGTTGCTTGCCCGGGGTGCAGATGTAAATGCGCGAAATTCGCAATACAAGACACCGTTCCATGAAGCAATCACTGGCAGACAATACAATGTGATAGAAACATTACTTGATTCGCCGTTGATACAGATAACAGCAGAGGATTATGACATGTTAAAGAAAGCTGCGGAGGCGAATCCCAAAAATGTGCAGCTCAAGCATTGTCTGGCCAAAGCTCAGCCTGCTTATATGGCTCATATCATTAAACAGCAATTGGAAGCGCTGAAACGGAATAATGCCCGGATTTACCTCAAAGGGGTAAAAAAACTGGAAGAATCAACTCAGGCAATGATTAATCCTGACTTGAACTCAAGAGACAAATCTTTGTTATTGTTGCAACAAATGCTGCCTGTTTTAGGTGATGCAGGCAAGACAAGTCTTTCGATATGGAAAAAGTCCCGATTAGTCGATCCGATTCTGAGATTTGCATCTTCGATTGATATTACTCCACAGGATATAATGAACTATCACCATGGCTCGTCACCAACTGTGAAAATAAAGATATAGAATTTACGTGATTCATGCATTGCGCTCCTGGTTTCATTTGCTACAATCCCCGCCTTGGGAAAAAATGAAAAAGGAATAGGTTATGAGTCATACTCGAAAAAAACATCAACCATCGCAAGCACAACAATTACTGGCAGTTGGAACAACCCTGAGTCTATTATTGTCCATGGGTGTGAATGAAAATGAACTCGCTGACTATCGGGCCAGAAGAGCCCTGGAAGTGGAAAAAGCGAATGAAGATATGATCAAGGCTGCTCAAAAAGATGCTGATCGGGCCCTTAAAAAAGCCTCGCATCAAAAGCAGGAAAAACATTTGCCTCCGATTCATCACTCCAATCCTTCAAGAGGATACAAGCGATAATATCTCGTTGAATCAAGGACCAGAACAAGAATGGGTCCGCCACCAGCCACGCCGGCGTTTAAAATGGCGTGAGCTGCCATCCCGAGCCCATGAAGCGGCTGTCCTGTATCATCATCTGCGAGCCCACCCCGGTTTGAACCTGCCGGGGTAAATTCGCAGGCTGATGCGATCATAACAGATTATCCGGATTGTCAGGGCTGCTTTACAGTCGCGTTTTGTCATATTAATTATTGAATAATATAGTATTTTTTTGTGGGTCGGTGTGGCGGGAATGTTTTTTGCCGGATTGGCTATAATTAGTGGTAGTGTTTTTAAAAGCTGGCTGTCTTATTATCAGCAGTTGTCTTCTTGATTAAGGGGCAATTCTTCGTTATCATTGCCCCCCTAATTTATAGGGGTTCGTCGGAATGAAGCCAAATATCCATCCAGAATATAAAGATGTTAAAGTCGTTTGCAGTTGCGGCAGCACTTTTGTGACACGTTCAACCTTGGGTAAAGAACAGTTGTTGCTTGAAGTTTGCTCCGTTTGCCATCCTTTTTACACAGGTACCCAGAAGATTGTTGACACAGCTGGCCGTGTAGACCGTTTCCGTCAAAAATATGGTTTGAAAGGAAAAGAAGCAAAGAAAGCTGACGAAAAATAAACATTAAAAATAATTACAATAAAGAATAACTATACATGTCAGATGTTTTGCGCCAGGCTGCGCTCGATTATCATTCAAATCCTGTTCCTGGAAAAGTCCGTATTGCGCTCAGTAAGCCTACTGTAACGCAGTACGACTTGTCACTCGCCTATACGCCGGGTGTCGCTGAGCCTGTCAAGGAAATTGCCAAAGATAATACGTCCGCTTACCAATACACTAACAAAGGCAATCTGGTTGCTGTGATTACCAATGGCACAGCCGTGTTAGGTCTGGGTAATGTGGGCGCGCTGGCCGGTAAACCTGTGATGGAAGGAAAAGCGGCGCTGTTCAAGCGGTTTGCTGATATTGACGTGTTTGATATCGAAATCGATTGTGCTGACCCGCGCGAGCTGGTTGAAACTATCGTACGGATCGCGCCGACATTTGGCGGCATTAATCTGGAAGATATCAAGGCGCCGGAATGCTTCTTTGTTGAAGCAGAATTAAAAAAGCGTTTGGCCATCCCTGTATTACATGATGATCAACAGGGAACGGCAATTGTGGTTGCTGCCGGACTATTGAATGCTCTGGAGCTGCAGAATAAGCGCATCGATGAAGTCAAAATTGTTTGTCTGGGTGCGGGTGCTGCTGGTATTGCAACCATGCGTCTATTACTCAGGCTGGGCGCAGTAAGAGAAAATATATTTCTTGTCGATCGTGAAGGTGTTATCCATACACATCGGCATATGTTGAGTGAACAAAAAAAAGAATTTGCGAATTCGACCAGTAAACGCACGTTGACAGATGCTATGCATGATGCAAACGTCTTCATCGGCGTTTCTGGTCCAGATTTGGTTACGCCTGAGATGGTCAAAAGCATGGCTGCGAAGCCGGTCATTTTTGCCTTGTCCAATCCGGTCCCTGAAATCATGCCTGATGCCATCATGCGTGTTCGTGATGATGTGATAATCGCAACCGGGCGCAGTGATTATCCAAATCAGGTGAATAATGTATTGTGTTTTCCCTATCTCTTCCGCGGTGCTCTTGATGTTCGCGCAACCACGATCAATGAAGAGATGCAGCTGGCTGCTGTCCATGCAATAAAAGAGTTGGCTAAAGAGCCGGTGCCAGATGAAGTGCTTGCTGCTTATGGAATTGAGCACGGCATGGAGTTTGGTCCGGCTTATTTGATTCCCAAGCCTGTTGATTCGCGCCTGAAGGACAGAGTCTCTTCTGCAGTTGCCAAAGCGGCGATTGCATCCGGTGCCGCGTCCTCTTCTGTGCAGCAATAAGCATTGTCCACACGCAATATACAATCCAAATTGACAGTCTGGAACCGATAGTGTCTGAATGCCGGGTTTGACGCAGTTATTCAATGAGTAAGCCTGCCTTCTGGTTATCCTTGAGTAGTTTTGTGCATTCCTCACTGTCAACGGGAACGCCTAGATAATATCCTTGTACTTCATCTACACCGCAATCCTCCAGAAAGCGCAGCTGCTCTTCTGATTCAACGCCTTCCGCGGTCACAGATAACTTGAGATGATGAGCCATTGAGACGATGGAACGAATGAGGGAATTGCTGGCGTTGTCCTGGTTGATGTCGTTCACAAATGAGCGATCAATCTTGATGGTGTCAATCGGCAAATGCTTAAGATAGGAAAGACTGGAAAAGTACGTGCCAAAATCATCGATTGCAAGTCTGATGTTCAGGTTTTTGAGAGCAGCGATATCATTTCGGATCTTGTCTGTCTGCGCGATGAATACACTTTCAGTGAACTCGAGCTCAAGATAACGAGGATCGATATTGGTATCCTGAATAATTGCACCGATGACCTCATTTATCATTTGATATTGAAATTGTAATCCGGATACGTTGACTGCGGTTGGTACGAGTGGTAACCCTGACGATTCCCAGGCCTTTATCTGCATGCATACGGTTTTTAACGCCCACTCTCCGATGGGAACAATCAGTCCGGTTTTCTCTGCCAGCGGTATGAAATCCTTCGCGTGTATCAATCCTTTTGCTGGATGCTGCCAGCGCAACAATACCTCAAAGCGGGTTAATTTGCGCGTGTGGCAGGAAAATATGGGCTGAAATGAAAGGTATAATTCCTTTTTCTCAAACGCGGTCCTTAAGGCGATCTCGAGCGCGAAGTCCTCTTTTAGTTTTTGTGATAAATCGGAATGATAAAATGCATAATGATTTTTACCATTGCTCTTGACGTGATATAAGGCGAGGTCAGCCTGGTTTAAAATCTCATGGATCTCAGTACTGTCATTTGGGTAAATACTGATACCTATGCTTGTGCTGATATAAATTTCATGATTCATGATATAAACCGGCTTTACCAGCTGCTGCATCAGTTTTGTAATGGTGTTAATAACCTGAAAGTTATCTTCAATGTTGGGCAGCATGAGGATAAATTCATCGCCGCCTAACCGGGCTGCAAGATCGTCAGTGCTTGTGCAGGACGATAATATTTGCGAGAAATATATCAGGATTCTGTCGCCGACTTCGTGTCCCAGCGTGTCATTTGTCTTTTTAAAATTGTCGATATCCATAAAAAGGATGGCGATTTTTTTATTCTGCTGACTTGCCAGCGCCGTTTTCTGGTTAAATATCTTGTAGAGCAGGTTACGGTTAGCAAGACCGGTCAGCGGATCATGTGATGCCTGATAATAGAGGTAGGCGTTTTCAAGAGAAATTGCCGCTTGTGATGCCAGCAATCGCAGCATGGTAACGTGTTTCGGAGTGAAGGCATGGCTGGTCGAGCGATTTTCAAGATAAAGAATATACCGTAACTGGCCTTGGAAATGTATCGGCAAGACTAAAATGGATTGGGGCCTGAATTTGTCAAGGTAATTATCCTCATCCAGATACGGGTTAAGCTCATGGGAGTTTTGTGTCAGGATAATTTCCTTTTCACGCGCAACCCGATTGATAAGGGACAAGGGAACATCCTTGTATTTTTCAATGAAACATTGATTGTCCAGGTATGTTTTCTGCTCGGAAATGGTACCCTCTGCCTCCACCTGCCAATTGTCATTTTTTCTTGCGATCAGGATTCCGCGCTGTGCTCCTGCATTTTCTATCAGGATATGAATCAGTTTATTTAACAGGCTTTCGAGTTGTATTTCACTCGTGAACGCTTGTGTGGATTTCAATATCGAGAGAGCATCAATTGATTCGATATCCATCGTTTTTGACAGCTCAAGCTTGTCGAACAGCGGAATCAGGTCATGCTGGAAATAGTCCGGGAATTGTTTTTCCAGCAATAGACATTTGGAAAATGCCTGCATTTTCTGATAGTGCCGATGCGCATTTTTCAGATGGACGCGTGCCATTTCGTCAAATCCGCTTTCACGGAAGAACCGGCTCGCGCACTCGTTTGCAATCGCCTGAATATCAACGGCGTTCTGTTCGGCAGCGCTGCTGATGGATTGGTTATACATCTGAATCGCACGCATTGGATTGTTCTCAAGACGATCGATTTCAGCCTTCAGAAGCAGGTAATAGCGTTCGAAATTGACGCGGCACCAGGTCGTCAGCCGATAGAGATACTGCAAGGTTTTCTTGATAATGCTGATTTCGCTGCCATCAAGTTCACTCATTCGTTTTGCGGAATTTGTTATTGACAAGGCATGATAAAAGTATGCAGTCATCACGCTGACGATACCGAGAGCATAGTTGGCAATATTCCGGTGCTTGTTTCCGTATTCCCGTGCTTTAGCGAAGTTTCCCATGATGTAAAATAATTGTGTGCAGTGGCTGTAAAAAAACATTTTTCTGTCTTATTCAGGCCTTTTAATATATCTTCCTCGTAACTATCGATCTGCTCTTCGCTTAACTCTATCGAGGACAAACATTGTAAAGAATAATAATAAAAGAAGGTCAATGTGCGAAAATCATTGGTTTTTATCCGGTCAATGAAGCTGAGTGCTGTTCTTATGTGCTTTTCAACAGCAGATAACGGGCTGCCTGACATCAGTGAAAGAATAATCAGAAGTATGTTGCTGTAGTTGCTGTAGGCCAGGTCACCGACCTCGTATGAAAAGTGGTATGCCTTGGCAATTGACTCGAGCGATGTTTTGACGGGATATCGGTATGGATCAATAAAACAGCCTAGTACAAAGCTGTTTTTTCCGGCGAAATTGGGGGTCAGATTCCATTCCGAAAGATTGTTCTGAAGTTCGACAAATTCCATGGCTTCTTTATAACGGTTAAGCGCATGCAGGATGATAAAGGCATACGCAACACACGCAAAGCCGGTACTGTCTGCGTAACCATGGCTCAGGCTGAGTTGCACATTGGTGCATGTCAGGATAATGAATAAATTCTGGTCGAGGATGAACGCGCTGTTAAGCATTTGACTGATTAAGTCAATGGTTGCTTGATGCTGATGGTTTTTTATGGGATTAAGCGTGATTTTTCCCGCATTACGCCAGCCAAGCTTTAGTCTGATTTTGAAAATGGCCGACAGGATATTGAAAAGGTTGGGTTTTGCCGGCAACCGGATGCCAACCAGGCTTAATGCTGTGATGCCTTGCCTGAGAGCTTCGGCATGCTTGTTCAGTGTTGCGAGCATTTCGCAATATAATTTGTAGCATTCAATTTTATCCGTGATACTTTGTGCCTGTTTGATCAATTGATGGAAATTGTTTTCCGCCAGCTCGAATTCACCTGTCAAATACAGACAGACAGCAAACTCTCTGTTAAGCATGAAAAGCAGATTATGGGGGGCATTTCCATGTATGGGTTGTAATAATGACACACCGGCATGCAGGTATTTCTTCGCGGCCTGGTATGCGGTGGAAGCTTTGGCTTTTTTGCCAGCCCAATAGCAGTATTGGGCGATTTTTTTACGCTCATTGTGATCGTTGATTAAT
The DNA here is from genome assembly GCA_021324305.1 of Gammaproteobacteria bacterium. GTDB lineage: Bacteria > Pseudomonadota > Gammaproteobacteria > DSM-16500 > DSM-16500 > Aquicella. The sequence goes on along the minus strand of JAJPJI010000010.1, from coordinate 46,932 downwards.
GACAAGCTTAGAATGAAATGATTAACAATATCGAACAGGGTTTCATCGTTTTCGTGCAAAAAGCGCCGTTCCAGTAATAATTTCCCTATCTTGTAATGGACTTGCTCCTTGATGTCATCTGGAATCAGGCTGTATGCGGCTTGCTGTATTCGATCGTGCAAAAAATGATAGCGTATGGGCAGACCCTTAATTTCCGACTCGCTGATTGTCTTTATGAGTGCCGCCACTTTATAACCTCTTTCAACCGGTAATATCAGGTTTAAGGTGACAGCTGAGGCGAGTTTTTGCATGGTTGTGTCAATTGAATGCTCACTAATGAGTGCCAGGGTTTGCAGGTCAAAAGTATGCCCTATGCAGGCAGCCAGGGTGAGTAATTGTTGAGTGTCTTCCGGCAGCTGCTTGATACGGTAAGTCAGCAAGTCGATAATGTCTTCCGAAATGGTGTCGAGGTGGATATTGGATAAATCCCATGCCCATTGCCGCTGTTCATATAGATACGTCAACATTTTCTTTTGATACAGTATCTTCAGGACCTGATTAATGAAGAAGGGGTTGCCATGGGTTTTTTCGAGCAGTAACGATGCAAACGTCGCAACGTTGGATATATCGCAGTTGAAACTGTCAGCCAGCATTTGCTGGATGTCAACTTTCTTGAGTGAAGGTAGTGAAATATCTTCGAATTGTATCCCGTTTTTTTGAATTCGACTGATGAAAAGAGTCAATGGATGCTCTGTAGAAACTTCATTATCCCGATAGGCGCCAATCAATAAAAAGAATCCAAGCTCGGGATCCTGTAATAATGATTCGATCAATTGTAATGAAGCACTGTCTACCCATTGCAAATCATCAAGGAAAACCACCAGCGGATGTTCCGCCTTTGCCAGTGAACGGATAAAACCTTGTAATGTCAATCGAAAACGGTTTTGCGCTTCATTAGGTGATAGCGCAACCACGTCTGGTTGTGGTCCGATGATTAATGCGACGTCGGGTATGACATCGGTGATGATTTTCCCATTGTTGCCCAATGCGGCCAGCAAAGTCTGTTTCAGATGATGCAACTGTTCTTCTGGCTCTGAAGCCAGTCGGGCTGTCAATTCCTTAAATGCTTCTATGATTGCACTATATGGCGTGGTTCGTTCCAGCTGATCATATTTGCCCTTGATTAGATAGCCATGTTCGGGAGTGACAGGTTTGTAAAGTTCTTTGACCAGGGATGATTTGCCTATACCTGAGTATCCTGATATGAATAATACTTCCTTGCTTCCTTCCTTTACCCGATCGAATGTAGCGAATAATTTTTTTATCTCATGATCGCGGCCATATAATTTTTGCGACAGGATCAGATAATCATAGCTGTCTTGCTGGCCAAGCGGGAATGAATCAATCTGGTGCTTGTTTTCCCACTGCTTTTGACATTCAATGATGTCTGCCTTCAAGCCGGATCCGCTGATATACCTTTCTTCGGGTGTTTTTGCGAGCATCTTGGCGATGATGGCGGCCACTTGCTGGGGAATTTGACCGTTAATTTCAGTGACAGAATCCGGAATGATTGCCAAATGATGATGGATCATTTCAAGAGGATCATCAGACTGAAATGGCAATGTTCCAGTCAGCATTTCATAGAACGTTATTCCAAGCGAGTAAAAGTCACTGCGATAATCGATGGGCCGGTTCATGCGGCCGGTTTGCTCGGGTGAGATGTAAAAAAGTTTTCCTTCAAGACTGCCAAGGTGAAATGAATCGTGCATTTCCTGTGCCAGTTGTGAGGCAATACTGAAATCCATCAATTTGATTATGCCAGTTTGTGGATTAATCAATATGCTGTTGGGATTGATATTCTTGTGAATGATGTGATGCATGTGGATCATGTTGACTGTATCAATTAATTCCAAGGCGATTTGAAAAAATCTGGTGAGGGAGAGCGGTTGATTTTTCAGGTATTCTTCCAGAGTAATGCCGTCTGAATGTTCAAGTATCAGTATATATTGGTCATCGTTCTTGATTAGTTCTTGTGCGTGAATGACTTGAACCGAGTCCAGCAGGATCAAGATCTGGTATTCATGCTGAAGGGTGGTGTGCTCTTCTATGGTTGGATTATCGAGATGGCATAGTTTCAGTATCAGCTTCTTGTGATCGGAGTTGCGTATGCCTCGATAGGTTGAGAATTTGTTGTCCTGAGTAATAAGTTCATGAATTGAGTAATCATTAATCAGCTTCATGGGACAGTCTCTATACCCCCTGGACTTATATGTATAGTATGACGGAGTCAGAGGCTTTTTCGTAAGAAATCGCACGTAATCTCGGACATTAGTGATTAAAAAATAAGCGAATGTATGTTATTCGCATAAAAGTTAATCCTGCTTGATAGACTGCCGGATATTTGTATTGGGTTGTTAACCGGCTTTCTTGGTTTGAACGTTCACATCTCCATTGGGGCTGGTGGTTGTAATGGTCTGGTTTCCGTTAGCATCAGTCGCCGTTGTTACTGTTGACCCATCCGGATGCTTAATGCTGACGACCTTGGTGCCGTCCGAGCTGCTGTAATCCATTTCTATGCTTCCGTCAGGCAATGTTTTTTGTTGATATTGCTGATTCACTGTGTCCGCAAATGCAGAAGTGATGAGAAACCCTGTTAACAGCATGATGGCCATTCTTTGACTATGCTTGTTCATGTGGACTGTCCTTGGTGGATGATATATGTACCAGTATATCATAGGGCAGGGATTTCGGAATTTTGAAAACTATAGACTGCGTGTTAGAGTGCTATGCTCTTAAACCACGCCCCCTTAATTGGGAAAGACCCGACGCCCCCTTAATTGGGAAAGACCCCAGTTAGGCGGCTATCAAGAGGACATGATGCGAGATGGTGATGATAAATGGCTATGGGTGGACTCGAACCACCGACCTCAGCATTATGAGTGCCGCGCTCTAACCAGCTGAGCTACATAGCCATGTCTTGAGAGGGGCATATTCTCGAAGTTTTGGGAGGTCTTTGTCAAGGAAACTATGTTTTTTTTTCACATAAAAATATTATAGTTCGGAATGTTTACTCAGGAGATGTCATAACGATAGACCTTTATACCTGGAAGACACCGAATGGATACAAAGTGGCCATCATGCTGGAAGAGACAGGGCTTCCATATAAAGTTCATCTGGTTGATATCACAAGGCAAGAGCAATTCAAGCCGGAGTTCCTCAAAATAAACCCAAATAATAAAATCCCCGCGATCGTTGATCATGACGGGCCGCATCACCTTCCTATCAGTGTTTTTGAGTCAGGCGCCATTCTGATTTATCTCGCCGATAAAACCGGGAAATTTCTATCGTCCGATTTGCGTCAGCGTACAACAGCCATTCAGTGGCTGATGTTTCAGATGGGCGGTATTGGGCCCATGCTCGGGCAATTGCATCATTTTCTTCACTATGCTGCAGAGAGAATCCCTTACGCAATTGAACGGTATGCCAATGAGGCTAAACGTCTCTATCGGGTGATGGATAATCATTTGGAAAGTCAGACGTTTTTTGCCGGGGAATATTCTATAGCCGACATGGCGATTTTTCCGTGGGTGAATTTGCATGAGCGGCAGCATATCGATCTCGACGATTATATTTACGTCAAACGTTGGCACCATGAAATAGCTGAGCGTGCGGCAGTCAGAAAGGCATTACGGGTCGCTGACCAGGGTTAGTCTCAATCTGCCGCATCAATTCCGCACTATTTCAGCTTTGGTTTGTGTTCCGCGCCCGGGCCTGTTGATCCAGACGCTCGGATGCCGGTCTGATCCCAGAACATTTGTTTCATCTCTTTCTTGTCAAGAGTATCAATGATGGAGTCCAGCATGAATTGATCATCCTTTTTATCTTTTTCCCTGGGATGAAAGTTTTTAAGAATGATGACGATTTTGTCGGGATGTTTGAGCAGTTTATCAAGGTTATCCTGATCCAGAATCATGGCCTGTCTTAGCTTGATAATCAGTTTGGCGGCGGCTTTAACCTGACCCGGATCTACAGCGGCAACAGCCAGGATAAATTCCCGTGCATTGACAGGGTAATAACGGCTGTCGAGCAGGCGGTACTGATGCAGGCGAATCAGTGCGCTGGCCATGTTTTCTGCATTCCTGGGATCCGCGGCGATGAGTTCAAGATTTTTAAGTATGTGTTCATAGGGATTAATGGGTTTGTCATACTGAATGGGAGAGTTAGCTCTGGATAGCAATCCGGCTTTAGCCATGGCGATCACCGCATTGAACATGGGCTGCGTAATGATCAGGCTTTCTGTTGTGCCAAGATAGCTTAACGCTGATCCGATATCTTCGGCCAGTTTGGCATGCTGATAGATGGCTTTTTCATTCTCTTTGGTGAGAATGGGTTGTCCCGCTGTATCGTATTTATCATTTTCTGCCATTACGTGAAGGGGATCGGTCAGAGCAAACGCATATTCTGCGTTTTCAACAACTGCGTCTCTTCGCTCCCGGGTGATTTCCAGGCCTGTTGTTTTGAACGCGAGCAACGCTCCCGAAATGTTCAGTGAGTAAAATGGTTCCCGGCATAAGCAATCGATATTTGCGAGTGAGTCAAGGTCGTGTTTATACAAGATAAGGATGGATTCTATCAGTCTCACGATTTCGTCGGGATGAGCGACTTTCGTTTTAATGGCATTATGATAGGATTCATTATTCATCAGGACCTTATGAATAGCTTGCATGGTCTCTTTGGATATCATTTGCTCCGTACTGTTTTGTTCGGCTATCGCTTGGCTGGCAAGCTTTTCAAAGGTTTCACCCAGCTCGTCTCGCAGGATGATGCTTTCATTTTTGCTCTTTCTCTGCATGGTTTATACCGATCCTCCCCTCGTCATTTTGTGAGTACTGTAAATTTGATTATAGTACAGGAACCGCAAGCAATCTGGTGAGTCTCTTTAATTGATTGATTAATATGCGGTTATTTCCATGGGTTGTGAGGTGGAACCCAGCCTGCCGGGAGCCTGTTTTTTTCTGTCATTTTGTTGCATCTCATCTGCGTCTACCTTACAATGGGCACCCTTAAAAAGGTTAACTCCTTGCTGTCACCAATGGTGGTGGGAGCTTTTATAATCCGAGAGGAGCTTTTCATGAAGCGCAATACAGATAATTTGCGACATTACGAAGTCGTATTTCTTGTCCATCCAGATCAAAGCGAGCAGGTGCCCGCCATGATCGAACGTTATAGCAACCTGATTTCCGGCCGCAAAGGCAAAATCCATCGCCTTGAAGATTGGGGCCGAAGACCACTTGCCTATCCAATCAATAAGATCATGAAGGCGCATTATGTGCTCATGAATATTGAATGCGACCAGGCGACAGTAGACGAATTAAGTGAAAACTTCCGCTATAACGACGCAGTCATCCGTAACATGGTTTTACGAGTCAATCGTGCTATTACCGAACCTTCGCCCATTTCCAAGGAAAAGGATGGTCGTGGAGAAATGGATAGCCCGGATTCTTCTGAGCGTGGCAAACATGAGTCACGGGAAAAGAGAGAAGAACCTGAGGGTATTGAAGAAGCGCGTGGCAAGTAAACCTAATTCAGCGGAGCAAAGAATATGTCAACCTATTTTCGTCGTAAAAAAATGTGTTACTTCACTGCAAATAAAATCAAGGAAATTGATTATAAAGATGTTAATTTGCTGAAAAAATTCATTATGGAAAATGGCAAGATTGTGCCAAGCAGAATTACAGGTACAAAAGCCGGTTATCAACGTAAATTGGCAAGGGCAGTAAAATTAGCAAGGTTTATCGCTTTATTGCCATATTGCGACAGACATTAAAAACACACTGAAATGTGGCTGCAACGTTTTACAGATTATATATTACGGCACCGCTGGAAGGCGGTGCTGCTTACTTTCGTCGTCACTTTTGTTCCGGTGATCGGGATAGTCGGGATTTTGATCGCGGCACTGATCACGCTGGTCAAGGGTGCTGTGGAAGGCGCAATTTATACTGTCGCAGCCACGCTTCCGTTTATTATCAGCTTTGGCATCTCTGGCACAAACGGGTCGGCGACACCGCTGGTTGTCTGGGCTGCAGTCGGTGTTGCAGTGTTAAGCAATATCTTGACCTGGGTATTTGCAGTCATGTTACGCAGGCAGACAAGCTGGAGTGTAATCCTGCAGATCGCGGCACTTCTGGGCGTACTGGTAGTCAGCGTCGTGCATCTTGCTTATCCTGGTGTCACAGACTGGTGGGGTAGTCAACTGCAGTCTTACTATAACCAGGCGGCCGCGATGACGAGCAGTGTGCTCAGTAATACAGCGGTAGCTGCTCCGAACGAAGCTCAGCTGGAATCGATCAGTGTGACCAGGCAGTATGCAACGGGATTGATGGTGGCAGCAGTCCTTTTTAATGCCATATTACAGCTGGTTGTCGCCAGGTGGTGGCAAGTACTGATATTCAGTCCTGGTATGCTGCGCAGGGAATTGCACCGGATACGGTTAAGTCATCTGGCTGGAATATTGTTTCTTGTCAGTATGGCGTTTTCGTATTTGGGAAATTCTGTGGTTTTGGATATAATGCCCATCCTTTACCTGTTATTTGGTGCTGCTGGACTCAGTCTGATTCATTATTTGTTCGGATTGATGGAATCATCCACAACGTGGTTCTGGCTGTCATTGATGTACATAACGTTGGTAATTGCCTTGCCAACAAGCTTGTTGCTGGTTGCGTTTTTGGCATTACTGGATATCTGGATGGATATTCGCAGGCGAATTCGAAAAGTTTAAGTTTTTTTAATCAAGTTATTTTATTAGAGAGGGGGTAAGAACGGTGGAAGTTATCTTACTTGAAAAAATGCGCAACTTGGGTGCGTTGGGTGAAAAGGTTAATGTTAAGCCAGGCTATGCCCGGAATTTTCTGATTCCGCAAGGCAAGGCAGTTTATGCGACTAAAGACAATCTTGCCAAGTTTGAACAGCGTCGTGCCGAGTTGGAAAAATTGGCTGCTGAAAGACTGAAACAGGCAACAGCAAGACAGGCTAGTCTGAATGCATTGTCTATGATTGTTATTTCTGCCAAGGCTGGTGATGAAGGCAAATTGTTTGGTTCTATCGGTACACGTGATATTGCTGATGCAATCAACAAAGCAGGTGTTCCAGTCGAGAAGCGTGAAGTCAGATTGCCAGAAGGCACACTGCGTTTGGTTGGCGAATACGAAGTGATCATTGAACTCGAAAGTGATGTGACCGCCATAGTCAAAGTCAGCATCACGCCGGAAGCTTGATCTGGATTGATTTGCTAAACGTTGTACTGCGTAAAACAATGAAAACCTCGTCCGCATGCGGTCGGGGTTTTTTACGTTTCCATTTGAGTAATTGCTGGCCAGAAAGGTAATTGTCAACCGAACCTATTAATGCGAAAATTCGCAGTATCTTATTGATGATTTTATTCTAGGCTGATGATATCGCCAGCGTGTATTAATATCAGCGGATGATGTCTCTACATTGATGCCATGCACATGAAAATGAATAAGTTTAGGACAGCAAGCTGCCATGACTGAATCACTGCTTACCAGACGATCTATTCCCGCCAGAGCTGTTAGCCATGGCTCGGTCAAGGTTCCTCCGCATTCTGCTGAAGCGGAACAGTCGGTGCTTGGCGGCTTAATGCTGGATAATCGTGCCTGGGATCAGGTGATTGACCGGTTAAGCGATGCAGATTTTTACCGTAATGAGCACAAACTGATTTTCCGGGTCATGTCACGCCTGACAGAGCAAAGCAAGCCGATTGATGTCCTGACGGTTTCTGAGGCATTGCGTGAAATCCATGAACTGGAACAGGTGGGCGGTGAGGTTTACTTGTTCGAGCTCGCCAATAACACACCCAGTGCGGCGAATATTACCGCCTATGCCGATATTGTCCGTGAACGTTCAGTGTTGCGGCAAATGATTTCTGCCGCAAGCGATATCGCTGACAATGCATTCAACCCGCAAGGGCGCAGCATTGTCGAATTACTGGATGCAGCGGAACAACGGGTTTTTTCCATTTCGGAACAGGGGACGCGCGGCAGCGGTCCGATGAATATCAAGGATTATCTTGCCAAAACCATGGACAGAATCGACACACTGTTCCATTCGGGCTCGGCAATTACCGGTGTGCCAACGGGATATCATGATTTTGATGAAATGACTTCAGGGCTGCAGGGTTCTGATCTTGTTATCATTGCGGGTCGTCCCTCCATGGGCAAAACCACTTTTGCAATGAATATCGCTGAGCATGTAGCCATTAAAAGTCGTCTGCCGGTATTGATTTTCAGTATGGAAATGCCTGGCGAAGCGATTGTCATGCGTATGCTTTCTTCCTTGTGCCGAATCGACCAGTTGCGTATCCGCACAGGCAAGCTTGCCGATGAAGACTGGCCGCGTATCAGTTCGACAGTCAGCATGCTGTCAGATGCACCTTTGTATATCGACGATACACCTGGTCTGAGTCCGGCGGAAATGCGTGCAAGAGCAAGGCGGCTTGCAAAAGAACACGGTCAGCTGGGGATGATTGTTGTCGACTATTTGCAATTGATGCAAGTACCTGGCGCCAGCGAAAACCGTACGGCAGAAATCTCGGAAATTTCGCGTTCGCTAAAAGGCCTTGCGAAGGAACTAAAGGTTCCGGTGGTGGCATTATCACAGTTGAACCGGGGTTTGGAGCAGCGCGCGGATAAGAGACCGGTGATGTCGGATTTGAGAGAATCAGGAGCCATTGAACAAGACGCCGATTTGATCGTCTTCATTTATCGAGACGAAGTCTATAATGAAAATAGCCCGGATAAGGGTACAGCAGAAATTATCATTGCCAAACAGCGTAATGGTCCGATTGGCAAGGTCAGGCTTACCTTCATGGGTCAATATACCTGTTTTGAAAATTTTATCCGCCAGTCCAATTATTAATTTTAAAACCGGATACATGGGGTCCAGCACGATATGAGCCGTCCAACTTACATGAAAATCGATCTCGCTGCGCTGCGGTATAATCTGCAGCGTGTGCGTGAACTGGCGCCGGGACGGTCAGTGATTGCCATGGTCAAAGCGAATGCTTACGGGCATGGTATTGCCCGCGTTGCACATGCGCTGCCTATGGCGGATGCACTGGGTGTGGCATCTCTTGAAGAGGGATTGATATTGCGGGACGCCGGCATTACCCAGCCCATTGTCCTGATGGAAGGGTTGTTCTATCCCGAAGAAATAGAAGAAGCAGCCAAACATCATTTTACTCTGGTCGTCCATCACGTTCCGCACGTCGAAATGCTCGAAAAGGCAAAGGTTGATAACCCATTTAATGTCTGGCTGAAAATCAATACCGGCATGCATAGACTCGGCATAGATCCGGCTGCGCTTCCTGAAGTCTATCAGCGTCTTGCGGCTGCACAGTCGGTAGCCAAACCATTAGGCCTGATGACGCATTTTGCAGAAGCCGACAGTATTGAGAGCGAGGCCACGCGGCAGCAAATCAGGATTTTTAATCAGGTGACGGCTGATTACCCAGGCCCGCGCAGTCTCGCCAATTCCGCTGCCATCATTGCCTGGCCTGACTCGCATGGCGACTGGGTGCGTCCCGGTCTGATGCTCTATGGTGCATCGCCTTTCTCTGACCGTGCAGGGCTTGATCATGATTTGCGCCCAGTTATGACCCTGTGGTCCCGGCTCATTGCAATCAGCAATGTTAAAAAGGGTGGAAAAATTGGCTATGGCGGAACATGGACTGCCCCTGAAGACATGTTGATTGGTGTCGTTGGCGTCGGCTATGGTGACGGTTACCCGCAATTCGCAAGGAGCGGGACACCCGTTCTGGTAAACAATGTAGAATGTCAACTGGTTGGGCGCGTTTCCATGGACATGCTGACTGTCGATTTACGCAATCAGCCAAATGCCAAAATCGGTGATCCGGTTATTTTATGGGGAGAAAAACTCCCGGTTGAAAGAGTTGCCCGCACCAGCAATACATCCGCGTATGAAATTTTAACCCGCATGACCCCAAGACCAAAAATTGAAGTGCACGCGTAACTTTAACTTTACGCAAGCATGGCGGGACAAAAGCAGTTATAATCTTGATTATTGCTCCTCGACAAGGTAGAGTGCCGTGCAACTTCCAGTCAGGAAAGATATTCAAATGAAACATCTTCTCAGGTTGCTTGCCTTTTTCATGTTGTTCTCCCTCTCTCCGCTTGTTTTTGCATGGAATGCATTCGGTCACATGGTGGTTGCCAGTATTGCCTATCAGAACCTCAAGCCTGCCACCCGTGAAAAAGTCGATAATCTTGTCGACTATATGCATCAGCAATATGCCGACATGGGAACATTTTTGAATATCGCTTACTGGCCAGATTCGATTCGCGGACAAAAGATAGAAACCTATACCCACTGGCATTACATTGATGTCGCATTCAGCACGGATGGTACACCGTTAAAAAATCTAGTTGATACCGATAACGCCGTCTGGGCGATTAACAATATTGAACCTGTTGTAAAAAACGATCATGCCAATGCGTATGAACGGGCACGATTTCTGGCATTTTTGACACATATTGTGGCTGACTTGCATCAGCCATTGCATACCGTGTCATACATTTCTGCAGCCATGCCGGATGGAGACAAAGGCGGGAATTCATATTTTGTCCGTGTTAATAATGAACGGCTGAATTTACATAAATTATGGGATGGTGGCTTGGGTGTTTTCGACGGTGATACCTCCAACGATAATATTGCCGCAATCGCAAAATACATCATGGAACGCTATCCGCAAAACTCGTTTGGAAATAAAGCCAGTGACCTTAAGCCAGACAGCTGGATCAAGGAAGGAATGGCGAACGCCAAACAATACGCATATAACACACCTGAAAACCAGCCTGTTTCACAAGGTTACCTGGAAAATGGAAAGCGGATAGCCGAGCAGCAAGCTGCACTTGCCGGGTATCGCTTGGCTAACCTGCTGAATCAACTCGTGCAAAAGCCGTGATGATAGTCAGATATTAATATCGTGAGAAGTGATTCTGACTTGATTGTCTTCGAGATTCGCAATCACCAGCGTGTATTCGGGCACAGAAATCCAGGTGGCGGCATCACTGGTCAAAGGTTCAGATGATATGATAAAGCTTGACCTGGTTTTGCTGCCTTTCATTTTGTATTCGTTATCATAATATCCGTAACTTTCACCATAGGTGTACCAGAGTGAATGATACGTGAAATGCGTGGATACCGCTGAATCAAGCGGCTGCCATCCATAATCAAAGGCAAATCGGGTCGCTGCAATAAACCTGCCATCGGAAATGAAAAGGTTAACTGGCGAATTGATCACAATCTGGCATTTATGGCGCACATGCTGGAGAATTTTGAGTGTTTCAATAATGGCCTTGCCAATATCGTCGCTCTGATGATTTCCAGTCTGCTCCGGCAGGTTGGACAGGAAAATGGCATAAATCCATTCACTGTCTGTCGTGCCGCGAATTTCTTTCAGGTATTGAGGTTTGATGAATTCGGTCAGAAGATATTTCATCTTGTCAAAATTCATCAGCGCACCATTGTGAGCCAGTGCAATATTCGTATTTTCAAAAATGAAAGGATGAACATTATGAAGGGAAATAACCTGTTTTTCGCTGTAGGAAACTCCTCTAAGATGGGCCAACAGGCATTGCGGATTGATCTTTCTTGCCAGGCTGCGCAAGTTTTCATCGTAGAAAGGCAGGTTTGGCGTTTTATAAATAAATGGTGCGGCGGGGTTATGCGATGCCGGATCCCATGCCACCATTCCAAAGCCGGCCAGATTTAACATATGCGACATGTATTTTGGATGATAACTTTGCTTGATAAATGAATTATCCGGTTTATATAACAATTCCTCGACCACAATTGGTTTGCCTAGATAAGCAAGTATTCTGCACATGGTTCACCTGTTATATAACTCAATATTCAGACGTATATTCAATTTCTGTACGGATCGTTCCAATGCGATGAGTGACTTGCAGCACAGATCAAATAACCTTGCCCATATTTTCATGTGGTCTTTTTGTAATACGTTCAGCTCGGCATCGGCAAGCTTCATCAAGATCACATTTTCACAGGTACTGAAGTTGATTTTAGACTGGAGCGTCTGGTCAATGTTTGCCGTGCTGCAAAACAGCGTGTTTGGACCGATAACAGAAAGTTTGGCGACTTTATTGTTGTGAATAATGCTGGATTGGACGCCTCCATGAATAACAATGTAACAGACCGGATTTTTCTCTCCTTCCCGGACAAGCGCGCAGTGTTTGTCTGCTTTTAATAATTGAGCATGCTTCAATAGCTCATCATATTCATTCTTGTCGAATAATAAAAACGGATATAATGATTTTAATATTTCCTTATCGATGTTTTCTTCCTCAAATGTGGTGATGACAGGTTTTTTAAATGAGGTAAACACCCTTCCCAGGATTGGTTGTGTGATCATCTCGCATTTTTCCAGTATGTCGACAATTTTCTCGTGCGTTCTATTTATTCGTTTACAAATTTCATTGGCGATAGCTAGTAATGTTTTGTATTTGATGTCTGGAAAAAATGCGGAAAGAAATTCCAGATAGACATTGGAAATATAGAGGCATCGCGTCGCATTATTGGCAATGACGGATGCAGTGGAAGGTTCTCCAAGAAGCAGGCTGATCTCGCCGATGAAATCACCTCTGGAAAGTGTCGCGATATCGGATGTGTCGAATTCGAGGGTTTTTGCCGATACGATGGCGCCGCCTTCGATAATGACATATATTCCGGTGCTGTGCTGCCCTTGTTGAAGGATCACGTCACCCTGGGAAAATGAAACAATTAATACATGTGATAACAGTATTTCAAGCTCGCTGGGTCCAAGATATTGACTGAGCGTGGTGTCAGATAACGCGCTTTTGACCGAGTCCGCAAGCATTGCCATGTTCTCCGTCAGTTACACAGGGTTACAGTGATTGGATCCTTTCTGTTTCCTTTTTCCATAACATGCATTGTTCCTCTACAACCTTGGGAAATGAGCCAACGTTTTTTAAAATCTGTCTTAGTCTTGCGGCGTCATTTTTCTTGTTGATCACCTGGCCGGCCACTTGTGCAATCAGGCCCATGTTGTTTAACTGGTTTGCATAGCGTTCAAATTTTTTTATGGTATCCAAAATATCATCAGCCAACAGAATTATTTGCGAGTTGGCGAGGTCGATAAACTTTGCCTCGAATCCATAACGGCTGGCCTGAAAGCGGTTGTAACTGTATACATAATATAAATCACGGGAAACATTGATTGGGCGTTCCTGCAATAAATAGAGAGAGAGTGACTGAAGATAGGCTGTCATGATCACAGCCTGTTTGATTGTTAACGGTGTGTCACAAACTCTGATTTCCACCGTGCCAAATTCTGGCTTGGGCCTGATGTCCCAGTAAAAATCTTTCATGGTTTCAACAATGCCGGCGTTTTTCATCTTGTAAAAATAATCAGAAAATTCTGCCCAGCTGCAAAGATAAGGGACAACACCGCTCAAGGGAAATGCGTTGAAGACACTAGCTCTAGATGATTGGTATCCGGTATCGATGCCGAGATAAAATGGAGATGATGCGCAAATGGCGATAAACTGCGGTACATATCTTGCCAGCGCATGCGTAAGATAAATCGCATCATCAGCCTGTTTGCATCCGACATGAATATGCTGTCCAAATACAGTGGAACGCTTGGATAAATATCGATACTGCCGGGATAGTTTTTTATAACGGATGGTGGGAAATATTTTTTGCATGGTCCATTTGTGAAACGGGTGGGTTCCGCCGCCACAAAAAGCGATATTCAGCCTCTCTGCCTGTTGCAGTAGAAAGAACTGGATCTTGTGCAATTCTTCCATTAACTGAATGGGTGAATCATGAATCGAGGAATTAATCTCAATCATGCTTTGAGTGATTTCCGGTTTTATTCTTTTTTGCGCAGGGCTTTCTTTGATGGTTCTGATCAGGTCTTTTGCGCGTGACATAAGTCCAAAAGTGTGGGGATTAATTATTTGCAGTTCCAATTCCACGCCGATGGAGACTCTGCCCGATGATCTGAATGGAAGCATTTTCATGGGTGCATCCTGTCTGCCAACGCATTGATTTCAATAAACATCAATCAAACAACGCTTATTGGTGTCGGCTGATCATGAATATATTATATCTTAAATATCGGTTCTCAGTCTGTGTCGCTGCGCTGCCAGCCCGGATGTCAGGGCTGCACAAGATCATGGTTGGAGAGGTTACATCATATCAAAGTGGTCAACTGCTTCCTTCAGGGTTTGCACGGGCAATATCTTCATGCCGTCCAGTGTTTTCTTGACGGTGTTTGCGTGCGGGACGATGGCTGTCTTGAATCCATGTTTGGCTGCTTCTTTCAATCTTTCTTGCCCGCCCGGAACCGGGCGTATTTCACCGGACAATCCGAGCTCGCCAAAAATGATCAAGTCATGCGGTAATGCCCGGTTGCGAAGGCTGGACAGGATGGCAAACACGGTAGGCAAATCGGCAGCGGGCTCGGAAATCTGCAATCCGCCGACGACATTCAAGAATACATCCATGCTATGGGTGGAGATGCCGGTGTGGCGATGCAGCACAGCAAGCAGCATGGATAATCGTTGTGTATCCAGTCCAACAGAGAGACGCCGCGGGTTTGCAATATGGCTCTGATCCACCAGTGCCTGGACTTCAACGAGCATGGGTCGGGAGCCTTCCTTGGTGGCAGTAATAATGCTTCCCGATGCGGGTTGAGATGAACGCGAAAGAAAAATCGCTGAAGGATGACTGACTTCGCGCAAGCCTTTTTCGGTCATGGCGAAGATTCCTAATTCATTTACCGCGCCAAAACGGTTTTTCACGGCGCGAATCATGCGGTAGCGGTTATCCTGTTCGCCTTCGAAATACAGTACCGTGTCAACCATGTGCTCCAGTACGCGTGGACCCGCAAGATTGCCTTCTTTGGTAACATGGCCGACGAGGAATAAAGCGGTTCCGGTTTGTTTGGCATAGCTGACCAGCTGCATTGCGCTTTCACGAACCTGTCCCACTGATCCGGGAGCAGAGGAGAGCAACGTGGTATGCATGGTCTGGATTGAATCAATTACCAGTACACGCGGTGTTTCTTTTTGCGCGTGAGCAAGGATGTTTTCAATATGTGTGTCAGCTAGCAGCCATAAATGATTTTCCGGTAATCCCAGCCGTCTTGCGCGCAGCGTGACTTGCTGCGGCGATTCTTCTCCGGTGACGTATAATACTTTCATCTGCTGGCTTAAATGAGCAATGGCCTGGAGGAGCAGGGTGGACTTGCCTATGCCGGGATCGCCGCCGATTAATATGGCTGAGCCCATAATAATGCCGCCGCCCAGTACACGATCCAGTTCCTGGGAGCCGGATGACAGGCGTATCTCTTCCTGCAGTTTGACATCAGTCATGCGTGTCATCGCTGCCTGGGTTCCCGAATAGCCGTTGAATCGCGATGATGGAGCGGGGGTGGAAAGTTCTTCAGCAATCGTATTCCACTCACCGCATCCGGTACACTGGCCAGTCCATTTGGGAAAAAGCGTGCCGCAAGTTTGACAGCAGAAAGTCAGTTTGTTTTTTGACATCAGACATCCTTGTGTTAACAGATAAATAATTTTGTATGATTATTAAAATGATGGAGGTTCAAATCTAGCTGAAATGGGGGCAGTAGTGAAGGACTTGATTTCCTGGAAATCCACAGGGCTCCGATCTGGTACCGGAACCCTGGAGATATAATCACATCTAGAATTAGCTGACAGCTTGCCATGATCCATCTGGCTGACGGCAGGCAGTGCCGTATACTTGCTGCTTTTTACCGCCGATATTTGCAACTGTGCGGTATTCACGGCAATATTCATTTCCCTGATAGGTCACGTTTCTGGTTGGAACAACTTCATAGGCAGTGCCAGTGTTTGCATTGCGCCAGTATGCTGGTTGTCCGACCGGGTTATTATCCAGCGCCCTGTTCATCTTGAGCTTGTCGGTATCATCCATATTTTTACCAATCGCGCCGCCAATGATTGCGCCTGCAATCGTGCCAGCAGCCACGGCGAGAATCTTGCCGCTGCCTTGCCCAATCGTGCTGCCTAACAGACCGCCGGCAACACCGCCAGTGAGAACGCCCACATCCTGTTTGGACATGTTTTGGCAGCCAACCAGGCTTGCGCTGCACAGTAAAACAACTAATGCTGTAAACAATTTTTTCATGAAATATCGCTCCTCAAATAGTGATTCTCAAGAATCGCTGGGCTATTCTATACTGACAAAATAGCGATGCCAAATTCTATTACCAATAAATCAGATGCTCCATGGAGGGGATCCATAGCCGGATCCGCCAGAAGAGTGTCTTAAGACTTTTAAGAGTATACGAGATGACTTACAGACCTTCTTATCCTGACGGCAGTTTTGGTGAATATGTATTGACAGCGGACAAAAAACGCATCGACCTCGAATACTTATATAATCTGTTATGTGTGCCATCACGCTACTCTACCGGGCTGCCACCCGAGCGCTTCCCCTTGGTGATCGAAAATTCATTATGTTTTTCAGTGTATTACCATGAAAAACAGGTTGGATTTTCGCGGGTGATCAGCGATCAGTCAGAATTTGCATCACTTTGGGATGTGTTTATTGATGAGCCGCATCGCGGCAAAGGCGTTGGCCAGGCATTATTAAAATATATTTTTGCTCATACCCAGTTACGCGGCATCTTCCGGTGGTTTTTGATGACCGAGGATGCACATGGTCTTTATCAGAAATTTGATTTTAAAACAGAGATTTATAATCCCTACATCATGATGAAGGTCAATGCCGGATAGCTAAACAATATACGCGTTTCTGAACAGGAAAGAAGCGGATTGACACAAAAGGAATTTTGCAAACAGCATGGGTTGGTCTAGGTAGCTTTTGTACCAGTGTAGGCTGATTAAAAAGAAGACCAACACACTTCAGGGTCAGGAATTTCATTCAAGCCGGTGAGTGTGGTTAAAGAAGGATAATGCGGCTGCCAAAGGCGAAATCCGACTGTCGTTGCTGAACGGGTTTCAATGCGCTTTTCCATCCCAGCTTGATCCTGTGCTAATCAAGCGCCTGGTGGAGATGCTATTATCATGCTAGTACCGATGAAATCAGGATTTTTTTAACCCAGCCGATTGATAAACGAAGTCCATTGACGCGCTTTGCGTACTGGGTGCGGATGTATTAGAAATGAACCGCCAAACACATCTTCTTAATGTAAAAATCCTTTTGAATATTATTCTCAAAATCTATTTTTTTGAATAGCGACTTGTGTACCAGTCTTTATCTCTGCCAAGATTTGTATCTATATCTTGGCTGGTTGTTTTATGGTCGCCTAACTTTTTTAAATGTGAAATAACCTCTCCGGGCATGACATAATCACTCAACTGTTTTTCAATCCTTGATTTTAATTCTTTGCTTTTGCTGTTAAGGCAAGCAGCATATAAATGAGATATAAGAGTTGTTAATTGAATAGTCGTTTCTTTTTCTTTAAAATTTGCTGAATTTATAAAGGTTCGTAAATCTTGAAGACATTGTTCCTTTGCATTATTTCGCGTTATTACCTTTGATTTTGTTTCGGTAAAATAATCTTTTGTCTGTTTAAATAGGCGAGGTGATTCGTCTAAAGTGGGCTCAGCTTTCCCTTCTAATACATTTTTAACTTGTTCAGCTAATTTTTCTGGGGATGCGGATATTGTTTTTTTTGCTACTTCTCTATGATGCTGCGCTTGTTCAGTCAAGTTGTTGCTTATTTGAGGTTCTAGCGATGATCGCATTTTTTCATATTTATCTTGCAGTTTGGTAATTAATTCATTGGTATTGTCAGGCTTCAATTGAAATATTGTACTCATGAGTAATGTAAAATTCTTTATTAGCGATTGAACATTTTCATTAAAGCTTGCTTTGTAAGCAGGAGGTAAATTTTCTAAAAAATGAGGAGCATGATGTATTGCACTGTGTATTTTCTTTGCTATTGTATCAGCGTTAATATCAGCAGATTTTTCTTGTTCTAAAGTCTTTTGTAGAAGACCTTTTGCAATACATCGCCCTCTAAATGCTTGGTTAGTTTGTGCAAAGGAGATTTCTGCTATCACAAACATTGTAATAAGCTGATTTTTATTGTTATCTTCTACTGAAGATAACAATTGTTGTACCAAATTTTTCTGAATAGTATCATTATCACCATCTTGCTTGCCAATTTCAAAAGCTCGGTTTAAAGCAAGAGCAACAGCAGGGGTTAAATCACCCGTCCCATTCAAAAAGGCTAAACAATCTTCCTTGGCTGGATGATTTTTTAATTTTTCACTAATTTGATCTATCAGGGCAGAATTTACTGGATTTTTCAGTTTCATAATGACATGACCTCTGATTTCATAATGTTTAAATTAAGTTACTTAACTATAATTTTAGCAGAAGACAGCTGATTATCTTGTCTTGACTCCATTGTGAGCTCTTATTCCTGCTTGTTTATTTGCTAATTCATTGAAAAAAATGGGTTAATTATGATATTTCACGTCAATCAAAATATTTATCAATCGTTCAATAATCTAATACCTGATCAGCTTTATTGCTTTTTCGATATTCATTTCCATTTCATTTCTATTGGATGTGCATAGTGTAAGATGCCCTAACTTTCTGCCATCCAGGGGTTTCTTGTTATACCAGTGGTAATGAGCGCCAGGTATGTTTAATAAATCGCTGACGATTTGTTTTTTCCCAATCAAGTTAAACATCGCAGACAGGCATTTCGCTTTCGTCGAGCCAAGAGGCCATCCAATGATGGCGCGCAAGTGATTTTCAAATTGACTGGTCTCTGCACCTTCAATTGTCCAGTGACCTGAATTATGAACGCGAGGGGCAATTTCGTTTGCAAGCAAACTTTCGTGATGACAAAAAAATTCAATTGTCATCACGCCGACATAATTGAGTTTCCTTAAAATAACCGAGGCGTACTCTTTTGCTAATGTCTCCAGTTTTTCGTTAAAGTAGGGTGCCTGGGACAGAAATAAAATACCATTTTTGTGTTGATTTAAAACCAAAGGATAAAATGAAGTCTCTCCCTTGTCATTTCTGGCGGAAATAATCGATATTTCGAAATCGAAGTTAACAAATTTTTCAATTATCAAGGGTTTTCCGGACAGCTGCTGCCATGCTGCCCTGGCTTCTTCTGTGTTATGTATCATTGCCTGCCCTTTTCCATCGTAACCATTACGCCTGGTTTTAATCAAAAAGGGGAAGCTGAATTTGTTTATCGCATATTCGATATCATGCCAGCTGTTAACATCTAGATAGTCAACGGTTGGTATGTTTAATGAATTCAAAAAATTTTTTTCAGATAGTCTATCCTGAAAAATGGAAAGTATATCGATATCAGGGTGTAACTTGAATTTTTTACTTACGGAATGTATTGCCTCGATAGGCAAATTTTCGGTCTCATAAGTGACGCAATCAACGCCAGAGAAACATTTTTCGATTTCATGGAGATCAAAAAAATCAGCATGATGTACTTTGGTGACATCTCGTGCGGAACATTCATAATTGGGATCGACACAAACAGTGTCGATGCCTAACTGATGTGCCGAAATTGCTAGCATTCTCGCTAGTTGTCCCGCGCCCAATATTCCAATTTTCATGATAAGGCCTCTCTGGGATCCGGATTTGACAATACATGCTGGGTTTGCTCATTGCGAAACATCAATAATGCTTCATTTATGTTCGGGTATTTGTTTGCCAGGATCGCGGCAGCTAACAAGGCTGCATTTGTCGCGCCGGCCTGGCCGATGGCCAATGTGCCAACAGGGATGCCTGCCGGCATTTGAACAATCGATAGCAGGGAATCCATGCCGTTCAGTGTTTTTGACTGGACCGGCACGCCAAGTATGGGTAATGTTGTCTTCGCTGCGAGCATTCCCGGAAGATGAGCTGCGCCCCCTGCGCCTGCAATGATAACCTCGATCCCTCTTGGTTTGGCTCCTTCTGCATAGGAGAAAAGCTTGTTGGGCGTCCTATGGGCAGAAACCACTTCAACTTCATAGCTGATTTTTAATTTATCCAGCGCGTTTCCCGCATGGATAAGTGTCTCCCAGTCATTCCGAGAGCCCATCACGATACCAATCAATGGCTTGTGTATATTCATAATCATGCCTCTGTTTTAAGGGTTACAATAGGGACAATATTTAGAGTCAGATTTTGTCAAACCGTCTGCTCTTGGCAGGTACTCCTGGTAATTACATTTGATACATTCGAGTACTCTGTGCTGGTAAAGTTCCGTTTCCGAGCCGCAATCCTCGCATAATAGTCTTCCGCTTACGGATACTTTTCCAAAGCCTGGCGTGTTGCATTGTTTACAGACCTGTTTGAGTCTGCTGACCAGTTTGACCGCCAGTTTATTGATTACCTTCATGCGTGTTGGATTCATCATCGCTCGCATATCCGTTTCCAGACGGATTGTCTGATATTGCCTGAAATTTGATTTTAACAAGTGCCGCAAATTATCAACCTCATTGACGCCTTTTGCTAATATCCTGTTTTCACCGAGTGCTCTCAGGATCAGCCCATGACTGCCGAATTTAATTTTTTCGAGAAACTCGTCATAATTATCGGAGATTTTTATATCCAGATGGCCATAATTTGTTTCAGTTGTAATTTCAGATTCAACGACAACTATGTCATTTTGGATGTCAATGAATGACATTAACTCTATGTCTGAAGCCGCAAAATAAATGGCAGGATGCGGGCCGAAACTGCCTTCATTGGCAATTGCATAGTCAAAATGATAAGAGATGCACGCCTGTTTTGCCTTGGCGATAACGGTTTCATATGCTGTGCCTTCTCTTGGTATCTCACCAGTAAACGTCCCAAATTTATCTGTGTCATAATCATGCGGGACAAAAATTTTCGCATTAAAAGCCTCCTCAAACGGCTGCTGAATGGCTTGTTCCTTTTTATGTTTGCTTGCCAATATGATGTTGATACCGTTATACATAAAATTTCAATTTTCCTGAGTGGCGTTGCATGTTTGCCATTTTAAATCTGTGGTTAATGAGTAGATGACAGCTTCAACTGGATCAATGCACTTGAGGTAAACCCAGGCATTTTTGAATAGCTTTTGCAGGATTACTTCTTTTGAGATGATGGTTTCAATGCGGGAGCGCGGTGCATAAACCACAGTCATTAGTCGTATCGGTTCATGGTATTGCTCATGATCACTTTTGTACACCGACTGAAGTGATAGTCCATGCATCAAATCACTGGCATTGCCTTGAATGATGCCGATTTTTCCGGTGATATTATGGGTAATTTTGCTTCCGCTGCCATAGGAAACATTATCAAGAGTCGAGAACAGGTATTGACAGTTAATCCATTGTGCAACAATCATCGGTGCTGTGAGGATAGTGGTGAGCAGGGCGCCGTCTTTATCCTCTTCCCAGTCATAGGAATGTAAAAACGCTCTGCCATCCAGATCAATGTCCCTCGTTAATGTGCGCGGTCCAACAATGAAGGACGCATTTCTTGCTAGTCCCCACTCAGGACGGGTTTGTGCCCAGTCTGAGCTGCGTCTTTTCATGGATCTGACAATGCTTCTGGTGTTATCTGAGAGCAGCTTTTCAGATCGTGCACGGATATTTATTTCGCTTGCCAATAATAAATCGGATCGTAATTTCTCAAATGATTTAGAATCAGTCAAATGTTCTATATTATAAAATTTGATTTCATCTGTTGTGGTATTGTGCAGTGCAGGAATGAAAACGGTTTGTTCAGGGATGCGAATATTTTTCTCGGCAAGATATATGCGGACTCTATCGCTATTCAGGATTGCGGCAAGAATGCGTGCATTGGGGGCGCCACTTCGACCCCCGCACGCTCCACAATCCAGTGCTGAATGGTAAGCGTTGTTTTCAGTATTTGCTCCATGAGCGCAGAGTATTATCAGCGGCGCAAACTTTTTAGTTAAACCAATCATGCGCAAAAAATTCAAGGCATATGAGCACTGTTCTGTAAAATCGATTCCATTGAGCTCATTGAGACTGTTTAACACCGGACTGACAGGGATATGATCATGAGGAAAATCCAGGAACTCCCTCTTGAATCGTGTCGCTGTCATTGGAGCAATTGTGCGCGTTAACATCCATAATGCACTCCATGCTCCCAGGATTTCAACCAGGTTAAATGGAGTGGTGAACATGTACTTCAGCATTTGATATGAGTTTTCCAGGATTTTGATGTGCTGTCTCTTGCGCAGCAATTTCCTTTTTAACTTGCCCTTATAGTATATATTTTCATGAACCTGGTGTTTTGGCGGCAACAAAACCGGGCAGGATGCATAGGTACTTTCACATAATTCATTGTTTATGAGTGCGGGTATCCCGAAAAATCCGGCAAAGCTGAATGTTTCATAATTTCCTTGCGACTCTATTGCTCGCCGGAATGGCTCTGAACGCACGTCAATACAAAATACCAGCTGCGCATTTGGTATTTCATCGGTTTTTATGGGTTGGTGTTTGTTGTTCGCGATGGATTTTAGCAGCAAGGCCTGGTATCTGTTCTCATTTTCAGTTATTTTTAGCAGAGCAGCGCTCATGTTTATTTTGCCGGAACCGGCTTTGGAATTATAATACCAATGGTATATGTCAATTCCATTTGGCCAGAGCAGATATGCAAGAATGGAGCGCAACGCCAGATACTCTGCCTGTGTTACTGGGTGCTGCTGGTCTTTTGCATGAGACCATTCGGTCTTGTACGAGACGTGGCTTGCCCATCCGGGCAATGTGGTTAAGAGTAATAATAGAAATTTTCCATATTCCTCGGTTCGTATTTCAAGCTTGTTTAATGAGAGCAAAATAGCTTGTTCCGGCGTTGCGGGTAAGTTGCTCAGAAAGTTGAGTTTATTGGC
This sequence comes from Gammaproteobacteria bacterium, assembly GCA_021324305.1. Classification (GTDB taxonomy): domain Bacteria; phylum Pseudomonadota; class Gammaproteobacteria; order DSM-16500; family DSM-16500; genus Aquicella. Next base: position 23,999 of record JAJPJI010000010.1, on the reverse strand, counting down.
ATCGAGCTGATTCAGGTTGCTATCATGTGTTGCCAGGCGCTTAAAGCATTGATACAAGCCCTGATCGCGAAAGGGCATTTTGATGGTTGCTTGACCTTCATCAAAGAATGCCTGGCACCATTTAATGGTTTCTCTGTTTATATCCTGTAGCGGAACAGGAATTTCATTCTGTTGAAAATAATATATTCCCTCATTGATTGCCTGTTCGAATGGAATATTCTCAAACCCTTTTAATGGGTTAACTGCAATCAGGTTTTTCAGCGGCCAGAATGGTGCGATTTTTTCGAATGCCTCTGAAACATGTCTTTGTATTCGTGCTGAAGCTGTATCATCGCGACCATTGATATCAAACGATGCCAATTCATTAACCTCAATGTCTGATTGCATGGAGACCTCACTCATATCGATAATGATTGCGATGAGTAGTAATAGTCGACGGATGCGGTTGGCTCGCATTAAGCGACTTCATGTATAAAATCGGCAATAAGCGGGATGTTTTTTTTCCGTTTAACAATTTGCCGTTGAATAGTGTCGCTACCCACATCATCACAAATATGAGCAGGCTTGATAGATGCACAGGATTAAGTGGTTGAGGATGAAATAAATGCATTGTTTGAAAGACTGTTTCCATGAGGTAGACACTGCATCCATAAAGATATGCCAGCAATGAAGTCAATATGATGATGATTGGCAGTTTTTTCCATGTCGAAGAAATGATGATCGAAAGTGAAAATTGACTGGCTGTAATAAAGCACAGGCCTATCAGGATGAGAGTGGTGTCTTTCGCTTGCCATCCGGAATGTATGGCAATTGAAAAAAAATAACTACCTGCCAATCCACACATGATTGCCGCAATAAACTTATCCAGGCTGATTGCATGATCAAAGTAAAATCGATTTTCCTGTGCTGCGCTGTTTGAAGACAGGAACAAGTTGGCTTTGAACATGCCATGCCAGCATAAATGGGCGATTGCCGCAGGGAATAACCCGAGACCGCATTGTGCCAGCATGAATCCCATTTGTCCCATCGTGGAACAGGCAAGCATGCGCTTCACATCATGCTGTATCAGTTTCCATAGCGTTCCGAGAAATGCCGTTATCATCCCCAATACAAATATAACATTCAGAATGCCAGCGTTTGATAGATACATTGGGGCAAAACGAGCGAGCAGGAAACCTCCGCCATTGACAAGTCCTGCGTGCATGATGGCTGAAACGGGTGTCGGTGAATTGAGAGAGCTTATTAGCCAGCGATGAAACGGCCAGATTGCTGATTGTGTCATGGCCGCAATCAGCATCAATATCATTGCCATGGAATAATACGAATCACCTGGATTGAAATGCTCGAGGATTTCCCGAATCGAGGTTGTTCCCGTTTCCAGGTAAAGGATAGTAAATGCGCAAGCGAGACTGGCGAAACCAATCGCAAATGTTTTTGCTGTCAGCAAGCCAGCATTCAATGCGGCACGCCATTGATGTTTATGGATCATCAGTGTAATGAGCAGGCTGTTACTGAATAACCATGCAAATAGCAGGATAAACAAATTATCAGCGGTAACCATCGTTGTCACTGAGATGATCAAAAGGGCGAGCAGCCACAAAAACCTGCCATATTGCCTGTCGCCTTGCATGTATCTTGAGGCAAAGATGGTGACAACAATTCCAATGAAGGCAACCAGAAAAATCATTGTGCCTGCCAATGCATCAAGATGAAAAAGATAATAAAATGAATAACCTGGCATAATAAATCCTTTGCATTCGTTTTTTCTCGCAGGGGGAATTACTTCTTGCATTCAGAATACGTAAAATCATATAATCAGTAAAATTAATATTTCTTATCAAAAGAATTAAAAAATCTTATGAATAATATTGATACGATTGCCTTGCAATGTTTTTTAGCGGTTGTTGAAACAGGCAACATAACAAAAGCAGCAGTCCGCGTAGGTCGAACTCAATCTGCCATTAGCCAGCAAATGGCTAAGCTGGAGTCTATGCTGGGCAAGCAGCTATTTTCACGAGGGAAAAATTTCTGTCTCACACCTGAGGGTGAATTGTTTCTCGGCTACGCTCGTCAAATTTTCACGCTGCACAGGGAAGCAATTGACCGGTTCAAGGAACCTGAGCTTCAAGGTGAATTCCGTTTTGGCATGCCAGAGGATTTTGCCAGCGTCTATCTCTCTGATGTGTTGGTGGATTTTTCCAGAATTCATCCTCGCGTGTTTGTAAATGTCGAATGTGATTTAACACTCAACTTGTATGAGCGATTCAGGAAGAAAGAGTTTGATATGGTGTTGTTAAAAATGAACAGGCCCGGAGACATTTCAAACAGTGTCGATGTTTATTCTGAAGAGCTCGAATGGGTCTGTCACTCAAGTTTAATTCTGGAGAAGAACAAGGCCATTCCATTAGTGCTGTCACCTCAGCCGTGTGTGTATCGTGCGCGAGCCTTAAAAGCGCTGGAAAGAGCAAATATTAAATGGCGCGTGGTATTCTCAAGCCCCAGCTACGCAGGAACAATGGCTGCAGTGAAAGCAGGCCTGGGTATTACTGTGCTGCCTCGAACGATGATTCCTGAGCAGCTAAATGTTTTAAGTACATCCAGGCTTCCTGTACTGGATGATACGCACATATGTCTTTTAAGGGAGAATAATAATAATCCTGCGCTGTTGTCATTTGAGAAATTTGTGCTTGCCAGGTTGAAGCATTAAATTAAATGGTAACGCTGCAGCATTTTGCTGCTGAATGAACGCTGCAAAGCCTGAAATTTATCCACTCATCTTCAATTCTTCCCAGTATTTCTCATACAGGGCGAGTGTGTCGTCACCCAGATCAGTTTGAAACTGTCCGCGACGCAAGACTTCTTTGGGTGGGTAAACAGCGGGATTGTCACGAATTTCGGGCGGCAACAGTTTCTGTGCCGCGAGGTTGGCTGTAGGAAAGCTGGTAGCTAAAGCAATTTCCTTGGCAATATCGGCACGCATAATGAAATTGATGAATTCGTAGGCTTCTTCTTTGTGCGGGGCGTTGACGGGGATCGAAAAGTTGTCTACCCAGATCACAAAGCCATCTTCCGGAAAGATAAAATTGACATGCTTGTTTTCGCGTGAAGCCTTGAAGGCGTCGCCATTCCATGCCATGCCAACCGTGGCGTCTTCATCGATAATAATTGAGACAACGGTATCGGTTGAGAAGACCTTTACATTATTCATCAACTCCTTCAACTTGAGGTAGGCGGCCTTGATGTGTTCCGGATCACGATCATTGGCGGAATATCCCAGTGTCAGAAGAGCCATTGAGAATACTTCACGCGTATCGTCGAGAAGCATTAATTTATTGTAAAAACGTTCATCCCAGAGATCTGCCCACTTCCTGATGCTCTCTGGGTTGAAATAGCTGTTGTTGACAAAGATACCGGTGATCCCCCAGATAAACGGAACGCTGTATTCTGCCTTTGGGTCATAGGCTGGATGAGTGAAATTCGGGTTCAGATTGTTCCAGTTTGGCAGTTTTGTCTTGTCGAGTTTCTGAAGCATTCCCAGCCTCGACATGCGGTCCACAAAGTAACTTGAAGGCATGACCACGTCATACCCAGCGTTTTTATTTGCGCGCAATTTCGCATACATGATTTCATTATTTTCATAAGTGGAAAAGTTGACCTTGATTCCAGTCTGTTTTTCAAAGAGGCGTACCACGAAATCAGGTACCTCGCCAGTCCAGGCATAAACGTTAACCACTTTTCTGGCCGCGTCGGCGCCAGCCGGGAACAGCATGAGGGTGGACAATATCAGGAACAAGGTTCCTGTTCTTGCAAACAAGTTCATGCTTTTTTCCTCAAGGCTAATTGGGACAATACGATGAGAGTCAGCGTCAGGCAGAACAATACACTGCACAAGGCATTGATTTCAGGCTTGATGCCGGAGCGCACCATGGAATAAATTTGCAGGGGCAGTATCTGGAACTCTGGACCTGCAACGAAATAACTGATGATGACATCATCAAGTGATAGGGTAAAACTCAGGAGCCAGCCCGCAAAAATCGCCGGCCATAGTAAGGGAAGAATGATGCGTATGAAGATCACGTAATCATTGGCGCCCAAATCTTTTGCTGCTTCAAAAATATTTTTATCAAAACTGACCAGCCGGCTGTAAATCGTGACAATCACGAATGGAATGCAAAAGCTGACATGCGCGAGAAGCAGGCTGATGAATCCAAGCTCCAGATGCAAGAAAGTAAAAAGAATCAACAGCGAAGCGCCGGTTACAATTTCGGGTGATAAAATCAGAATGAATACCAGGCCATTTAAAAAGCTGCGTCCGGTAAACCGGTAGCGGTATAGACTGACGGCAGCCAATAATCCAACGAATGCCGATGCTGTTGCTGAGGCTATTCCCAGGAAAAAAGAATGCCATGTGGATATCCACAAGTCGCTATCGGAGAATAATTCAGCATACCAGCGCCAGGTGAAGCCGTGCCACAAGAGTGAATATTGGGTGTTGTTGAATGAGTAAACAATCAGGATGATGATCGGTATATAAAAAAATAAATAGATCAAACCGAGATAGGAGAAATTTTGCAATGCTTTGAGCTTCATCCGCAATCTCCCTGTGTCCTGACTGTTAATATTCTCATATCCACTCCCGTTTCTTGCTGCCACGTGAAACCCACAAATAGACAAGGATGAGAGTCGCTAGAACGATGGTCAAAACAGTGCTGAACGCTGAACCCATGGGCCAGTTTTGAGCGATGAGAAACTGGTTCTGGATGAGGTTGCCGAGCAGAATGGATTTAGCGCCGCCCAGGATATCCGGAATATAAAAAATAGTCATGGCAGGCAAAAAGACAAGAATGGAACCGGCGATGATGCCAGGCATGGTCAGGGGAATGATGATTTTTCTGAACGTTGTGAACCTGTTTGCTCCCAGATCCCGGGCAGCATCAATCAGCCGTTCATCGAGACGTTCGACATTCGTCATGATAGGCAGAATCATGAATGGGAGCAGGTTATAGACCAGGCCTATCATGACGGCATAATTGGTAAACAGGATTGAAAGAGGATGATCAATCAATCCGAACGAAATCAGGATGGAACTTAAAATGCCTTTGGCTTTGATAATGGCGATCAGCGCATAACTGCGAATCAGTGAACTTGTCCAGAATGGAATAATGACCAGGAGCAAAAGAAAACTTTTCCAGCGGCTTTGCATGCGGGCAATAATATAGGCAAATGGATATCCCAACAGCAGGCATATCAACGTCGAGATCCCGGCGATCAGGAATGATTTTTCAAAGATGCGAATGTAAATCGCGTTATTAAGCTGTTTATAGTTCGCAAGGCTGGGCTGCATTTCTATCAGTGTGCTTTCACTATGTCCCATGAAACTTGCCATGATGACCAGGCAAAAGGGCAGCAAGGCGAAGAGAAACATCCATAACCAGATGAGTGAGAGAGAAAATGCTTTGAAGCGGCTATCATGTCTCATGCGGCAAGATCACCTCCCAGCCAGGCGTCCAGTTGACCCAGACTTGTGCGCCCATTTTATATTCCAGGCGGTCATCATCTTCATCAAAAAACTCGGTTGCAGCGATAATTTTATTATTGGCGAGGCGAACAATGAGATCGACGGTCGTTCCTTTGTAAATCACTTCTTCGACCGTACCCGTGAACATGTCGGCTGTATCGCTGACTTCATGCGTGTTCCACACTCGCACATCTTCCGGTCGTACCAGCACGTGTACTTTTTCGCCGGGTGAAAAACTGCGGGTACTCTTTGCAGCGCGTGCCTTGTTAAGGATAGTCAGCATTACCTGATTATTTCCATTTACACTAATGATGTCGCCTTCGAAAATATTAACTTCACCAATAAAGGTTGCCACATTAAGTGTGCTTGGTTCTTCGTAGACCTGGCGGGGTGTGCCTATTTGTTCTATGCAGCCTTCCTGCATGACAACAACGCGATCCGACATGGAAAGAGCTTCTTCCTGATCGTGCGTGACGAAAATAAATGTGATGCCCAAGGTTCGCTGCAGCTGTTTGAGTTCGATCTGCATGGTTTTACGCAAGCGGTAATCAAGCGAGGAAAGCGGTTCATCCAGGAGAAGAACACGCGGACGATTAACGGCGGCGCGTGCGATGGCAACCCGCTGTTGTTGTCCGCCGCTTAATTGACTGGGTTTGCGCTCGGCATATTTTTCCAGTTTCACCATCTTTAAAACATCGACTACCCGTTCACTGATTTCGCTGGAGGGGACTTTCTGGCAGCGCAATCCAAAAGCGATATTTTCAAACGCGGTCATATGCGGAAAAAGCGCATAGCTTTGAAATACCGTGTGCACATGCCGCTGGTGTGGAGGCAGGCCGCTGACATCTTTGTCGTCTATAAAGATAGTGCCGCGAGTAGGATCTTCAAAGCCGGAGATAAGGCGCAGGAGTGTTGTTTTGCCGCAGCCTGATGGACCAAGCAGGGTTAGGAATTCGCCTTCACGGACTTCGAGATTAATGTCATGCAAGATCTCATGATCGTGTATGGACTTGTAGACGCCTCGAAGTTCAACAACGTTTTTGGCCAACGCATAATCCCCCACATTAACTTGGTATACACCTACCTGTAAACATAGCCCGAAAAAGGGTGCAGATTATGAGACTAATCTGACGTGTTGTCTAGCATTTTACAAGAGATTTTTGCAGTGTTAATCAGATTGTATATCAAAAAAATAATGCCCGATCAGTGAAAGCGGTTGAGATCATGCTGTGAATGCAGTCATGTTACCGTGAAGGCGGTCTATATCATGCCGTAAATGCAGTTTATGTCATGCCAGCGCAAGCTGTCATCCAGAAGCATAGACAAAAAACGGGATGCAGCTTTTGCTGCATGACGGGTTCGTTTATTCGATTTTAAAGCTGAGCAAAAACAATCCACATAAAGTCGAGTTGATTATTTTTAAATTCGTCTTTAACATATCGCGTGTAAAATAAACACAGGAGAGTTTGAAATGTTAAATAAAAAAATAATGTTAGGGGTAGCTGCACTGAGTTTTTCTTCAATCGTAGCAGTCAATTCATACGCTGCCGTTCCAGGGTTTTATCTGGGTGGTCAATTAGGCTATGGCAATGTTCATCAGGCTAATATTTCCAATTCAGATTTGAACTCAATTACCGCAAGCGCATTGAATAGCAATAACTTCAGTGTAAGCTCATTCAGCAACAGCGGTCACGATAGCGGTTTGGCTGGACGCTTGTTCGCTGGTTATCAAATCAATTCCAACTGGGCAGGTGAATTGGGCTGGACTAAATTCAGCAACATGAACACCAAAGCATCATCAACTGCTCTCGATAAAAATACAGGCAACACGGTTTCTTCCAGCGCCAGCGGCAGCATCAAGACTGATGCGATTGATCTGGTCGCCAAAGGCATTTACCCGGTCCAGAACAATGTAAACGTTTATGGCAAACTGGGTGTGGCTTATCTGATGAGCCGTGCGAATGCTTCTGCATCTGTAACAGAAGCTGGCAGTACTGTATCAGGCAGCGGCAGCAATAATGAACACAAGTTTTATCCAACCTTTGGTGTTGGTGCGAGCTATGAGTTCACGCAAAATGTCGCCGCGGATCTGTCATACAACCGCATTCAGAAAGTTGGCGGTTCAAAATCAATGGCTAGCACTGATTTGGTCAGCCTTGGTCTTATCTACTCGATTGGCTAATCACCGTTCTGCAGGGCGCGATATGCGCCCTGTGGATTTTTTCCATCCGATGCTTCCTTTCTGTCATATTCCCTGTGGTTTTTTTTACCCAATCCGATTAAGCTTTCCATAGACATGATTTTATAAAAGGGATTTTTATATGTTGACTTGCAGGCGCATTTCAGGCATCGCCATTCTCTGTTTTACTGCATTGATTACCTGTGTGAATACTCATGCTGCACAACCCGGGCTCTATCTTGGCGTACAGGGCGGCTGGGCCAATCTCAATCATATGGGTATCTCAAGTGCGGATATGGACTCCCTGATCGCTGATGCAATTGGTAATGGAAATTTTACCAGGTCAGCTTTTACTGGTACTACCAGCGGCAATGGTGCTGGCTGGCGTGTGTTTGGCGGATTTCAGATGGGCTATAACTGGGCAGCAGAAATCGGTTGGGCTGTGTATCCCAATTTGCCCATCAGGGCAGCGGCGGCGGGTGTTCATAACGATACCGGGAATCCTTTCCGGGTGAGCACATCCGGCACATTTAAAACTTCTGTTTTTGATTTGTCGGGTAAATACATCAGACCATTGCCATGCAATTTCAATATCTATGGGAAACTGGGTCTGGCATACGTAGAGGGTCGCTCCCATGAACAAGCCCAGGTGACAACAACCGATATTCTTGGCAGGTTTACCATCAGCCAATATTCAACGGATGATGACTGGACCGATCGATTGTTCCCAACGTTTGGTATAGGTGTAGGTTATGATTTCAGGCCGGATATTTCTGCGGATGTTTCTTATAACCGAATCCAGAGGGTAGGGAATCCCGAGGAGTTGGGTAGTATCGACTTTATCAGTCTGGCTCTGGCCTTTCATTTTGGTTGATTTTTGACCAATAGCATGCCTGATCGTTCTGGCGTGACAAGGTTCCCTTCAGGTTAACAAAATCACGCATAAATTTGCTTTTGACAGCAAACACCGCTATCTTATGCCCAAGTTTTTGCATTAGACAATAGATTGGGGCCTGTACATGCAGCAGACACCTGACGTTCTTGATTTTTCCCAGCTGTCCCGAGATGCGATTGAGCGACTATTACAACAATATCATCTGGGTCTTACCGTTGATGAAGCGTTAACCATACAAAACGCGCTATTAAAGCGCCCGCCGACATTTGCCGAATGTGTGCTCTGGTCCATTCAGGGATCCGAACATTGCTCTTATAAAAGCAGCCGAAAACACCTGAAGCAGTTTGTGACCGAAGGCCCGCATGTTATTTTGGGGCCCAAAGAGGATGCCGGCATAGTTGCAGTGGCCGCGGATGATGAGGGCCTGCGTTATGGTATTGTGGTTAGCCATGAGTCCCACAACCACCCTTCCCAGATCGTGCCTTATGAAGGCGCAGCGACCGGCGTGGGCGGCAATGTACGCGATGTTTGCTGCATGGGTGCTGAAGTGATCGCTGTCGCAGACAGTTTGCGTTTTGGTGACATTAACCGGGCAAAGACACACTGGATACACGAAGGCGTGGTAAGTGGAATTGCTGGTTACGGTAACCCGCTCGGAATCGCCAATCTCGCTGGTGATACATATTATGACGCGGCCTACAATGAAAACTGCCTTGTGACGGTCGTGACGCTGGGGGTGGTTCGTGAAGACCATGTAATACATTCCCATGCTCCCGCAAACGCAGATGATTACGTATTTATCCTTGTGGGCAAGCCTACAGACAATAGTGGTTTCGGCGGAGCGGCGTTTGCTTCATCGACATTGCGCGAAGAACACAAGGAACGTAACAAGGGCGCTGTGCAGGAACCGAATGCCTTTTTACAGCGGCATATTCTCAAGGCAAATTATGCCTTGTTCAAACAGCTGCGCGAACAAAATCTCATTGATAAGGTTGGGTTCAAGGATTTGGGAGCGGGCGGCGTTGCCTGTGCGAGCGTGGAACTTGCCGAAGCAGGCGGATATGGCGCCGAAATTGATCTTGAGCAAGTGCCTACCAGTATGGATGATTTGCTGCCTGCGGTCATTCTCTGTTCGGAAACCCAGGAACGTTTCATGTGGGTGGTGCCAAAAGATCTGGTTGACACTATCCTCAACCACTACAATGTAACTTTCGCACTGCCAAACGTTTCTGACGGTGCGCGGGCTTCTGTCATAGGCAGGATACGTACCGACGGATTGTATGTCGTGAATTATCGCGGCAAGGAAATCGTGCGTGCCAAGGCTCACGATGTCACAAAAGGCATTTTGTACGACAGGCCGCATGCCCCGAAAGAACAGCATTTATCTGAACCGGTGCTGTCTACGCCTCAGGATTACAATGCGATTCTCCTGCAATTATTGAAACATGAAAACATTGCTTCACGATCCCCTATTTTTGAAACCTATGACAAGCAGGTGCAGGGGCGTACGGTCATTGAGGCTGGATGGGCGGATGCCGGTGTCATGGCTCCATTCAATGAAGAAAAGTACCCGGAAAAAATCCGCCATGTCGGAATTGCACTTTCTTTGGATCAAAATCCCCGCTACAACAAGATTGATGCCTACTGGGGTGCGGTCAATGCCGTGATCGAATCAGTGCGCAATATCGTCGCTGTGGGTGCCACGCCGCTTTCACTCTCGGATTGTCTGTGTTTCGGCAATCCGGAAAAGCCTGAGCAAATGGGAGAATTTATTGATTCTGTGCGTGGAATTGCAGACGCCTGCCGTGCTGTGACCATGAAAGACCACCCGGAATCAACGCTGCCGATTATTTCCGGAAATGTGTCGTTGTATAACGAGTCGGCGCAAGGCGCAATACCGCCCAGCCCAATGATTGGCTGTCTGGGTTCGATGCCGGATGTTTCCAAAGCCATCAACTATGCATTCAAACAATCGGGGTCAGTGATTGTGCTGGTTGGCGAGCGTAAGGATGAATGCGGCGGCAGTGTGTATTACCAGCTGTTTGATGAATTGGGCAGTCAGCTGCCCAAGCCGGATCTCGCTTCTTTTTCCCGTGAAATTCATGCTGTGCACACGGCGATCCAGCATGAGCTGGTGCTGGCGGCGCATGATATCTCTGAGGGCGGATTTGCTGTTGCGCTCGCAGAGATGAGTTTCAGAAATGGAATTGGTGCCAAAGTCAGTATTCCAGGCGAACTCGCCGCAGAAAAGAAATTATTCAGTGAGTCAGGCGGATTTATACTGGAAGTGGCGCGCGACAAGCTTAACGAGTTGAAGCGGATTTTTGCTGAATATCAAATCCCAGTATTCGAGATTGGCGAGACAATAGCGGAACCCCGTCTGAAAATGCAGTCAGTCATTGATATATCCGTCGCGGAAGCAAGACAAGCATGGGAAAACGGATTGCGGGAGAAGTTGTTGTAAAGCATACGTCATTGCGAGCTCCGGCAACCTCAAAGCCGGGGCAGCCTTGCGATGGAGTTTCAGGATTGTTTGCAGCCCAGGGATGATGTTCGAGTAACTGTCAAACCTGTCTCGGAATGACAGGTATCAATAAATACAGAGGTCATGGTCATGAGCAGTGTCGATTACAAATCCGCCGGTGTGGATATTGAAGCAGGTAATGAAGCAGTTCGCAGAATCAAAAATGCGGTGGAGAGCACCTTTTCTCCGCATGTGCTGACCGGCATTGGCAGTTTTGGTTCCATGTTCGATTTGAAACCCCTGATGCAGGAATACCATCACCCTGTACTCGTGCAAAGTATTGATGGTGTTGGTACCAAAATGATGGTGGCGAAAATGATGCAGAAGTTTGACACCATCGGCATCGATCTGGTGAGTGCGACCACCAATGACATTATTGTGCTCGGTGCCAGGCCTTTGACACTGCTTGATTATATTGCCAATGACAAACTGAAACCGGAAATCATTGAGCAAATCATCCTTGGCATGGTGAAAGCCTGTCGAGAGAATGGTATCTCGCTGGTAGGCGGCGAAACCGCCGAAATGCCGGGTACTTATCTGCCTGGAGAGCATGACCTGGTTGGAATCATTACCGGCGTGGTGGAGAAAGATGAAGCGATAACAGGCAAGGCTATTTCTGCGGGAGATGCGGTGGTCGCGTTTCCTTCCAGCGGCCTGCATACGAATGGCTATTCTCTTGCGCGTAAATTATTTTTTGATATCGGTGGATATACAGTGGATTCACAACTACCTGAATTGTCTGGTTCAGTTGGAGAGGTGCTCCTTGCGCCGCATATTAACTATACCAGGCCGGTATTACACATGCTTGCCAATAAAATTCCAATCAAGGGCATGGCGCATATAACCGGCGGCGGTCTACTCGAAAATGTGCCGCGTGTTTTGCCAGCGGATTGCGCGGTTGAAGTCCACAGGGACAGCTGTCCTGTGCTGCCTGTTTTCGACGTGCTGCGCAAACTGGGCAAGCTGGAGGATAACGAAATGTATCGTACTTTCAACATGGGAATAGGCCTTGTGATGATTGTACCGCCAGATGCTGTCAGCAAGATGCGTTCGGCATTGAAAGAATTTCCGGCTTTTCCTCTTTATGAAATCGGCCGAGTCATCAGCGGCAGGCAAGAAGTGAGGTTGATCTGATGCGTATTGCAATTGTGCAGTTTCCAGGATCGAATTGTGAGCGTGAAACAATGCTTGCAGTCAAGCGCGCGGACATGGAACCCGTCGAGTTTTTATGGAATGAGCCTCATGACAAGCTCCGGCAAATGGATGGTTATATTATCGTTGGCGGCTTTTCATACGAGGACCGCTCCCGCGCCGGTATCATTGCCGCGCTTGATCCCGTCATGCTTGAAATCAAGGCGCAAAGCGAGAAAGGCAAACCCGTTTTAGGCATTTGCAACGGCGCGCAAATCCTGGTTGAAACCGGGCTCGTCCCCGGCCTCGAAAATAATAAAATCGGCATGGTGTTGACCGAGAACAAGCGCGTTGCCAATGGAAAGGTTCTTGGTACCGGCTATTACAATGCCTGGGTGAACATGCGCGTATCTGATGAATATCAGCGTAACGCGTTTACTCGCCATCTGACTGTAAAAGACATATTGCATGTTCCGGTAGCCCATGGCGAAGGCCGGTTTGTCATGACTGAAGCCTTGCTGCAGGAAATTGAAAAGCAAGGTCTGAATGTATTCCAGTACTGCGCTGCGGACGGCAAAATCATCGACAGCTTTCCCGTCAATCCAAATGGTTCGTTGAAGAATATCGCCGCCATTTCCAACAAGGCGGGCAATATCATGGCGATGATGCCGCATCCTGAGCGCACGAAAAATGGTGATGCCATTTTTCAGTCCATGCGTGATTATATCGCTGAGGGCCGGGTCGAGAATACGGTTCCTCTTTATTATTATCCCCGCCGCACAACGACGCCTCTCTATCAAAAACCGGCATCTCACCATGAATGTGTGGTTGAACTCGTGATTACCGACAATCAGGCGTTGACGGTGCAAAATACCTTGCGTCAGTTGGGAATGCCTGTCAATGTGAAACGGCAAATCCACTGGGAAATACAGTGTGATTCGCCTGAGACTATCCAGCAAATCCGGAATAGCGGTGTTCTTTTCAATGAACGCAAGGAAACTGAATTATCGCCGGACCAGGTAAAATCAAGGGGCTTTGCTGCGTATCTGGTACGTCCGCGGGAAGATATGCTGGGTCAGCAACGGCTGCAAACATTGCGGGATCATTTCGGCATTCAGGGAGTCACATCTATTCAGCATGGCGTTTTATGGCAATTTTCGGCTGAAAAAGCTAACATGACGGACCTGATCGACAGAATTCTATTAACCAACATAATATTTAATCCATACGCACATGACTGTTATCAATACCACCAATCATTATCTTGAACAAATCAGGGCAGCGATACCTTTCTGCCTGACAGAAACGGCTTTCAGCTTTGGCAAAAAATATCAGGGCAAAGTACGGGATACCTATGATCTAGGCGACAAGCTGATGCTGATTACAACCGACAGATTGACCGCGTTTGACCGGCAGCTTGCGACCATCCCTTACAAGGGACAAGTGCTAAACCTGACGAGCGCCTGGTGGTTTGAGCAAACTGCTGATATTGTTCCCAATCACATCATTGCCATTCCCGATCCAAATGTCGTGATCGCAAAAAAATGCAAGGTTTTTCCCATTGAATTTGTTGTGCGCGGCTATATTACCGGAACGACAGGAACATCACTGTGGACGCAATATCAGAAGGGAGTCCGTGAATATTGCGGAATTACTTTCCCGGAAGGCTTGCGCAAAAACCAGAAACTGGAACAGGCGGTCCTGACTCCGACAACCAAGGAAACCGAACATGACCGTCCGATTTCTCCCAGAGAAATTGTCGCGGAAGGCTGGATGACCCAGGCAGACTGGGATGAGGCCAGCCAGCTTGCCTTGAAGCTGTTCCACGCAGGCGTCGAAATGGCGGAAAAGCATGGGTTGATCCTGGTCGATACCAAATATGAATTTGGCCGTGACAGCAATGGCAAAATCATTGTCGTTGATGAAATTCATACGCCGGATTCCAGCCGTTACTGGCTGGCAAACAGCTATGCCGAGCGTATAGCCAATGGCCAGGAACCAGAAAATATCGATAAGGAATTCCTACGTCTATGGTTTGCCAGGCATTGTGATCCTTATAAGGATGAAACCCTGCCGCAAGCTCCGCAGGAATTAGTCGAGACACTTGCAGCACGATATATTCAGTTATACGAAATGATTACCGGCAGGAAATTTTCATTCATGCAGCAGCCTGGACCAATTGCCCAGCGTATCCTGAAAAATGTTGCGGGATATTTGTAAAGTGATGACTGGATAACATGCCGGCAGAGACAGTATTTCGCTGAATAACCGTCATGCGGCGAGTAAGCTGTCATGCCAGTAATGATGGCTTCCGCTGGCATGACAAAGACTTACCGCGTTATCGCAGACGTGATAACACTGGCAAGGCAGTATTTTTTGTTTACGTCACAAGATAATTAACAATTTATCCATCTGAATTTAAGAGTATTAACCATGTGCGGAATTGTTGGAATCTACAGTCATGAACCCGTAGCAGCGGAGCTGTACGATAGTCTTATACACTTGCAGCATCGTGGACAGGATGCGGCGGGCATCCTGACCTGTGATGAACGGTTTCACCCCAAACATGGTCAAGGACTGGTACGGGAAATTTTTTCTCCGCAGGATGTCATGCAGCTAAAAGGCAATATTGGCATAGCACATACTCGATATCCAACAGCTGGCGGCTATAGCGATGCTGATATACAGCCGTTATGGATTGGCAGTCCGCGTGGCATCGCGCTTGCTCATAATGGAAATCTTGTCAATTATCAGGAGCTGGCGGATGAAATCCGCTTGAAGCAGCACCGGCATTTGAATTCCTCGCTTGATTCAGAAGCGCTGCTTTTAATGCTGGCAGATAACCTAGCCACCGGTTCCTATGCGGATGACGATGATGAGCAGTTTTTCGGGCAATTGTGCAAGGCGGTGAAAAAAATTTTCCAGCGCATGCAAGGGTCCTACTCCATCGTCAGCGTGGTGATCGGAAAAGGGCTGGTGGCATTTCGTGATCCGCATGGGATACGGCCATTGGTCTGGGGTGAGAGAAAACGCAAGGACGGCAGCAGCGATTATATTTTTGCATCTGAAACAACGGCGTTTTATGCGTTGGGATTCGAGCCCATGGGCGACATGCAGCCGGGCGAGGTTGCTTATGTCAACCAATCAGGGAAACTTTTCCGGCAGGTGATTGAAGCGAAAGAATTTCGTCCCTGTGTATTTGAATATGTTTACTTTGCGCGTCCCGACTCCACACTGGACGGTGTGAGTGTATACCGGTCACGTTTGCGCATGGGACAAAACCTTGCCCGCCGCTGGAAAGAAAAATTTCCCGACGTGGTCCCGGATGTCGTGATTCCAGCACCGTTCACCGCCAATACCGGCGCGCTTTCATTCGCGCATGAATTGGGCGTGCGCTATTCAGAGGGCTTGTATAAAAATCCGTTCATCGGGCGTACGTTTATCATGCCAAACCAGAAAGCGCGCTCCCGCAGTGTGCGCTACAAGCTGACACCGCAAAAAACAGAAATTGAAAATAAAAAAGTGCTGATCGTCGATGATAGTATTGTCCGCGGCACCACGTCACGTGAAATTGTCAAAATGGTCAAGGAATTTGGCGCCAGGGAGATTTATTTTGTAACCACCTGCCCGCCGATTAAAAACCCCTGTTTTTACGGGATTGATATTCCATCACGCAAGGAATTGATCGCGGCCAATAATACTGAAGAGCAAATCCGTAAATATCTTGGAGTTGACAAACTGCTTTATCAATCCCAGGAAGATCTGGTGGAAGCAGTCGTGCGCCGCGGACAGCATCATATCAAAAAACCGTGCATGGCATGCATGGATGGCGACTATATCTGCGGCGATATCACCGAAGCCAAAATCCAAAAGCTGGAAGCACAGCGAGAATCTGAACGAAAGTCGGGTGCAGACAGGAAAGAGGAAGACAGTAAATGAATATCATGATCGTGGGTTCTGGCGCGCGTGAACATGCTATCGCAGCCGCACTACAACGTTCTTTCACAAAGCCGCACATTTTTTGCTGCGGTTCATCGGTTAATCCTGGCATCAGACAGATGACGCATGATTACTGGACTGGCGATATCACCAATGTGGCCATGATTGTCCAGGCCGCAACTGACTGGCAGATTGACCTTGTGATCATCGGCCCTGAAGCGCCGCTTGAGAAGGGCCTTGCCGACGCGCTCTGGAATGTGAATATTCCCGTCATCGGGCCGAAGAAAAACATGGCTCAGATTGAAACGAGCAAGGCATTCGCCCGCGATCTCATGCGCAGATATCACATCCCCGGGTTGCCGCGTTACCAGATGTTTCACGACATGCAGGGTGTGCGGGATTTTCTGGAAGAGCTGGGGGAGGGCAATTATGTCGTCAAGGCAAATGGATTGATGGGCGGCAAGGGGGTGAAAGTCGCCGGTGATCATTTGCAGTCATTTGTTGAGGCGATGGATTTTGGCAGCGAAATTCTCGGCCGCGGACAAACATTTGTCATTGAAGAAAAACTCATTGGTCAGGAGTTTTCTTTCATGTGTTTTTGCGATGGCGAACATGTCGTGCCCATGCCGGTTGTCCAGGATCACAAACGTGCGTTTGTTGATGACAAAGGACCGAATACGGGCGGCATGGGCAGTTACTCGGATGCCAGTCACAGCCTCCCGTTTCTGACGGAACAGGATTTGAATGACGCCTATCGGATCAATGAGTCGGTGATACGCGCATTAACAAAAGAATTTAACGACCGGTACATTGGAATTTTGTACGGCAGCTTTATTGCCACGCGGCACGGCGTTTATGTCATCGAATTCAACGCGCGTTTTGGTGATCCCGAAGCGCTGAACGTGTTAACAATTCTGGATTCAGACTTTGCTGCCATTTGCCAGGCATTAATCGCAGGTAACCTCTCTTCTGGCCAGGTGAAATTTTTGCACCAGGCGACGGTATGTAAATACGCAGTCCCGAACGGTTATCCTGATGCGCCAGTTAAAGATGTTGCAATCGACATCAGTGCCGTGAAAAACAAATCGCATCTGTATTTATCGTCTGTGCATGCGGTTGATGGGAAAATTTATGCGGCGGGTTCGCGAACGGCAGCCTATGTTGGAGTGGCTGATTCCATTTCCGTGGCTGAAGAAATCTCCGAAAAGGAAATTTGTGCTGTGAAGGGGCCGTTGTTTCATCGCGAGGATATTGGCACCGAACGTTTGATACGGCGGCGCGTCGATGCCATGCGCGGGTTGCGCGGACAATGATACGGATTGGAATACTTGGATCGACACGCGGCACCAATCTGGATGCCATCGTTAATGCCATCCGGCAAAAACACTTGTCAGCATCCGTAGAAATTGTCATCAGCAATAAATCCGATGCGGGGATTCTGGAGCGCGCCAGATCTTTTGGCCTGGCTGTCAAACATGTGGATGCGGCAGGATTGTCCCGGGAGGAATACGACAGGCATCTTACCAGCGTGTTGTCAACGCACGCGGTTGATCTGGTTGTCTTGATAGGATTCATGCGCATTTTATCCAGTGAATTTATTAATGCCTGGCATGGCCGGATTATCAATGTTCATCCATCCCTGCTGCCCGCTTATGCGGGAATGATGGATCTGAATGTGCACCGTGCGGTACTGGAATCCGGAGACATGGAAACGGGATGCACTGTGCACTTTGTCACTGAGCAGGTCGATGCAGGCCCTATTATTTTGCAAAAAAAATGCCGTGTTTTTCCAGGCGACACACCCGATATGCTCAAACAGCGCGTCCAGCTGCTGGAGGGTGACGCGCTGGTCGATGCGATCAGCGAAATTGCTAATGCAAAAACTGCCTAGTTTTTTGGATGACTGGTTATTGGCTGCCGTTATAGCCTAATCGCACGCTTCCTGTGTTGGCGACAGACTCGTCATCGATGTCGTCGATGGCAGGATGGACATGATGTGGCGGATGATGGATCCTGGCTTGTCGAGACAGGTCTCGTTGTTGCATTGCCATGTTAAAAAGCAAGGGTTGGTATAAAAAAGGCAGTGATGCATAAATGAATATATTCTGGTTGTTAGTGTATGCCATGCTTCCACTCGCAGGAAAATGGCGGAAAAATACCGGCCGGTGTGGTGCTGACGCCTCCTGGTTGGCGTTGATGCCTGTGCCTTGACGCAAGCTTTCCTCGTCCTGCTCTTTCTCGGACACATTACCGGATTTTTCGTCAATCACTTTTTCGCCTTCGCCATTAGATGAGGCGGGATTATTGCTTTTTCCTGGGTCTTGCTGAGGCAGATCTTCGTCAAGTTCAAGGATGATGTACTGTTTTGGGAAAATGTCCGGATAATGCGATGCAAGCTCATTACGAAGAATGTTGAGCAAGACCAGTTTGCTGCCGTTTACTTCCTGCAACTCTACTAGCTTTTCTTCCTTCTTCTTGTCTTCGACACTGATGACAGACTCAGTCAGCGAAATAAATACTTGCAATTCGATGGCAAGCATTAACTTGGTTTGAATGATATTCCTGTTCTGTTCGTCGTTCTGTTCCTTGAGCAATTGAACGAGATGATTTTCTGTCAGACTTCTTCCTTCGGTGTCCGATAATAATTCTTTCAGATGTTTGACAGTCAGGGTTGACTCTGTTGTATTTCCCTCATCAGCATTTTCGTGAGTATAGATTTCGAGCTTTTGCTCCAGCGTATGGATTCTCTCAAGACAGGAAACAAATTCTTCAATCTGGTGTTTCCGATGGGTATGGGCTTCTTTTGTCACAATGGTTGTATTAAATGGATCGACGCTGGCTTTTATTTGCAAATGCTTGTCGAGGCACACCTTGTCAAATACGTGGCTTTCGTGTTTATTGACGATCCATGGATCTTCCATGATCTCAAGGCTGACTGGACAGATAAAATAATCCGGGATTTTTCCTGTGTATTTGATTTTTTCCAGGCGCGCAAGAAATGATTCCTTGACAGTGTCAGAGGACTGGCTCTTGACGGCATTAGGGTCTCGCTGTTGCTGTATTTCGCTGCCCCAGATGAGATTTGAAAGTCTTGCAAGCATTAGTCACCTCGTTTTGTTTTATGAGAAAGATCCTGATCTGCACTGGCATTGCAGATTTATTCATGCATCATGTTCATTTCTTTGCTCTCAGCCTGAAATTTTTTTCCAGTACATCAATAATGCATCTCAATTTTTCGCGGCGTTGACTCATCAGCAGCAGACGCAATATCCACAGCGGCAGAGTTATCGGCCATTGCTGCCGCGCTCGCGAGCCATGTGAGCCGCGCGTTTCTCAAGAACATCGCGCGGGTATAGATGCCGGGACGGTCTCTTTCCAATGAAATAAAATGTGCTGTTCTCTGTACGTGCATGTATTCTTCAGGATTCATCACGAATCGTTCGATGCGGTTTTTCAATGGCCGCATGTATTCGATGGACTTGAGTTTTTGTCCGGTATAGAAGTTCTTGTGCATATTATCTGGATCGGCTTTCCACCAGGCGAGTAACTCGTTGAAATCAACGACATGATGATTGTCTAGTTTGACGGGATGCGTCATGATTTCGGCGACAAAATTCTGGGCGATGAATTCTTCCTTGATCCACTCAGGCATTCGTTCGTATCTGAATTGCCTTGCGGCAAGTCGTTCATGGCAGGATTGAGCGTGGCCGCCTTGTTCGCGGATGAGTAGTTCAATGAGTGTCACCTGCACCGTAATATCATTTTCCTCAGATGGCTGGTAGGCTGCTTTTTCATGCTGAGCGACAAGTGTTTCAATCTCATGCAGCAATCTGGTATCAAGCTCTGCTTTCTCCAGTAGATTTTCTGTGAACGGATTTTTATTTTTGTTTTCGGGCCACTGGTGCCACCACGAAAGCAGTGCGCGCAAATCAATGACATGACTGGGGTTACCATCGAGAACAACAGGATAAGTCATGATGTTTCCAGTGACATCGATATACTGGGTCGGGATGTGCTCCATGGAAATTTTAATTGCTCTCAGGCGATCAAGGTTTGAATACGGTGAGGTATGGTAGTGCACTAGGCATTTGATCTCTTCGATTTGTCGGGCAGTGTTTGCAGCCAGCTGTTCCTGCGCGGTGACAAATCTTTCAATTCGCCTGGCGGCGTCGATGGCTAACCGTTCCTGACTTGCAACAAATTCTTCGATACGCTGTTTGAGTGCATGGTCAACAACAGGTTCCAGCCGGATGGGGTTGTTGGTGAATGGGTTGATTTTGATAAAGTCGGCCAGAACAGATTCGCTTTTCCTTTGCTTGTCCTGTGTCCTCCTTTCATTGTAGACCCGCCAGTATTCCAATAACCAGGCTTGATCGACATAATGATCGTGATCGCGATCATCGTCCAGTTTCATCGGATTTTCCATGATCTCCTGATTAATGGAATCACAGAATTCATCAGGAATCTCGTCCATGGGATAGCCGATTGCCAAGAGTCTGTCCCTGAGGGTGCCCGGTTTGACGTAATCTGTTTCGTACTGGGCTGAGTCCAGAAATGCCTTTGATGCATCGAGTATATAAGGGTAACCGAGTATCCTGCCAGCTTGGGTTAAGGGATAACCAATTTCTTTCAGTCTCTCCTTATGTGTCCTGGGCTTGACGAATCCCAGCAGTGTTCCTAATCCGACAAGTAAGTTAGCTGTGGAAAACACAATCAATTCCTTATGAATTATAGTTAATTGAATTGATTGTATTATTTAATTCTTAAGTGAAACTTAAGAACGGTAGACTTTTATAAAAAATCCGGTTGACGAATTTATTGCAGTTTATTCAGGCAATCACACAGCATATTCCGGAGATAATAAGCGCCATCGCAGCCAGCGTAGGCAGTGTGATGACTTCCTGCATATAGATGGAGGAAACCACAAGACTGACGACTGGCACGAGCAGAAATCCAAGCGATACAACAATCGTGGGTAATTCCTTGTTGATCACAAGGCCGCTCCAGTAAGACAGGCCTGTGACCAGTATGCCTGTATAGACCAGTGAAAGTATCAAAGGCATATTCCACTGAATGGAAACAGCGGGTTCCTGTATCCAGGCAAGAACAACAATGGGAATGGTGCCTATGAGTAATTGCCAGGGAATCAGTTCCAGCGGAGATTTCGACCACTGCATGTAGCGGGCGCATAACATCGATATGGCCCAGCACAGGGATGCAAGCAGCAGCATGGAGGCGCCGAACAGCACATGCACATCAGCCCAGTTAATTTCCCATGGGCTCAACAGAATAATGAGTCCGCCTATTCCCAGGAAAAAGCCTAGCCAGCGCATTACTCCGGCTTTTTCGTTAAAAAAAAGCGTAGCAGCCGGCATAATCCATAATGGTGTTGTATAAGCCAGTAATGATGATCGTCCGGCCGGCAGATAGGCCAGACCAAAGTTGGCAAGCAGAATATAGATACTGATTTGCAATAGCCCAATGATGACGATCAAAGGATAGTCCTTAGGGCGAGGAAGTTTAAATTTGCCGATGGCAATGACGATCAACATCATGGTGGCTGTGCCAACGATGAGGCGTATCGCGGTATACCATGCGGGAGACATGTATGATAACCCGATTTTATTGATTGGCCAGGCCATGCCCCAGCTAAGAATAATGAATATAAACAGACCAAGAATCCGGAAATTAATTTTTTTCATTATATTTTATGATTCCTAAATGGCAGCGAGCCGTTATAATATGCGAAACCATTATATAAGTCGATCCGAGTCTCATCATGAATAAAATTCCAGTCAAACGCGCATTGCTATCTGTTTCGGACAAGAAGGGAATTGTTGAGTTTGCCAAGGCGCTTGTTAATTTGGGTGTGGACATCATTTCCACAGGCGGTACCAGTAAATTGCTGAAAGACGCGAATATTCCTCATCGTCAAGTGGATGAACTGACAAAAATGCCGGAAATGCTGGATGGCAGAGTGAAAACCCTGCATCCAAAAATCCACGGCGGAATTCTCGGGCGGCGTGATGATCATGCAATTGAAGCTGCTCAGCATCAAATCGAATGGATAGACTTGGTTGTTGTCAATTTTTATCCTTTTGAAGATGCCATTAATAAAAACAAGAGTATGCCTTGGGATGAAGCTGTTGAATATATAGATATCGGTGGTCCAACCATGGTGCGCGCAGCTGCTAAAAATTTTGCCTGGGTTGGAGTGGTTGTGGATCCAGAGGATTATACCCAGGTGTTATCCGAGCTGCGGCTTCAGGGAGGACTGGATTTTGAAACACGCAAAAACCTGGCTGAAAAAGTCTTTGCGCTAACATCTCATTACGATGCCATGATTCACCGTTTCTTTCTTGAACGCAGCGAGAATCATCATGAATGTCCGCAATATAAGGACTTGCAACTGGAAAAAGTGGCGGAATTGCGATACGGAGAAAACCCGCATCAAAAAGCATCGGCTTATCGTATAAAAAACAGCCCCGTCGGGATATTGTCTGCCGCACAGCATCAGGGCAAACCGCTTTCATATAACAACATACTTGACTCGGAAGCGGCGGTATCTTGTGTGGCGGAGTTTGAGGAGCCGGCGTGTGTCATTGTCAAACATGCCAACCCGTGCGGCGCAGCAACCGCGTCTACTATTGATGATGCTTACCTCGGCGCTTATCAGGCTGACCCGCTTTCTGCATTTGGTGGCATCGTTGCACTGAATCGTCCTTGTACTAAAAGGATAGCCGAAGTCATCGCCGGTATTTTTATGGAAGTCGTGATTGCGCCAGCCTACACGGAAGAAGCATTGGCTGTGTTTGCGGCCAAGCCTAATCTGCGTGTGCTTGAAGTGCCCGTCCATGACAGGCAGGACTGGGAAATGAAATTTATTACGGGCGGCGTATTGTTACAAGAAAAAGATAATTACATTATCAGGCAGGAAGAATTGAAGCTGGTAACCAATGCAAGACCTGATAAAAAAGATATGGAAGCGATGCTGTTTGCCTGGCGTGTCCTTAAGCATATCAAATCGAATGGCATTCTGATTGCAAAAAATAATGTAACGGTAGGAATTGGCGCAGGCCAGGTCTCGAGAATTGACGCGGTTGATCTCGCGGTACGCAAGGCAGGGGATCATATTCAGGGAACCATTTTGGCCTCGGACGCGTTTTTTCCTTTCAGAGACAGCATTGATCGTATCGCGGGCACGGGTGTGCGAGCGATCATCCAGCCAGGCGGCTCAATGCGTGATGAAGAAGTCATCGCTGCTTGCAATGAGCACAATATTTCGATGGTATTCACGGGAAAGCGTTGTTTCAGACATTAACAGCCGTGTCGATTATCAACCTTCATGCGAAAGCGTCATCACCGCGAACTGTCTCGCCGCGAACTGTCTCGCCGCGAACTGTCTCGCCGCGAACTGTCATCCCCGCGAACTGTCATCGCCGCGAACTGTCATCGCCGTGAACTGTCATCGCCGTGAACTGTCATCCCCGTGAACTGTCATCCCCGTGAACTGTCATCCCCGCGAACTGTCATCCCCGCGAACTGTCATCCCCGCGAACTGTCTCGCCGTGAACTGTCATCCCCGCGAAAGCGGGGATCCATTATCAAAGCCAGGCGGATGTGAATGAAGTCAACAATCAGCAGGCTAAGCACAGGGTTTTAACATAAGTTCAAAGAGAGTTTCATATGGATTCCCGCTTTCGCGGGAATGACAGAAGCATGAAAGAATGACAGAAGCATGAAAGAATGACAGAAGCATGAAAGAATGACAGAAGCATGAAAGAATGACAGAAGCATGAAAGAATGACAGAAG
>JAJPJI010000025.1 GCA_021324305.1 Gammaproteobacteria bacterium | reverse complement strand
GGGTACCACCTGATCCCATCTCGAACTCAGAAGTGAAACCATTTAGCGCCTATGATAGTGTGGATATTCCATGCCAAAGTCGGTCATCGCCAGGCTTGAATTTGAAAGCCCTGTCAGAGGATACTGACAGGGTTTTTTTATTCCTACATGGCAGATTCATTTAGGGATTCAGTTATGTTAAATAAACACTATCAGTATGCCATTACGCGTACACCGCCTGACTCAATGGCAAATGGAATTACTACTCAAGACGTTGTGATTGATTTGCAGCTTGCACGGCGGCAGCATCAGTTTTACGTGGCAGCATTACAAGATCTTGGCATTTCTGTTACCGTTCTTGGTCCTGAAGAGTTATATCCGGACAGTCATTTCGTTGAAGATGCCGCAATCATACATAATGAGATCGCAATTTTGACCCGCCCAGGAGCGGAAGCGCGCCGTGGTGAAGTAGTGTGCCTTGTACCTGCCCTGCAAAATGTTCTGACAGTGCGCCAATTGGGCGGCGACGAGCGCGCATTGGTTGATGGTGGTGATGTCTTGTTTGTTGGTGATCGAGTCTATATTGGTATCTCTGACAGAACAAATATCGCTGGTGCAGAGCAGTTAAAGAATGCTTTAACTAGCATTGATCCCAGGCTTTCCATTCATTTCATTTCATTTAGTGGTGTATTGCACCTGAAAAGCGGACTGACTGCGTTGGGTCCGAATCTGTTAATTGGTAGTCCTGCAATTAAACTGCATGACCCGCTTCCAATAGCCGACATTGTATGGCTCCCAGACGCTGAAGGTTATGCGGCAAATACACTATCTGTGAATGGAGCTGTGTTGTATTTTGCTGAATGTCAGTCAGCGCGTGAAGTCATTATGGCTGCCGGGTTAAAACCGGTGGCGCTTGATATGAGTGAATTTCGTAAAATGGATGGCAGCTTCACCTGTCTGTCACTGCTTTGGTGATCTTTTTGTTTATTGCAGGCGAATATCATTAGCACAGGTAATCGTATGCAATGCTTGATTCATGACAATGCAATACCAATGCTGACCAGGTTCTGAAGTGAATTCGAATCTGAACACGGGCATGTCCGAACTCTGATTGCCATAAGATGCTATTACTTTGCTGTGGCTAGTCGTGCCATCGTTATCCCTGTAATAGGTCATATCAAAACGCTGAAACTGAAATTCAGTTTTCAGGTCATGACAGGCGTTATCGCTTGCTGTATGCCAGGTCCATGTGTCAGGACAATATGTCCGGCATGAGTAATCATGAATATTGATTGATGAGCCTGATATCAGCTTTCCCCAGCCAGGTGGACAGTGGCTGGCATCTATAATACCCAGTGCTATCAGCAATTCTTTGGTTGGCGGAATGAAAACAGGCCATGCATAGGCAAACAGCTGAACAGGAAATAAAACAAAAATAAAGCAGGTAAATAATTTCATGGAATATCCTCGGTAATATGATGGATTTCTGGTTTAAAAAAGCAAATCTTGATTGTGCGGAGAAATAGGTAATATCTGGTGGGTTGTGAATGAAAGAAAATATATTCTTATTGTTTAACTGGATCGGGAGAATAATGCAACCCGATATATGAAAAATTTTATTGTAAAAACATTGCTATTTCTGCCCTACTATAGATAAAATTGCACCCCTAGACGAACGCTGGCATAGCTCAGTTGGTAGAGCAGCTGATTTGTAATCAGCAGGTCGTCGGTTCGAGTCCGACTGCCAGCTAAATTGACTAAAATCAATAACTTATATAAAGATATTACTCTAAAGCAGACTTGTTTTCCTCCAGAAAATTCCTGATACACTCACCGAAACATGATGGATGCCAATATAACAATTTTCAACGTGGTATAATGAGCTCAGGATTAAATGAATCAAGGAGCTTCAATGAGCAGCTCATTACTCTCTCGTTTAATTCAGGTTCTTGGCGGGTCAATCATCATCAGT
Organism: Gammaproteobacteria bacterium; assembly: GCA_021324305.1. Lineage (GTDB taxonomy): Bacteria > Pseudomonadota > Gammaproteobacteria > DSM-16500 > DSM-16500 > Aquicella. The sequence goes on along the minus strand of JAJPJI010000025.1, from coordinate 17,175 downwards.
ATTCCTCTTTTCAGTTATGCAAACCCTCCTTTGCTTACTATTAGCAATAATGCTCCAGATTTTGCTGCCACATTTAAATTCAATGATGGGGATTGTTCAAGTGAAATACTGGGCGTGACAGGGTTGATTAAAAGCCGAGCCTGGAATATGTATACCAACGATATGCTGAAAAACTTGTGTGGTGATAATCAATCAAATTGCAAGGTTGATATTTACATGACAAAGGATAATAAATGTGATGGTCCCATTGTGGCGACAATTATGTTCGATATACAAAAGGGAATGATCTCTGTCGATAGTAAAAAAATGAATGGCTTTTATGTATATAAAAGCGGTGACAATGCAGTTACAATTGAGGGCGGGCCAATTCAGCAGTCCACCAGCTTAACTGCTGGTACGGCCTCTTCAACCAATACGACATCTGAAATGACAACCAATACCAAGCCAGCAAGCAGCACTACAACAACTACAATTAATACTCCTTGAAAAGCCATCTGGAGATAGCTTGTTGATTCAAGGTCTTATCAATATGTAATAGATTGGATGTGTATTTTGCTGCGTTCACTCTATAATTGAATAAATACTATAAAACTTGACGAAACGGGGAAGGTCATGTCGAAAGGCATTGAGTTGGAAGTCTATTTTGCAATTGGGAAAAAAGATCGTAAATACAAGGATATCGTAGCCAGTTTTCAAACCCGGGATGGTTTTACGATTCATTTCACAATTGATCATAATTTTCGTGGTGAGGCGATCATTGAGCTGGTATCCGCTCCGATTCCCAAAAAAGACAGTGCAGAAGATGACAGAAAATTGGCAACCCATGTTGCAACGCTGGTTTCCTGCATGCAAAAAGCGATTCAAGCTTCCAGATCTTCGACCATGGGATTAGGTGAATTGGGTGAAATTATCAAGAAAAATGCGAATGGTACATTCACTATTCACGACAAAGATTTTATGTTTGATTGCAGGAAGGCTAAGGAATATTTGAAGTCAGGCAATCAGGATATGCAGGCGCATTTACAGGTTAATTTTTCCGTCAAAACGCACGATTTTTTTCATCAACAAACATTATCGGGCATGCGCCTGTTGCTCGATGAGGAAATACAATATGCAGAGTACAAAAAAAGTGATGACAGAATACGATTGAGGAAAAATCTGACGATGGCATGGCTGGAAGGGAATCGCTTAGTCGATGAAAATTATTATTCACTCTGGATGGGAACAGAAACGAGAAAGCTCAGAAAATTGCGCGGTGTTTATTGCCAGGCGACACACGCACTCAAATTCTTTGATGATAAAGATAAAGTGCACATCTTTGAAAAGGACGGATATGAGCTGTTAAACAAGAACCCTGTGACAAATCAGGGTAATCTTGGGGTCAAGGATATTAATGGCATTTTGCTGAAGACAGCAAGTTTATACGATGAATATTTAAGCAAGCGGGATATCGTGCTTTATGAATATGCCGATAATATGCCACAGCTCGCGAAAGCCAATCGAATGATCATGCTTATGACGCGATCGCTCAAGCGAGCAATCACAACTGACAGGAGGAATGTAGACGATACGATTGAAAAGAAAATCGAAAATTCAAATTTGTTGCGCAACCTGGTGTTTGAAACAAGATCAAACAGGGTGGGCGCGATACATTTTCATAAACTCGATCAGATTGGCGGCATCATATATGACCGAATGCGCAAATGCGCTCTCGAAAACATGCCAGATGCGCTTGTTGCCCTTTTCAATGAATACCTAGACAGAAAACAATTTACTGAAGCGGCTGGTGTATTTGTTGATATATATGCTGTGGGGTCGCCTAAAATTGCGCTGGATATGATTTCCGGATTGAAAGACAAGGATTGCTTTTTGCCGCTAATCAAAGAATTAAAATCCATGCCGTTTGAGTATTCTTGTTTGACAGCTGATGACATTGGATTTACCAAAACGTTATTAAAAATCATCTACCCTGAAATCGGTAACGTTGATGATATATATAATGCGGGAATTAAAAGACAGGCTGGGGAAATACTCTTTGAAAAAAGTAATGAAAACGTTGTTCAGAAGATACGAAACCTGTCAGACAGGGAAATACTCGATGATCCATCAGGCATCAATGATCTTTTTGTGTATTATTGCGATACAGGAAATCTGGATGCTGTATCAGCGATTAACGAGCGGTGCCGCAAGCTTGAAAAAAAATCCGGCAATTATTCTGAAAGATTTATACTGTTTCCAAACAGGTTCATTCATGATGATGAAACGCCTACCTATCTAGCCGCAAAAAATGGTCATGTGGACGTATTGCAATATATTCTCATAACCAACTCAAAGTCCACTCTTGCAATGATAAGTACGGCGCTTGCCCGGTACAAGTCAACCAAGGATCAGCGAATTCTGGATAGCTTTACAAGCTTATGTGAGAAATCCTTTAATGATCAAAATTATTCATTATTTTTTAATATAGCGATTCATTTGATTCAGCTGCAGGAAAAGGGCTATGCGGTCAGGCTGGAAGGTGGTGCTGAGTTTGCATCAGTCCTGGGAAAGTTGAGATTTTTATCCAGATTGCAAAAGTCTATTGAGATTTCGCCTGATGATCCGGATCAGTTTTATTTGAAAGATATCCGCAAGCTGTTAATGAAAATAAATGAATATAAAAGCATTGAAGAATTTGAGCAGCATTATGTTGAAATAGTAAAATTGGTAAATACCATTATCATATCTTCACGTGAAGAAAAAAAACCGCGTGAAGTCAAAGGCGTGCGAGAACTCATATACGATGAAATCAAAGGCCTGATTGGCTCTGTGTTCCATGAAACTTTGAGAAATGGCAGGGTAGATGCCGCAGCGGATATATTCATCTATCTTTACAATCAGGCGCCAGCAGAGGTGGCCTATCAATTGCTGCGTCAGACGCTGGATTCGAATGAAATCACGGACAAGTTTAAACATGAATTAAAGGTTAAATTACAGTCCGGACTGAAAAAATTCAGTTATCAATCCCTGGTCGATATTATATTCAGCAAGAAATTAATAGCATTACTATCCGATTTTGATGAAGTTAGCAACAAGGATGAAATTGATAAAGAATTTAACTCGGGTGTGCCGGCGGTGATAAATCAAATCATCAATAATCAGCCGTATGATCTGGGTGCGTTGAGTGATGGTGATTTAATCAATGACATTTTTATATTGGCTTGTAATAACGGTAATTTGACCCTGCTAAAACAGCTTTGTCTCAGGCATGGAAAACAGATTGTGCCAGACCAGTACTTTTATGATTCAACTACGGCATATCTGGCCGCTAAAAATGGAAGAACCGAACTGCTGTTATTCCTGCTGGATAGTTTTCCGCAACAACGAAAAACGATTATTCAGGATATTGTTAACCATCACAGCGAAAATGATGGCTCCATTGACTGCCTTACCCGATTATGTGTTGAAAGTTTTAATGCCAGAAATTATACGGTTAGTTTCGAACTAATGAATTATCTGATTGAATTCTCGCGTAAGAATGTAAAGATCAATTTACCATACGATAATTATTCCTTCCTGTCGGCCTGGAACAGATTGCTGTTGATAACCAGCGTTAATCAAATGCCTGGTTTTATAAGTCATGCAGATAAAACCCTGGATAGTATTTATCCGGGTAATGCCATGAAAGAATATGCTGATTTAACAGATCTCATTCGGGATTCTGCGCAAGTTGCCTATGTGCTGCAAATCCATTGTCTTCGAATTGAAAAAACAGTGCGGGAGTCGTCATCCATAAGCTATGCAGATGTGTTTTATTCTAATAGCGGTCAATTATATTCGCAGTATTCCAGGCAAATGGATGCTTCCAGTTTATTCACTTATCAACACATTGATGCATATGATCTGGTTTACAGGATCAAATCTGTCATAGAGACATATCCTGCATCGGGCAGTGTATATTCGCGTTATCCCCATAAGAGCAAAGCCGGGGAATTTCTGGATAAGATATTGAAGCTTGCGAATGATAACGACAGGCAAAATGCCAAACATCTGGTTGCTGTCGAAATGCTCGCGTTTTTACAATATCTTCAGGATCATTCAAGCGCAAAACTGTATAAGGCGCTGTCTGGCGTCATCTATCCTGTTCTGTATGGCGTTTCTGCACAAGCTGTGGATAATCAATATGCTGACTATAAACAGAGTTTGAGTATTTTTAATTCTTCAAAAGCGAGTACGATTCCTAAGGATTGGCAGCTTGATGCCTCACTAGGCGGTTTTATTCATGCAAGATCCAAACAGGGGTATATTGAATGTGGCGGTGATTATTCGATAAGTACGCATAACCCCATTCTTGTGAATGAGATTAAAAAATAACTTCGGCAGGAATGAGCATATTACTCATCCTGCTGTATATTATTTGCTCTTTATGGGTTTGTAATAAAACATATTTCTTGCAAGCATTCTTTAATAGTGCATGTGGCTGGTTTATTATTAAATAACATGAGGTTTTTAATTATTAATATTATCATGGAGGATATTATGAGGCATATCAAAGAGCTAAGACCAGCAATTCTCACAATCTTGATGACATCTCTTTTCACGTCTGCAGCAGTTTTTGCAGATTCAACAATCAGCGCGGTCGTTGCCTCTCACATATTCGATAAAGTGAACAAGAATAACAACTGGAAAACGGCATTTGTGACTGGTAAAAGTGCCCAGGTTGTATTCATGAGCGTCTCACCGAAAACGAATGCGAAAAATGAGATAGGCATGGAAACGCACAAGTTTGATCAAGTGATTTTTGTAACAGAAGGCAATGCGAAAGTCATACTAGATGGCAAGGAATCGATAGTGAAGGCGGGTGACATGATTTTTATTCCTGAGGGTGTTGCGCATAATGTCATTAATCTGAACCATGATAAGCCGCTCAAGATACTTAGTGTTTACTCGTCTACTGATGTCCCGGCGAATGCCAGTTACAAGAAAAACACGGATGTCCCGCAAGACTGATATTTTTGCGGGATAAAATATATACCATGATTCTTAAGAGGAAGACGCAGTGACAGCCAAAATCAAAAATATTTTAGTGGCAATTGATTTTTCTGAGAATTCTGATTTTGCTCTTTCGAGAGCGATAGAATTAGCCAGAAAGAACAACGCAAGGCTTACGGTCTTGCATGTCATTGAGAAAAAGAACATGGATATATTTCTGGATAATACATTAGACAAGTTATTACCCAAAGGCCTTTGGCTTAAGACTGAGGAATATCTGGAATCACGTTTGCAGGAAAAAATCCAGTTATTTTCATCGCGCGGGATGGTCATGGACCATGAGGTCATCCCGCGTGGAAAGCCAGCGGTGAAAATATTGCAATATGCAAAACGAAATAAGACAGATTTATTGATAATCGGTGCTCACGGCAAATATTCACTCAGGGATACATTTGTTGGCACGACAGCAGAATATATTGCAGAAAGAACAGGATGCCCAGTTCTTGTGGTCAAAAATAATCCGCAAAGTTTTTACCAGAATATTCTCGTGCCTACAGATTTTTCAGATGCGAGCAGGAAGGCACTTGGTCTATCCATCATGCTGTTTCAGAGAGCTAAGGTGCGCATGCTGCATGTGGGTGATTACGAATATGAAGAATTGTTGAAACGTGAAGAGGAAGAAGAAAAAATGTCCGTTTCCAAATTGAGAGAAATCAAAAAAGCAATCTTACAATATCTGGACAACAGGATGCAAAAATTTATCAAGTCATTTCGCAGTTCAAAGCTACTTAAGGCTCAATACAAGATAATACTGGGTCAGCCGGGTCCGGAAATTATAGCGGATGCGCAAAAATTCAAGCATGATTTAATAGTGATGGGAACCCGGGGACATGGCCGGCTGCATTATTTATTCATAGGCGGTGTAGCAAGCAGGGTGCTTTCTGAAACAGATAAGGATATATTATTGGTGCCTCCAAAATAAGAAAATGACTATATCCAGTATCTGAAGAGTAAAATCAGCTGTCCGAGGATTTTTTTGAATAGCGAATGACTTCTCAAGTCATTTTTGTCAATCAGTCTGGAGTTGCTAAGGTCATCCAGGAATTGTCTTTCAAGCATCTGTCTTGCTTCATCAGTCTGGATAGTGACATCGATTTCAAGATCGTGTCTCAGGCTGCGATAATTCAGATTGCTGGAACCCACGGAAAACCAGTCATCGATGATCAGAATTTTCGCGTGCAGCATGCTCGGCAGATATTCGTAGATTAAAATACCATACTTCATGAGGGTTGAATAAAAGGTTGTTGCGGCAAGCGAAGCGATGGCAACGTCCGATTTTTGCGGCAACAGGATTTTTACGTCAATACCATTTTTACTGGCGCGAATTAGTTTCTTGAGTAAACGATAATCTGGCACAAAGTAAGCATTAGTGACCCAGATCCGGTTTCTGCTGCGGGCGATTTTGTCCAGCAACAGTTTGTAATGGATATGCCTGAGCTGCCATGAGTGATTTAAACGAAATATTGGATTGGGATGTGGTTTGTTGAGTTGCCGTTTGCGTGAAATTCCATTCCATGCTTTATCAAAGGCATATAAGATATCCGTGATGTCGGCGCCAGTAATTTTTATATTCGTATCGCGCCAGATATCGCAATTGGATCTGGATGATAAGTGTCTGGTGATGTTGGCGCTGCCGATATAGATAATTTTGCCGTCGATAATACAGGTTTTTCTGTGATTTCGATTGTTAAGTCTGGAAATTATTTTCAGAAACATGGCAATTATCGAGCTTGATATGCGTGTGGAGCGATGCCAATGGCTTACCAGCCAGGGCAATGGATGAAAGACTCTGGTCTGAATGCCTGCATTTTCCATTTGCTTGGTGAGTTGACCACCCCATCCGGGCGTGCCTATCCCGTCAACAAGTACACGGACACGTACTCCATGTGCTGAAGCTTGGCACAATGCGTCAGTAACCGCTCTGCCGACAGTGTCATCTTCGAAAATATAAGTCTCAAGGTCGATGGATATTTTTGCAGCACTTATATCTGCAATCAATGACATCAAGTATGAGTCATTGATCAGAATGGTTTCTTGATACGGATGCGAAATATTGGGCATATTTTTCCTTTTATCCGAAACTATTCTGTTTGCGCGAGTATGGCTTCAAGCGCGATATGATCAGACAGAAAGCGCCATGATTTTTTAATCAATCGTCTGGCCTGAATGATCTGAAATCCACGGAAATAGATGCGATCCAGTTTAAGAATGGGTGCCCATGCTGGATATGTTCTTGCATATCTGCCATGAGTGGTCAGGAATGCCTCTTGCAAGCCTGCTTTTTTCATAAGAGGTTTTGTGGCGTAACTGCTCCAGTCATTAAAATCTCCAGCGAAGACAAGCGGTTCTTTTTCAGGTATCTTCTGCTGGATGAAGCTGACGATTTTATCCAACTGTTTGCGCCGGTCTTTTTTAAGCAAGCCCAGGTGCACACACAATAAATGGATGTTTTTGTTTTGTTCAGGCAATGTGATGACAGAGTGCAACAACCCCCTCCGCTCATATCTGCGCATGGTCAGATCGATATTTTCTGATGAATGAATCGGAAATTTGCTTAACAAGGCATTTCCATGATGTCCTTTGGGTGAAACCGCATTTTTGCCATAACTGAAATGCGGCCAGAGTCCTGAAGCAAGAAATTCGAATTGCAATCCTCGAACTTCCTGCAGGAAGATAATATCGGGATGCAGGATGCTGATCTGCTGATGTATCAAATTAAGGGTAGACTTTCTTGTTCCCCATCCAACTCCCTTGTGAATGTTGAAACATAAAATATGAATATTCATTTAATCCCTGATGCTGTCAGTATGCCTCTTCATTAATTAGAGTCTAACACTAATAGTATTTCCATATATAGATAGCAGCAGCTTGCTGGCATCAAATGATAGCGGCGTGAGGAGGAATAAATAAAAGTCATTATGGTATACCGCCCGTACCAGGATGCATGCCTCAATCAATGATTGGGTATGTGCTGCCCCGCAGCGCCGGAAATGGATCAATTGTGTTTGAAGGCTTATCTGTTAGCGTAATAGCCAGCGCATGTCATTAAAACCGCTAATGAGATTTTGACGTTCATCAAATAATTTGGTGTTGTTTGTTAAATAATGATGATGAGCGAACCAATGTTTCACATCGCTGAGAAATTCATCTTCTGGCAAGTAAAGACCGCTTTTATTATTTATTAAAACTACTTCAATGTTCTGGCCACTGTTCCTTAAATATACTTCTCCTGCCCCAAAGACCGGGTTGCCATCACAAAGATTTATATGATAGGAAGTGTCTGCGCCAAGCGAAAGCAAGACGTTATGATGACTGTCGATAGCATAGGTGAATGATATGACTTTGTCCTTTGGCATGGTGCTCATCAAATGGGTAAGTTCCTTCAGGTCGTAGACGCGCTGAGATGAGTCGATTTCTACAACCGGCCAGCGGGTTGCCGTGTACATTTTACTGGAAGACAATTGAATTTGCAGGCCAAGTAAATCAGAGATCCAGCCTGATGCAAAGTCGATAGCATTAGGTACGTCCAAGCCTGACTGGTTTATCAGGCTGATGATTTGTTGAAATGCCGCGTTTGCCGCCGCATAATCTTTTGATTGGATGCATTGAATCACTTGCTTGAGGAAATCGTCTGCCAGATTGGCTCTTTCTAGAGCCGACTCAATTTTCTGCAAAAAAATATAAATAATCTGTTTGTTGTCCAGCTGTGCCATCAGTTGCCTGACTACATTTTCAGACCTTGATGACAGCAAGCCAAATAAACTGATTTGCTTGTAGGTAAATTTCGGATCCAGAATGCACGTTTTGCAAAAATTCAGCAAATTATTCACGGTGTCAACATGCAGGTCAGTTTGACTTGAAATCGAGGACAATCTGGAACTTAGCTCAGTTAACTTTGCGAGTTTATGGCTTGTTGTGCTTGCGCTGATTTGACCGATCGTTTGGTTTATCCCGTGAAAGGAAAACATGTTCTGGAGTCCTCGTTGAGTCAATTTTGTTAATATCATGCACAACAAGTGTTAAGAAAATCTTAAATACGTATAGGTGATTGAAACCAATAGTGATTTTTATTTGGGTAGATAGCTGGAATACGCGATGCCCATGGTTTCCTGCTATGCTGATGATAGGTTTCCGATGAAAGTCGATAAGATGAAACAATTTCTGGTAATCGTTATTACGGTCATTTTGGCACTCGTTCTGCTTTCACTGGCAGGATTTTATCTGGCTATTCGGCCAATCAGATTGATAAGCAGAGTCACACCAGAAAATTTTGGTGTTCCCTATCAAAAAATTTCATTTCGCACGCAAGATGGCGTGCAGCTGCAAGGCTGGTACATTCCCTGCTCTGATCCGCATGCCAAAACTATCATATTATTGCACGGCTATCCGGCGGATAAAGGTGATCTGCTGCCTTCACGAATTTTTTTACATGAAAAATATAATTTACTCTTTTTCGATTTTCGCTATTTTGGCCAAAGTGGGGGATGGTATACCACAATTGGTACAGATGAAGTACTGGATTTAAAAGCAGCCATACAGTATTTGCATTCACGAGGAATTAACGAGGTCGGAGTGTGGGGTTTTTCACTTGGCGGTGCTGTCGCGTTAATGGCAGCGCCAACAACTCCGGAAATAAAGGCTATCGTATCTGAATCAAGCTATGCACGTTTGGACTGGATGGCATATGATTATTATCCGTTTCCAGGGTTGCGATATGTGCTTGGCGAGTTGACGCGGTTATGGGGAATCATTTTTCTTCATTATGACATCAAGAATGTTTCGCCGGTGGATGCGGCTGAAAAGATAACCATCCCTGTGCTGTTAATCCATTCAAAAAATGATGAAACCATTTCATTTCGGAATGCGTTGGCATTACAAGAAGCGTTAAAACATGACACCCAATTGGAAGTCATGTTTGTGGGAGATAGTTTTCACGGTGAACCAGTTAGAAATTATCAAAATGTGGTAAATGATTTTTTTGAGCGCTATCTGGTTCATGCAAAACGCAAGTAAGTGGTATTTACTTGCCGTTCAGTTTTTCATGCTCAAATTACTGGAGTACGCATTTTTTTTGAATTCGCATTTCATGACCATCATCATTTTTGTGTGATTTCTTTTGCGATACGGATCCGAAGAATAAATTCAACGAAAACTGATGACAATGCATGGGAAAATCGAGAATGTATAATCCATTCAGATCCTTGAAGGCAATATTTCCATGACGGGAAAAGGCTGCCTGCGGTGCAGCATAGTTTCCATTGTTTTTTGTCACCAGTGAATGGCTGTATACCGTTTTGAATGTCGCAAGATTAATGATACGAAGTGAGCCATCGCCTGAGATTGCCATGATATTGTTGCTGTAAGGCTGGAAGTCAATATGATATATGAGTCCGCTTGTGCCAATGGATATCTGACGAGATGCTTTTGACGCCAGATCCCAGATAATAATTTCATTATTATTTTTATGATTGCTAACGATGTGCGAGCCTTTCGGTGAAAAGCAAACAAGTGAAAAATGAACACTGCCTGAGGTCGTATCATTGTCTGCTAATGTATAAGCGACTTCCCCGGTCTTTGGACTGTGAACGTCGATCTTGTTGCCGGCGCCAATCGCTACCAATTCACTATTCGAAGAAAAACTGATACCACAGGTCTGCATATGCGACGATTTTTTCAGGTCGTGCAACAGTGCGCCTGTTTCAATGCTCCATATTTTAACGCTGATGTCATATATGTCAGTCCGGGTTGGATTAATTGAAGCTGATGTGGTGATAATGAATTGTTTATCAGGCGACATTATCGTATTGATAATGCCTGAGTCAGAAAATGAATTGATTAATTTGCCTGTTGTAATGTCCCAGCAATTGGCTTCCTCAGATGAACTGGTGACAACATAATTTCCATCAGAAGATACGGTCAGCGGCAGGCTTATAAACGGATGTTCATATGTATGCTCTAGTTCTCCGGTTTCGCTATTGAGAACGTACAGAGCATGGCATCCTCTCGCGAGTAGTTTGCTCCCATCTGGCGAATATTCCGCATCGGGAGAGCAGCGTTCCTTTTCAAATTTGATTTCTTTGACGGAGCCAGGCATGGCAAGTGAATAAATCAGGATGCTTTTACAGCCCGGTACCAGAATCGTATCATCATTAGCTGAAAAAATATTTTGTCTTAACCTCATGAAGCCGCTGGCATTGGGAATCATCACGCTGCGAGCATTCCCCTGATAATTTTTGGGCCTGTTTCCCAAGCGTTTCTGAATCGTGTTTGATGCCACTATGCTGGCAAATGACTTGCACGACAGCATCAAGCTCAATAAGGTTGTGTCATCCTTGATATTGCTAATTATCATGAACAGGGCTTCCATGGGAAGTATGTCCAGAATGGATTTGTCGCGGATGTCAGTAGTGCTGCTTAACATTATTTACACCATCGTTTTGTATTATTAATTTTGCCGTATTATATCGGTGATGGCGGATTTTTTATTAATTTAAACTTAAATAATGACTTATCTCAAATAGGAGTGAATTTTCTTGCTGGCGTTTTTGCCTGAGTATGCCAGGCTTCTGACCCAGGGATTGAATTGATTGCGCTGTAACTCCCAGGAGCCAGATCCGCATTTTCGAAATCAGCTCTCCAAGAGGGTTTGTCATCGTGGTGCCCGGTAAAATCGGATTTATTTTATATTGCGATTGAAAGCTTATATGTTTATATTTCAAAGATAATATATACAAGTTCTGAACGGGGAATGCCATGCCAAAAAAGCCTCAAAAATCTTCTAACCCTCACTCCGATCAAGGTATTGAAAAACAGACTGTTATTTATAAACCAATTGAAGCAATATCTGGAAAGACCAGGTTTCCTGAAGAAAGACTGGACGGCCTCAGCCTAAATGAGGGTTGGCAAATTTTTCAAGGCAGGCAAAAGGAAATTGATACCTGGGGCACCCGTCTGTCGGCTTACATGAAAAAAAGACACAAAAATCCACGTATCATTCAACATGGGAAACCATCAACCAGAAAAGTCCTGGAAAAATTGATAGCCTCAGATACCGTATATATTCACTCGCATGGTAATAGCGGAATGATAGGCTTGAAGCCATATTGTCTTGATGAAATGGAGCTCGCGAAACGCCTGGAAAGTGACGGGTTGCCAAAAGAAAACACGCCAAGGTTGAAGATATGGGCATGCTACTCTGGTGAGCCCAAGCCATGGGATGCTGAGACCACATTTGCCAGAGAAGTGGGAAAGAGTCTGAAAGAGTTGGGATATTCGAACTTTTCCATCTTTGGCTATAGAGGAAAAGTTCTCGCTATCAAAAACGCCAGACAAAAACATAAACTTGTCCAAGACAGCAAGGATGAAAACCTGATAGAAACAGCCAAAAAACGACGTGTTGGATACGATTTTTAATCATGCTGGCGAAGGGATTCGCCTTCTCTGCAAGCCTGCTTTTTTAATTTTTGAGTTTCCATTCGGGTACAATCTGAAACTTCTGACGCCAAATATTTGATCTGAATTTAATCAGCCCTTAAGTCTTGACAGGTAGAATAGACCTCATTTTTATTGAGCACAAAAAACGAGGATCTGGACATGCCGAAAAAAACTAATAAAGAGAAAAAAACTATTGTAATTTACAAACCTATCGAAGCAATTGAAAGCAAGGACAATTTTCCTAATGATCGTATCGATGGCCATGATGATTATTGGAATATGTATGAAACCAGACGCAAGGAAATAGATAGGTGGGGCGAAAAGCTGGGCTCCTATATGAAACGCAAGCACAGCAAAACCCATAAGATCAGGATCGTGCAGCATTGCAGAAGCACAATTAAAGTTTTGCAAGGCCTGACAGCTAATGATGTTGTTTATATTCATTCTCATGGCAATAGTGAAAAAGTGGGCTTACGTCCCTACGGTCTCGATCATGCTGAGTTGGCATCCCGACTTGAAAGTGATGGGCTGCCAAAAGAAAACACACCGAGACTCAAGTTTTGGTCTTGTCATTCAGGCGATCCCATTCCTGGTCAGCCAGACAGCACGTTAGCAAAAGAGGTGGGATTTAAATTGAAGAAACTTGGATATGGCAAATTTACGACATTTGGCTATCGCGGAAAGATATTGGCAGTCAAGCGGGTCAATCAAAAATCCAAACAGGTTCAGGATTCAAATGACAGCACAGTGATTGAAAGAGCACGTTCCAGACGTGTCAGAAATGATTTTTAAGCAATATGTTTTAATACACGGAATAGATGCCTGTTGAAATGAACACATGTCTCTATTGTGAAAAAGAAAGCGGCGTGAAGCCGCTTTCTTTTTTGCCTGATGAACTTAGGATAAACCCAGGATATGGGTAAATTGATTGCCATAATCGAGATTCGTATCATCTCGTTGCAGGCTCCAGTAACCCATGTGGGTGACACCTTTGCCCTGGTTGTACAGTGTAGTTGCAACCTGATTGGCTAACGATAAGGATAACGCATGGCCCTGGTCGTCCGTTGGAATCATGAATATTTCACCCAGGTATTGGTATGCTTGCTGGGTTGAGATATTCAGAAGGCTGGCAAGTGATTGTGCGCCAGCTGTGCCGCTGATAACCAGGCAATTTGTGCTCATATTGGTGCTGGTTTGTGTACAGCCAACGTTAATGCCATCCTCATCAAAGTCCATTTTGTTGACCCAGTTGAACACCATTTTATTATTATTCAGCGCGAGTGTCTGTTTCAGAATCACCGGTGCACCAACTGGCAGGCCTGGATAGGTTGCGTCACCAGAGGCAACCGGATCAGGAACAGTGAGAGTCAGGATGAGATTGGGATAAGCTTGACGAAGCTTGAACGCAACATTAGCAACCCAGTTTTGAGCATTGGATTCCTCAAGCGCGGCGCCTTCAACATCAAAATCAATTCCAATGAATCCATAGTACTTGATCAGCGCAGAGATATCGGCAACGCCTTGATCAATGGATTCATAATCCCATGGGTAGGGTGCGTATGCGCCGCCTACACTGGCAACTGTATTAGGCGTGTTCTTGATGATTTGTGAATACTGGTCGCCTTCTGTGATCGCCCACAAATCAGCTTTGCCTTCTGTTGCATTCCACAATATGAATGCTTCAACCAGGTTCGCGCCTTTTGGCGGCACAAAGCCATTGCCGCTGGATTGAATACCCGTGTCCGCGTAAGCATAAAAATTACTTGCGGATGCTGGCGGCGGAACAGCGCTAAATGTCACAGATACAGCAGGCGGAATGGTTCCGCTTTGTAAAGTGAAGCTAGCAGGTGAAACAGTAGCGGATAAACCTGGAGCTGACGCTGAAACAGAGAATGTGTCATTGACTGGTAATGCTTGAGAAACCTGACCATTATTCAGATTTGACTGATTAAATGTATTGCCAAATGCATCGACGATTTGCAGTGATCCCTGCACACCGGCTGGTAAGCCGCTCAATGTGAATTGAACAGACTGGGATGGTACCTGCTGCGGTGCCTGATAGGAAATTGTCAGCGGCGTTGTTCTGCCTTGAGAAATCACAATCGCACCACTCAGCGGAACCATGTTTGAATATAACAGTCCATTGGTTACTTGCGGGAAAGTCAATGTGAAGTTATCACCAGCTGTCAGATTCTGGATAAGCTGCATGCCGCCCCAGTTAATCGTAATGTTTTGGCTCTGGTGCGATGTGTTGTCTGTCAGTGTTGCAGTAACTGAGCTCGCTAGCCCTGTCATGGGTGCTGCCCCCAGGCTGATTTGCAACGAACCGACAGCAGGTGCTGGCTGATAGGTAACAGTTGAAGTTACAGGTGTGCTGCTGTTCACGGAAACAGTCGCTGGCATTGCGATCCCTACATAAGTACTGCCGATAGGCTGTGGGCTGATTGTATATGTACCATATGCGAGGCCAGTAATTTTGTAGACTGTAGGAGAGTTCCAGGATGTATTGGTGATCACATAAGGTGATGACAGGCCAGGACCGGTAACATTAATTTGTGCAGGACTGGTTACACCTGACATTCCGGTTGGATCTACTGTGACATCGATTTCACCATTGGTTGGTGTTGGTGAGGATGGTACAACCGCAAGCGTATTGTTAGCGCTATTCAGGTCGAATGGTGAACCGGACAAATTAATGCCGAAATTCAAGACGAGTGTTTTGCCAATATTTAATTTACCGGATTGAATATTTAATACAGTGCTCGCAATGCTGCCTTGATAGGTAAATGCTGATGAACTGTTTACACCGCCCCACATGGCTTCAACATTGCTGGAGTTGCTTTGAAATGAAACCACAGCATTATTTAAATTTTGTGATGACGAACAATTATTGGTAACGCTGAATTTTGCCGATGTATACCATATGTTTGTTGGGCTGCCTAACGAGATGGATGCTGTCAAGCAACTCAATGCTGCCGGTTTGTTTACAACCTGGTTTGAGTTAACAGCCAGCATGCGAATTTGTGCAGGATTTGTTTTGATAGTTTTTGCTTCACTTGCTGCTTGAGCAGAGGGTAGCAGTGAAACCAGAAAGATCAAGAACCATAGTAGTCGCGATTTAATACTTGCCATTTTGAACTCCTTTTCGATTAAAGACATATCAATATAACTCAGAATTTTTCAGTGTGCATAGTAAAAATTGTGCGATGCACCAAAATGGTGGGATCAGTAAACTAGCCAAAAAATAACAGTCAACAAGCAAATGCCGATTTGACAGATGATATTGGTGCGTGTGAAAACCTGTCATGGATAATTGATGCGATCCGAAATTGGAGATAACGAGAAACAATAATAGTTGAATTTAATTTTAGCGAGTTGTCAGGTTCAGTCTGATTGAACTGCTTGATGCAGGAGCAGTATTTTTTAGGAGTGCTGTTCATCATGATAATCTTGTTTGCTCTTTCTCTGTATCCGGAAAACAAATTTGTCAGTGTGGAATGATCTTTCGGATTTTTTCAGGCGATCATTTATGATTGCGACAATATCACTCAATATATCATTGATTTTATTCATCCAGTGCGGGCCTGACGGAATAACCATCCTTGACAGGCGGCTTCTTGGTCTGTTCGTCTCGAGCGGACCTCCGGATAAAAATGAGGAATGGGCCTTCAAAGTTAAAGCGATATGGACGCACAGTCGTTTCTTTTTTGAGATTTTTGGGTGCCAGCCATATACGATTCTCGCGCGCCCTCTCATTTTGCATGAATGCATGGTCTTTATAGCGGCTGGGCAGGAAGGTGTTGATTGGCTGATTACAGGCAGATGGATGCGGAAACTGCATCTGTTAGCGGCGCTGGCAGGGGTAATTTGGGGCAAAAAAAGTCGGGATAGCAAGCGTGGCGCGGGGGTGAGCTATTTTTTCAGGTATATTTATCTAACTATGATTGACATAGCTTACCGCATCAAGCAAAATTCACCCTCGATTTTCAGGAGGGGTTCCCGAGCGGCCAAAGGGATCAGACTGTAAATCTGACGGCTTACGCCTTCGAAGGTTCGAATCCTTCCCCCTCCAATTCTGGATACCAGAAACTGGATTTTAGATTAAATGTCAATGAGCGATGCAGGGCTGCCGTTTCTATTGCCCGTGTCCAGATTCTAGTTTCTGGTAACTAGAAGCGGGCGTAGTTCAATGGTAGAACTTCAGCCTTCCAAGCTGATAGCGTGGGTTCGATTCCCATCGCCCGCTGGAAATGTTATGCCCACATAGCTCAGTCGGTAGAGCACTTCCTTGGTAAGGAAGAGGTGACCGGTTCGATTCCGGTTGTGGGCTTCAGAAATCAAAAAATAGCAAAATAGAATGGAGAATATCTCCGTTTTTGTGTATATAGGGATGTCAACCAGAAGCGGGATGTTGGGCTATTTTTTGGGATCTGATTTTTTTGAGTTTCTATGCCGCGGTCTTCTGCGGGGCATTAGAGCAATAAGGTTTCCCGAGCGGGGCTGGCTCCCGCTCGGGTCGTTCACGCAGTTTATTCGCCTGAATGGTCAGGCATTGATTGAATTTTGAAATGTGGCGTTACTTATTTAGAGAGGAGCGTTCTCGATGAGCAAGCAAGTATTTGAGCGTACGAAACCGCACGTTAACGTAGGAACGATAGGCCACGTTGACCATGGGAAGACGACATTAACAGCGGCATTAACCAGCATATT
>JAJPJI010000015.1 GCA_021324305.1 Gammaproteobacteria bacterium | reverse complement strand
TCAGAATAGATCCCGGCCTGCGCCGGGATGACAATTATGTTGTTCCACAGGAAATTATTCAACAAAGCCGATCAAATCAGCATGCAGCATTGGCTACCGTATGAAATACATTCAGAATAGATCCCGGCCTGCGCGGGATGACAGGCAAATGGAATTAAATTTTAGATAATCAATTTTTATAGTGAACCATATTATTATACTCAGACAGGTGCTCTTCCTCCGGACTCAGAAAATCATTTCTATCATCATCATCGAGCAGTTTGTAATGTTCTGCGTATAACGTTCTTTCCCGACGTACTTCCTCACGCGTTGCATCATCTGACCGGAACCAGGAAAAATGCCTGACATATTGCCTGGCGGCGGATTTGTAGACGTCCATATCATTATAGATATGAAAATAGTTGGCGATGCGGGCGCTTAATTCAGGACTTGGATCAAATTCATCATCAATCACATTATGCAGTGCCATGAGCTTGTCATGGAATTCGTTGCTGCTGCCTAATCCCTTTTTGAATTTTTTTGCTTCACTGACGATGAATTGCCTTAATGCGGCAGCATCAATCTTGTGATCTGCAAGCTGATTGAATTTGTCTAATATCAGTTTCCAGCTGCGTCGCCGTGCATAATAATCTTCTCCTGTATAACTGCCAGCGACAAAGCTCAAGAACCCGGAAGTTTTTTGCGCGCGCTTTTTCAGGTATTGATTGACAGCCTGTATCTTTTCAAAAACATTATTTTGATCTTGCGGTTTTTTATCTTGCATATCCAGAACTGGTGCTTCTCCTTCGTTTTCATTTACTCTTCTTCTGATAGAAGTGAGATCATTGACACTGTACAGATGTGACACGTCTACCATTTTTATGCTATCTGTGGTTTCAAGTGCGATCCCCAGCAGCGGCTGACCAGGCAGTTCAAGTGTTTTGACATCTTTTCTTACGTGTAACTCGTAATACTGACGGCCATGCTGGTTTGTGTGCTTATCAATTCCCAGGCTATCCAAAGCAGGAATGTTATTTTTAGTGTAGGCGCGAATAATCAGGGCTGTGTCAGTTTCACCGGTAACCAGCAGTCTGACATTTCTGTCTCTCGCATTAACGCCTAAACCTTTTTCAAAATTCACTATGGAAAGTTGACATTCAGGATCTCTGGTGCCCAATGAACCGCCAACCGGTAAATCCCAATTTGAATAGGTAACGAGATTGATATCATCGGCATGTTTGTCTCGTGCGTTTTTTTGCTCTTCGATTTTAATCTTGCCTTTGTAATGAAGACGCGAATGCTCGGCTACTATTCTTGCATCGATATCCAGTTTAGACGGACGATTTTGACTGAAAAGCTGCCGGCGCAGTGATTCATTGCTGAAAAATCCGCAAGCCCAGTCATTAATGATCATGGTCTGATAGCCAGTCTTGATGATGCTTCTCTGGGTGTGTGGAATGGCGCTGCTTATATATGATTCGTCGTAACTTCGGTTAATGGAATCTTCCGTCGTTAATATACCCTGATCTAAATGTGCCCTGATAAAATGATTAACCTTGAAACCATAGTAAGTATTGCTTTCACAAATGATAAAATGCTTTTCTGCTTGTTGCAGTTCTTCATGGCTGAATACTTTTTCCAGCTGCGGATCAACGTAGTAATCAATGATTCTTTTTAGCGGTTCAACCGTGTCGCCTGGTCCAAATGGTTTGTCATTGTCCTTGCCGGGATAATAGACAATGTGTAGCTTGCCGTCGTCTGGATTTCGATAAACACGCGCGACTTCTTTGCTTCCTTCAGGAAATCTGTTCGACTCAGGAGCAAAATTATCATCAGCGATGACTTTAACTAGTTCGTAGTCGCGTTCATCAAAAAGACCGACAGAAACACGATAAATATCTTCTGGTGCTAATTGCCTGCCAACCTGGAAGCGATCATTAGGTGGATTAGAGGTAATTACGATTTCTTCGGTGGGTTTTTCTAGGGAATCGTCATGTTCCTTTCCTTTAGATTGGGATTCTGATTCATCTACAAAAATAAAATCTTCAGATTCGCCAGAGCTCTTGTGCTTTGATTTTCTGCTCTTGTCTTCAGTTTGGGATGTGAGCTTTTCAGGTTCTGATGATTCATCTACAAAAACAAATTCGTCAGAAGATCTTTTAGATTTACCTTTTTTTGATTTAACAGATGTCTCAGCTGTTTTTTTAGTCTTGCCTCTAAACATGGCTGCCACCTCGTTTTGAATATCTAGCGTTTAATTCGCTGCCACATATTAATTATAGAATGATTATACATTCACTAACTTAAGGAATTATTTGATGTTGCGTAAGTCGTTGTTGCGAGCTGCAAGGAGAAAGAGTGACTGTCATGGTGGGGCAATTAAAATAATTATTAATAATCATTGAGTTGGAAAATCCCTGGATGAACAGACTGATAAGGTCATTCCAATAGCCTGATGTAATCATCCTGAATCAGGAACGTTTGAGCAGACTCTTTCCCGTTTGTTGCGGGAAAGAGTGCAGATGGAGAGGGATGAAGATCTGGCGGTTTACTTTGCGGCGCGTTTTCTCTCGTGTTCTTTCAGGAATTTTTTCCGCACGCGTATGCTTTGCGGTGTGACTTCGACCAGTTCATCATCTTCAATAAATTCCAGCGCCTGTTCGAGTGACATCAGGATAGGCGGAACAAGAATGATGTTCTCATCCGAGCCGGCGGCGCGGATATTCGTCAACTGTTTGGCTTTGCATACATTCACCACCAGGTCGTTATCACGCGTGTGAATGCCGACAATCATGCCTTCGTAAACTTCGGTCTGCGGACTGATCAGCATACGGCCGCGTTCCTGCAGATTAAACAGCGAGTAAGCCAATGCGGTACCCTGCTGGTTGGAAATCAGTACACCATTCTGGCGGTGAGGAATCTCGCCTTTTGCCAGCGGCCCGTAATGGCTGAATACGTGATGCATAATGCCGGTACCGGAAGTCAGGGTGAGAAAATCCATATGAAATCCAATCAGTGCACGCGCGGGGATGACATAATCCAGTCGCACGCGTCCCTTGTCATCGGACATCATGTGTTTTAAATCGCCACGGCGGCTGCCTAATCTTTCCATCACGGCACCCTGATATTCTGTCGGGACGTCGATGGTGAGTGTTTCATAGGGTTCCTGCATTTCGCCATCCACCATTTTGGTGATGACTTCGGGACGCGATACGGCAAGTTCATAACCTTCGCGGCGCATATTTTCAATTAGAATGGATAAATGCAATTCACCGCGGCCAGAAACCCGGAATTTGTCAGGGTCGCTGGTGTCTTCAACCCGCAAGGCCACGTTATGCAGTAATTCCTGATACAAACGGTCACGCAGGCGGCGGCTGGTGACATACTTGCCTTCCTTCCCGGCAAACGGTGAGGTATTGACCTGAAACGTCATGCTGACTGTCGGTTCATCTACGGTCAAGGGCGTTAGGGCTTCCACATTGCTTGGATCGCACAGTGTGTCAGAAATTTTTAATTCATCAATACCGGTAATCGCGACAATGTCGCCGGCATAAGCAACAGGCACTTCACTGCGGTCCAATCCCAGGTATTCTAGCACCTGCAGGATGCGGCCCTGGCGGGTGTTGCCTTCGCGGTCAATGATGGTGACCGGCATATTGGTTTTTGCCTGGCCGCGGGTGATGCGTCCAATGCCTATCATGCCGACATAGCTTGAATAATCAAGAGTACTGATTTGCATCTGGAATGGGCCGTCCGGGTCGACCTTGGGAGCGGGGACGTGCTTCACGATGGTTTCAAGCAATGGCTCCATGTTTTCACTTTTTTGGTGTAAATCCAGCGTGGCATAGCCAAGCAGGGCGGACGTATAAACAACGGGAAAATCTAACTGCTCATTGGTTGCGCCAAGGTTGTCAAAGAGGTCGAACACTTGGTCCATGACCCAGTCAGGACGCGCACCCGGACGATCGATTTTGTTAATCACAACAATAGGATGCAAGCCGCGGGCAAAGGCTTTCTGGGTAACGAAACGTGTTTGCGGCATGGGGCCGTCAACGGCGTCAACCAGCAGCAGTACGGAATCGACCATGGAGAGAATGCGCTCCACTTCGCCGCCGAAATCAGCGTGTCCGGGGGTGTCCACGATATTAATGCGATAGTCACGCCATTTTATGGCGGTGTTTTTGGCAAGAATCGTGATGCCGCGTTCGCGTTCAAGATCGTTGCTGTCCATGATGCGCTCGGTAGTCTGCTTTTTGGTAACGCTGGCTGTTTGCTGCAACAGTTTATCCACGAGAGTGGTTTTGCCATGATCGACATGGGCAATGATAGCGATATTTCGTAATTGTTCTGCCACGGTGTTCACCTAGTTAGATTCTTGCTTTAAAAGGGTGCCTATATTACATGAAATATAGTCCAAAAGGCTACTTTTGACCGGCGTATGGCTATTGATTGTGAATGAGTGCGGTATCAGCTCTCTTTCACCATGCGGTTTAATAAAGGCAGGCACATTAAACTTATGACAGTCATTGCAAGCGCGATGGAACCATAAATCAGGAATGCATGGCTGTAGACGGGTAACGATGCCGCAGCCGAGAGATTTTCCGGTACGGCGGCAAGGTTGGCAAGATAACCGCCAATGGCGAAAGAGGCAGCCTGGGCAAGAAACCAGACACCCATCATCATGCCTACCAATTCCCTGGGACATAAAACCGTAATCATGGCGAGACCGATAGGAGAAATCAAAAGTTCACTGATGGTCTGCAAAAGATAACTCGCAGCTATCCACCAGGGTGAGGTCATGCCGTTGTTGCCAAAGTATTTTGTACCCAATGCCAGCAGGAAAAAGCCAAGACACATAAACAACATGCCAAGAAAAAATTTCATTTGGGCGGCTGGGTTGAATCCGTATCTGTCCATGCGAATCCATAGACGGCTCAGTATGGGGCTCAGGGTGATGATAAAAAACGGGTTAAAAAACTGGGAAGCTTCGGCATCGAATGGCATGCCGAGAAAATGTTTTTCCATGTTCCGGTCAGCGAACAGCATCAAGGATGTGAATGCCTGATTGTAGAGAGACCAGAATGCGGCTGAAATCACGATCAGAATCAATGCGGCAAACATTTTTCTGCGCTGAGCGAGAGGCTGTTTAAATAAATAAAACAGGACAACTGAAAAGATGGCAAGTGTTGCGATCTCAATAACATAACTGGTTGTCTGCGGATGCTGAAATGCCAGCAGGCACAATCCAACGCTGACAATAATGCCAGTGCAGAGCAGGGTGTAAAAACGATACCCGGGTTGCTGGCGGTGTGTGTTGCCTTTTGGATAAAGACCTGCTTCCCCAAGACGTTTTTTCCCGAGCATGAATATGACTTGCCCGATTGCCATGCCGGCGGCGGCGAGAACGAAGCCAGCGTGCCAGCCGTATTTCGCGACGAGCGCACCAGCAATCAGCGGCGGAACCAGCGCGCCAATATTGATCCCCATGTAAAACAGGGTAAACCCGCCATCGCGGCGCGGATCATTCGCGGCATAGAGTTCGCCCACAATGCTGGAGACATTGGGTTTGAAAAGCCCGTTGGCGCAAATCAGCAGACTTAGTCCAATGAAAAACAGTGTTTGATTGTCGGATGCACATACCAGATAGGCAATGATGAAGAGTATCCCGCCCAAATTTATCGCGCGCTGAAAACCAAGGTATCTGTCAGCGATATAGCCTCCGATAGTTGGCGTCAGATACAGTAGCGCGCTGAATGCTGCATATAACAGGTTGGCTTCACTATCGTGCATGAACAAAGCCTTGGTCATGTAGAGAATGATAATGGTTTGCAGCGTGTAAAATCCGAAACGTTCCCAGAGTTCAGTGAAAAAAAGTAAATATAATCCATTGGGTTGTGCGACGCTATTGGCTTGCGAACAGGAAATTTCACTTGCTAGGGCTTGATCTGATGTATGTGTATTTAGCATGGTGGTTTGAATTTTTATTTGTCATTATCATGCTACTATGCCAAAAAGACATTATGTCAGTAAAGAGATATGTTTAACCGGAATGTCTGGTGCTCTCATCTTTGAAATTTACTGACAATCAACCAACTGGAGAATCTCATGAACAGAAAATTGTTTGCATTAACAGCAATGACCGCTTGTGCGTTGACCGCAGCGTATGCAGAGCCATCCACAAAGCGTATTCCTCAATTCACAAATGAAAAAGTCTCAGTGTGGGAAACCATTGTATATTCAACCAGGGATCAGGAATTAAAAAGTCATCGTCATGAGCATGACCGGGTTCTTGTGGCTCTTACGGATGGCGTATTGAAAATAACAAACAACAAGGGACAAACCCATGAATTGAAATTGAAAAAAGACCAGGCCTATTATCTGAAACGTGATGTGGATGGTGAATTTCATACCGATGAAAACATCAGCGGTCATCCCATTAAAGTGATGGTGATTGAATTGCAATCATAACCTTATATCTCCAAAGCCCGGCAGCTTCAGTATTTTCATCGCCGGGCTGAAGCCATAGACTAGGCCATATATGTTGATTTCCAGGCCTTCCTTGCGTGCAACCGCGATTCCGGATATTCCAAAAAATGAAAACTGATAACCTGTGCCGCTGTGCGCGGGCGCAAAAAAAGTAAATCCAGGCAAATAATCTTTGCCAACGTGCCGGCATCGAAAATTATTCAGAGTATTGAAATTGTTGAGCCTGTTCGTATTCTTCCAGTGTATTAACTTCCAGTGTTTTGTCATTGGTGAAACAGACGCGAATCTTGTACCCATTTTCCAGCGCGCGCAATTGTTCGAGACTTTCAGTTTTTTCAAGAGGAGTTTGCGGCAGTGTTTTGTAAAGCATGAGAAAGTCGCGGCGAAACGCATATAAGCCCATGTGATGATAAACAGGAGCTGTTTGCTGGGTGCGATAATACGGAATGGGAGCACGAGAAAAATATAACGCGTTGTTGTTAATGTCAGTGATGACCTTGACCGCGCCTGGTTCCTGATATTTGTTTTGATCCAGTTTGTATGCGAGAGTCGTCATATCTGGCGCTTCACCAGACAAATAGGGTGAAACCAACTGCTCCAGCATGGATGGTTTGATAAATGGCTCGTCGCCTTGAAGGTTGATGACAACGTCCGCATCGGCATAGCGTTCTGCAACGGCAGCGACACGTTCGGATCCGGTGGGCAGGTCTGGGTCTGTCATTTCAACTTTACCGCCAATCCGGGTAATGACATCCGCGATTTCATGACTGTCTGTTGCCACGATGAGATCATCAAGAATGCCGCAGCGGGATGCGTTTTCATATGTCCATTGAATCATGGGCTTGCCCTGAATTGGTAATAATGGCTTGCGGGGCAGGCGTGTTGAGCTGATCCGGCTTGGAATAACGCAAAGTATCTTCATGTTTTTTATCTATCTAATAAAGCGTCACATGATAATAAAAAATACTATCCGAATCAACGGCAGCGGGATCGGAATAGTGTGCTTGGATAGGGTTAAGTAACGAGTCTGCTGGAATATGCTGGCAGAATCGCGGGAATGGTCGCTATAATGTTGCGATCTTTGATAAAAGGAGTTTATCCATGACGTTGCTAAACAAGCTGTTTTTGGGTGTCACGACTTTAACACTGTCGGGAGCAATACAGGCCAGTCCTGTTAAGCCTGATGCAGTTGTCGGTGGACAATCAAAATCACCAGTTGATTCTGTGCTCGTTCCTGGATCCAGGCTTTATCAAGAAGAAACCGGTAAAAACGAATTTTATATTCTGGGTGCAAATGATCCTGCTCCGGTGACAAATTCAGCGGTGAATTCAGCGCCCAATAATCCAGGCGCGATGAATCCCAATCAGGATGCGTTAAAAGACACGAGCAAGAACTTGGCCGGCGTTTCATCTTCCAATGCTGTCAATCCTGTCAGACAGACAGCAGATGTAGCAGCCATGAATCCAAATCAGGACGCATTGAAGGATACTAATAAGCGCATGCCAACGGCAGCGCCGGAGGCTGCTTCCATCGCCAGCGGAGCGGTTATCAATAAAAAAACACCTGTATTGGCGGCGCTGAATCCCAATCATGATGCGCTCAAGGATACCAGCAAGCCTGCGGCGCAAAGTGCGGCTGCTGTAACCGCGTCTGCTGTAACTGTGCCTGCTGCCGCTACTGTACCAACTCCGGCGAAGGTGCCGGCCATGGCGGTGCTGAATCCCAATCACGATACACTTAAAGATACCAGCAAGCCTGCGGCGCAAATTGTCGCTGCTGTACCAGCTTCTGTCTCTGCAGCAAACAAGCAATCTAAAATGCAGCAGCCAGCGTTCGTTGCAGTGAATCGCAGCAAGAAATCCTTAAAGGCAGCCAGTTCATCTAACATTGTTCACAAGGCAACTGGAAAAAACATGAGACCTAAATCAATTGCTTCCCTGAGCCGTCAGGCACACAAAACCATCCATGCCACAGCAACGGGTATCACTGTTATTCCGCATAGCATGATTCATAAGCTTGGCAGTAAAAAGCTGACCTCTAAATTAATGGCACTGCAGAATGAGCCCAGGCTCAAAACGCCGTCGCACACGCCAGCTGTCTCGAAAATTGTTGTGATTCCACACAGCATGGTTCATAGGGATGACTTCAGGAAAAATGTGCTTAATGTGAAGACAGCGATGAATAAGCCTCATCAATCAGTGAGCAAGACCATGTTGACAAGAAAAAATCATCCATCGCAAAACATAACCCGTAATGTTGCAGCAAAGAAAGATTCGCAGCATGAAGAGTTGGCTTACAATCAGGATGACGCCAGCTAGCTGATCTTTGTCTGAATATAAAAGTGATAGCTCAGTGTCGGCGCAAAATATACAGATTTGAAAATAATGTATTCATATTTGTATTAAATTTATCCCCCTGCATTTATTAAAACACTGGAAACAAATGACTGGGTGCCGGATAAAAAAATGTGGCCTCGTGCTTGTTATAGAAAAGATGCAGGGTGCGGGAGTTCGGAATAGCCTGAAAATGTTTAATCATGGATAAATCTGTTTTGCCCTGTAACTTGATGGTGAAGATAATTTGTTTCACCTGATTCGCATGCAGCCATTTTTTTACAAGATCATAGAGACGATCAGGATAACAGGCGATGTCGCTCAGTAGCCAGTCAATTTTCTCATTTCTGGGTTGCGGCTCAAGCGCAAAAGCGCTCTGCTGCAGAAAGGTGACGTTTGGAAGTTTTGCTACGCGTGGATCCAATTCGGCTTTGTCAACGGCGGTCACATGTGTGCCGAATGATTGCATTACGTAAGTCCATCCGCCGGGTGAGGCGCCCAAATCAATCGCTGTCTCTCCTCGTGTGGGATGTCTGCCAAGCAAGGTGAGCGCTTCCCATAATTTTAAATAAGCACGATTTGGAGGGTGTTTTTTGTCTTCAATAAAATGACATTCTCCCATGGGCCATTTTTTCCAGCGTCTTACACTGAATACCAGAGTGTTTTCATCCAGCAGACTGAAGCACCCGATATCTGGAATTTCATTTTCAACCGGAAAATTTCTATCAAGCGGCGGGAGTTTGCGAAGCTTGCTTTCAATCAGGCGCGACCGTCGGATGTTGGCGATGGGGTTCAGGCACCAGAATCTGCCTGCTTGACGGAGAATGCCCGCGGCTTCGGATATGGAATTGAATTTGACAAGGGTTGGATCATGCCACACGTCCTGCGCAAAACAGATATCAGGCTTTTTGACCGGGGAGAAAACCAGATTACCAATGACGCCGGCAACATCACCCAGCTCATCGCAGGCTTCTTTAATAAATTGCGGCTTGACTACGTATATTGTTGAGTAGGGTTTTGTAATTGTCATGTTGCTAGTGTTCATTAATGCCGCCGCTTTCTAATGGTTTGATATGCGTGTGGTGCCATGCCTTGATTTCCGCGCATAGGATAATATGAATATGTGGTTTCCGGAATAACTGTTTGATCTGGATAACGGGTAGGGTGTTGGGAGGGGGAGAAAATTAGGCCCAGATACCTGGGCCTAATTTTAATAGCTGCTACTTACTTAGCAGCCTTTTTCTTGGTGCGGGCTTTTGTTTTGCGAACAGCGCGTTTCTTGGTCGCTGCTTTCTTTACGGTCTTTCTTGCTTTGGTTTTTCTTACTGCTTTCTTACGTGGTTTTGCTGCTTTCTTTTTTGTTGCCATGACGTTGTTTCCTTTCAATTGTTAACAATGAATAAATTTAACATTAGCATTCAAAAAAGTATAGAACTATTAGGGATTATACTTATTCATGGCAGATCATGTCTCAATGTCATTTACTTAATTCTTATTTTACTTCGTTGATACCAAGGATATCCACGAAGACTGGTGAAATATTTCTAAAGCTTAATTCAGCCGAATTTTTTCAAATTTAATATTTCAGAATGTATTCAGGCGATGTGTGCGCAGACGCAATACTTGTTTTAAAAATCAGGGATGAGGTCTGGATAATTTAATCATTACCCTGAATGATGCGAGACATGGGGTAATGGCGCCATGCTACAACTCTGATGCCTATGCTGGTACACTACAGCCGCTCAATACTACTCATAACAGCATTAATAACGGGAATGATTATGATAATACAACCTAAAATCCGGGGATTTATCTGTACGACCGCGCATCCAGAGGGATGCAGCCGTGTTGTGGAAGAACAAATTAACTACGTAAAATCCAAGGGGCCAATCAAAGGGCCGAAGAATGTATTGGTAATAGGTGCATCAACCGGGTATGGGCTGGCAAGCCGTATTGTTTCGACATTTGGAGCAGGATCGAAGACGATAGGTGTCTTCTTCGAGAAGGAAGCAGACGAAAAGAGAACCGCTTCCCCAGGCTGGTATAACTCCGCTGCGTTTGAAAAATTTGCACATCGTGACGGTTATTACGCCAAGAGCATTAATGGCGATGCCTTTTCCCAGGAAATTAAAAAGCAGACCGCTGATTTGATACGAAGGGATTTGGGCAAGGTCGATCTTATCGTTTATAGTCTTGCCTCGCCACGACGCACGCATCCCGTTACCGGACAGGTATATTCTTCTGCCCTAAAGCCAATCGGCAAATCATTTACTGGCAAATCGATCGATGCATTCCGCGGCGAGGTGAAAGATGTCACCATTGAGCCTGCTGATGCCGAAGACATAGAGCACACCATTGCTGTCATGGGCGGCGAAGACTGGGAAATGTGGATTGACTACCTTGCGAAAGAAAACCTGTTAGCGGAAGGCATTACAACGGTTGCTTATTCTTATATTGGGCCCAGGCTGACACACGCAATATATAAAGATGGAACAATAGGCAAGGCTAAGGAACATTTAAAAGCCACGGCGGATAAGCTGAACAGAAAACTGGAAGGCATGCATGGAGAGGCGGTTGTTTCGGTTGATAAGGCTGTCGTGACACAAGCCAGTGCCGCGATTCCTGTCGTGCCGTTATATATTTCCATTCTCTTCAAGATCATGAAAGAAAAAGGGACGCATGAAGGCTGCATTGAACAAATTTACCGTTTGTTCAACGAGCATTTGTATTCAACACATGCTCCAGCCAGGGACAGTGACGGTTATATTCGTATCGATGATCTGGAGATGAAAGATGATGTTCAGCAGAAAGTCATGGAAATCTGGCCTATGATTACTTCAGAGAACCTGGTCCAGCTGACGGATGTAAATGGATATCGCGATGAGTTTTACCGGCTGTTCGGATTCAATGTCAAAGGAATTAACTATGATGCTGATGTCGATCCGGTAGTGAAAATTCCATCCATCAGTTCTGAACAAGAGGTGCAGGTGAAGGATGCAAATTGAGAGGCATTTATCCTTAACCGCAGGATACGGACCCCGCCATTGCCTTTGAGGCAGTGGCGGGATTGAC
Source organism: Gammaproteobacteria bacterium (assembly GCA_021324305.1). Taxonomy (GTDB): domain Bacteria; phylum Pseudomonadota; class Gammaproteobacteria; order DSM-16500; family DSM-16500; genus Aquicella. The sequence goes on along the minus strand of JAJPJI010000015.1, from coordinate 207,887 downwards.
CAAGATCCAGCGCAGATCTTCCCCCTGTCCTCCTGATGCTGTCAGCTTCCAAATCTGTTCATGGTTGTTGTGATGACGAGGCCGGTAGCAACTGCCATCATGCCTGCGGCCGCAATTGTTCCTAATGTCTTGCAGCTGAAAAAACTGAAAGAATTATTTGCCACTTTTACGCGGGTATCTGGTTTGAGCATGGCATTGGGAGTGCGTGTCCTCTCAAGCTCATCAACTATTGCAGACTGCATGGTGAATGCATCCACCGCGCCCTTGCCGAGTCGAGCTGCATTTTCATCAACGGAAGAGGATTTCGTGCTGGAGGACATCTCCATTTGCGATCCATCACCATCATGCGTGTGATGGATGGCATTGAATTTGATGAATGATTTTAACCAGCTGGTCAGGTTGGCAATGGTGTCCTTGTCAAAATGGTAAAACTTGACGCCATTCTCAGGCGCATCATGTTTATAAATTCCCTCACGTTCATACAATTTTGTTACCAGTCTCTTCAGGAACTGGCCGCCATTCAGGTCGCCCAGGATGGAAACAAGAAAGTGAATTAGCAATTCATTGTTCCTGTCATCGCCTTTTCTGAGAGGCAGGTTTTTTAAATAGGCTACGTAATTTTTGGTCGATTCGAGCTCCATGTCCTTGTCTCCCGAAGCTACATAGGGACTCAGGAAGTCCAGATCCTGCTGTATTCGGGCTCCGCGCTGAAGCAGGCAGATGAGCGCATCTGGCAGTTTGGGAGTAAAGTTATCGCTGGTTAAAAGCTGGGTAAATGTATCGTACACGCTTTTGAGTTGCCGCAAGTGACGATAATGATCAAGCAAGGTAAGCGGTCCTTCTGCCTTGCCAAGATAGCGCTGAAGAAAAGGCTTTAATTCAATCGCAAGATGCAGTTTGTTTACTTCGGGATGGTTCGGCAATATTTGTTGCAAAATATTGGTCATGGGTGATTCCTCTCACTGTTTCGCTGTTACATAAATCCCTGGCTGGATTCCAAAGGTGAATACATCAATAAGCCGGTCAGCTACGAATTTCAATTGTGTAGTCCATGATGATGTCCGGTCGGCTTGTTGTTGCTATGTCATTGATGCGTATGCTGTTTGTGCTTCGCACAACGTCAATGAAAAAATACGTCATCCAGATTATTGCTATAATAATATAAAGATATAGAGCGCATTTTGCTATTAGAACTACGGGGTGGGGTAAATGCAGGCTCGATATTGCTTGATCATGGGCGATAATCCTGAAGACTGGCGTGAAGTTGATGTCGAAACCATGCAGGGTTTCCTGATTGATAACTCAACAGAGCGAGGCGAGCTGTTTCTCCCAAATTTCGGAATTAAAATCGTCTATGATGCACGAACTGGCAATATTGAGCTCAGGAACCTGGAAGAAAATAAATGGATAGAAAATTCCTACTCTAGCAAGATGTTTGAGTCAAGCGTCATGCCGGTCAAGCAGGCGATAGGTCAGGCAGCTCATTGGTATGTCATTGAAGGGCTGCACAATCTTGGAGACCCGGGCGTATGCGCACTGATTCAAAAAAACCATACGGCCAATGCGGCGGGCAAGCTGATGAGGCACTCAGACATGCTGGAAATCCATAACACGCTAGTAGACATTGTGGGTTTTGTAAAGCCAAAGGCTGTCAGTGCGTATTATTTTGTTGGGAGCATTTTTTCGAATGATAATGAAAAACAGCAGCCGCGAACACGAATTCAACAGGCTATCTATGAAGCATTCCGCCAGTTTGAGATATATACGCGTGGGATTGATGTCATTACCTCGATAGAAATTGCCGACAATATCATCAAAATCGCACAAGACAGAAATGCGCCGCAATATCGCCAACTCTGATCTGTATCATTATAATTCTCTCTTTACCTGTGCAATTGCTTGATAAGGATAGTTATGTCCAAGATATTATGGCGCGAAACATTGCTTTTGTGGCTTTACACCTTTTTTAACATACCCATGATTTTCTGGGCGCGGCCAAAAATGCTGGAAATTTCGGACACGCGTGCTGTTTTGAAAATACCCTTCAGAAGGCGCACGAAAAATCATGTCAACTCCATGTATTTTGGTGCCTTGTGTGTTGGCTGTGATCTTGCTGCCGGGATATTGGCCATGCATTTGATTCGCAAAGTGGGCGGCGGATATGTGTTTATCTTTAAGGATTTTCATGCGGAATTCCTGAAGCGCTGCGAAGGTGATGTGTATTTCACCTGTAACGAGGGTAATCTGATCGCCAAGACGATTGAGAACGCGCGGCAGACCAATGCAAGACAGAATGTGGAGCTGAATGTTATCGGGACTGTTCCATCAAAATTTGGCGATGAGCCTGTGTGTCATTTTAAACTGACCCTGTCTATTAAACAGAAAGACTGATGGCGGTGAAGGTATTTGCATGTGTCATGCCAGTCAAGGCTGGCATGACACGTAAAGGCTAAACTTTGGCAATTGCCCTGACTTCCACCGGTGCAGTGCCTCTGCCTACCATGCCCAGTTTTTTGGCGGCCGCGTACGACAAGTCAATCAGGCGGTTGGATACGAAAGGACCGCGGTCGTTTACCTTGACAATCACTTGCTTGCCGTTGGACAGGTTTGTCACCTGGACGTATGTCGACAAGGGCAAGGTTTTATGCGCTGCAGTCATTTGATACATGTTGAAGCGCTCGCCGCTGGATGTTCTTTTTTTATTAAATCTGGATCCATACCATGAAGCCAATCCTGTCTCTGTATAATTCTTGCTGTCACTCATGACTTGATACTGTTTTCCGTACTGTCTGTAACAGGATGCGCTTTTATCCTTGCACAACGCAGCATTTGTCTGATTATTGATCCCGTCCTTGTTGTAATGAGCAACGCAGCCATTTAATAAAAGAAAAATACCAACATAAAAAGCAATGCATACTTTTCTAAACATGATTTTGTTCTCCTCTTGAGGCAGTGATGTAATAGCTAAGCTGATAGACGGCCATTGCATACACATCACTGGGGTTATACTGCTTGATAACGTTGAAATTATGAAATGTGAGCCAGTACTCATTTTCATATTTGCCTCGCAGTACAACCAGTCTGGTTTTTTTATCATTTAAAAATCTGCTGTCCTTGATCATTCCTGCAGCAATCAAATCAGACAGGGTAATGATGTCAGATTTGGTCAAGCTCTTTTTAAATTCACCTCCTCCAATCAGATCAGGAATAGCGACTGGATGGTCATTTCTCCAGCCGTGCAAGTTATAAAAATTCGCGATGCTGCCAATGACATCGACTTCATCGTGACTCAGGTCAATCGTTGAATTTCCCGAGAAGTTAACGGCGTAATATCTGTAACTGCTGGGCATGAATTGGGGTTGTCCAATTGCGCCAGCATATGAGCCCATTACCTTCAGAGGATTCAAATGCTGTTCACGTGTCAACAATAAAAATTCTTCAAGCTCCTGGCGAAAATACGCTGTTCGTGAAGTATCACCAAAAGCAAGATTCACCAAAGCGTCTATGACCGGATATTTGCCGGTATATTGGCCGTATTCTGATTCGATGCCGATAGTAGCAACGATGATATTTGCTGGTACGCCGTAGATGTTTTCTGCTTTTGCTAATGCTTCTTGATATTTATTCCAAAACTCAACGCCTTCTTTAATGCGTGCTTGTGTTAAATATAAAGTGCGGTAAGTGTACCATGGATTCAATTCAGATGGAAATTTTACATTATGGATAACTTTTGGACGAATTTTAACCGATTTGAATAATGCGATTAATTCAGGTTTATTAAAATGATGTTTATTCACCATGTGTTGAATGAACAACTTTACATCGGGGTTATTTGTGAAATTTTTTTTCTGTCCGTTATAGTCAGCGTGTGCGCATCCAAGCAGCAGAAATGAACATAGCAATAAAGCCATCACACGCAATGCAGAAAGTGGAGCTTTAATAATGGCGCTTGATGAGATGGCTTTATCATTCATATGGACTACTCAGATATTAGTTCAGGGTTATGCATAATAATGACAGATGCGTCGAACATCGCCAGGTATTTCTTCAACTCGTTTTTGTCATTTGCAGACAATCTGTAAGACTGTTCGAGTTTCCAGGCATCACGAGAACCTGATTCATTGATCAGGTGCTCAGTTTCCTTTTCGCCAATTTCATAAGCGACGACTGCCAGTTTCCAGTCATGAAATTGCGCGTAGAGACTGTTCAGATATTTTAATGCGGCTTTTGTTGACAATTCCGTGTTCAGACGATCATCGCGCTTGTTGTTTACCACCAGGCCAAGACTGGTCGCGGTCTCTGGAATAATTTGCCAGATGCCGGCCGCCTGGACGCGGTTTTCGCTTGCCGGGAGGGGGCGATATCCAGATTCGATCAAGGGCAGTGCCAGTAAATCTTCAGGCATGGCGTCATTTCTCAAGCCGGCTTGAATGACGGGTTTATACTGTTTCATCCTTTCCAGTGCCGCATTCATTATTGATCGTTCCTTTGCATTTGTGCGAATCCGGTTTATTTCGGCAACGACTTCGGGCGTGGCTTTGATATGAAATGATGCCTGCAAATCCGAGTGTTTAATTATAGCAGTTAAATCCTTTGTTGTGAGGGGGTTGGAATGGGATGTTCCATTCAGGGCAAGTGCCGCAGAGCTGATTGCACAAAACCCGATGGCATAGGCCGCAATTAATGTGAGACTTCTCTTTCTGGTTCGGTAAGTGAATAGCATATTAACTCTCCTGTAAAGTAATGATTTGGAAATACCGTTTATTGCAATGACACCATTTGAAAATAATTCCGATGCAGCGTTATGACGCGCCGCATTTACCAGGCATTGCGCGTATGCAGAGGGTGAGGTTTTACGGCGCAGAATGATTTCTTCATCGCATGCATATTCCTGCAATTCGCCAAGCCATTTCATCCATGATTTCAGAAAAGGATTCCAGAAGCAGAATAGTCTGATGATCTGCATAAAGTGCAGCCAAGAAGTATCTCCCTGTCTGATATGTTGTAATTCATGCCGTATGGCGAGGCGTTTATCATCTTGCTGCTCCAGCAGAGCTGCAGGCACTGCGATATAATTGCTTCCTGCAAACGACCAACAAAACGGCACGGTAGAGACATCGGTGTACAGAATGTATGTATTGTGAATTTTATGCTGGCAAAATGTTTTCTTTTTAAATGCTCTGAGAAACAAGACTGTTTTGATGTAATTGAATGTCAACAGCAGCAAACCGGCGGCCCAGACAAATACAATCAGTTTTTTAAGCGGCAATTTTGCGGGCATGTTTTCTGTGCTGGATAACTGTTCTGACACGACATCCTTTGATTGGGCAAGTATATGCGATGTGTGATGAAACACCGGCCTGAATTCCAGGTTTGCCTTTTGAATCGGATGCAGTGTCGCAAGATATGGCATGAATAAAAACAAGGCCAGTGATATGGCAAGACAGTATCTTGCAAATTTCAGTTTATGCAGTTGCGATATCTGCGCGTTGATGTATGGCAAGTGCAATATAAAGCGCGCAAATAGATAACTGACCATGATGGCTGCATTGACGCTCAGGTAGGAATGCAGGCTTAGAATGTGACTGCTCATTCTGCAAGTTCCTTTTTTCTGGAATCCAGAAGTTTTTGTATCCTGTCAATTTCTTCCAGGGACAAGTCCTGCTGATTGACAAGATAAGCGACGAGATTGACTGAATTTCCTGAAAAAACATGTTTCACCATGGTATTGAGGGAATGTGCGGCATATTTTTCTTTGCTGAGAACTGGCAGATAGATGTGTTGTTTGCCGATTTTTTCTGCGGTAATAATTTTTTTTTGCTGCAATATTCTTAATATTGTCGAGACAGAGGTGTAGGCGAGATGACGGTTTGGAGGAAGGCAGGCAATAACATCGCGGACGGTTCCCTGGCCAAGTTTCCATAATATTTCCATTAATTCATGTTCAACGGGCGTGAGCTGATATTTCTCCGGCATGATCTGACTCCTTGTGTGATAATCAGGCACATTAACTAAATCCTTAGTTGGTGTCAACTAAGGATTTAGTTAATTCGAGCAGCGTGGCCGGGATTAAATTGAATTGTGTGGTTTATTTAATACCCTAATGCGGCGCCATCTGGACGCCGGTAATCATTCGCTCCTTGCAGTGTGCCGCTGGGGGAAACGACAATGGCTTCAATTGCCGCCCAGGTATTCTGTGGAGTGATATGGTATCCCATTGCCATCAGTTTGTTTGCCAGGTCGGGTGAAAAGACTGCTGGTTCTGCATCAATGGCATCGGGAATGCCTTGGTAATGAAAGCGTGGCGCGTCGGCAGCCTGTTTGATATTCATGCCATAGTCAATCACATTGAGCAGTGTGAGCAACACCGCGGTAATAATTCGTGGTCCACCCGGGCTGCCTAGTATCATATAAACACGACCATCTTTTAGTACAATGGTGGGAGTCATGGAGCTTAACGGGCGTTTGCCGGGAGCAATGGAGTTAGGATCTGATTGCATGAGATTGAAGTTATTGACGGAACCTGGTTTTGCGGCAAAATCGTCCATCTCGTCATTCAGAAAGAACCCAGTGTGATCCGCGATCACTTTCGAACCAAAGAATCCATTAATGGTATAGGTAACTGAGACAGCGTTGCCATGACTGTCAATGACTGAATAATGAGTCGTGTCAGTCTGCTCATGCAGCCTGATATTTTCAGGCGCTGATTTGATGGATTTGTTTGTCTTGATTTTCTCACTGATTGCGGCTGCGTATGTTTTTGAAATCAGCAGCTCAACCGGATTTTTAACAAAGTCAGGATCGCCAAGTTTGGTGTTGCGATCACTAAATCCATAACGCATGGCTTCAACAATGTCATGGATGCTTTGTGCCGAATGATACGCTGATCCTGACAGAGGGAAATTTTCAAGGATATTCAACATCTCGCATAACGTTGTTCCGCCAGAGCTTGGCGGCGGCGAAGAAATGATAGTGTATCCGCGATAACGGCAGCTCAATGGCGATAATAATTCAACGCTGTATTGCGCGAAGTCTTTTAACGTCAGGATGCCGCCGTTGGCCTGGCTGGACTGAACAATTTGCCTGGCAATATAACCTTTATAGAATGCATCCGGACCGTTTTCAGCGATCAATTTCAGCGAGTTCGCCAGGTCTGTCTGAATGAGTCGTTCTCCCGCCTGATAGGGGGAACCGTTTTTCAAAAAAATTGCCGCTACATTGGGTTGTTGACGGAAATCGTGCGCATAGACAGAAAACCATTTGGCATCGAATGGTGTGACAATATATCCGTGTTCTGCCAATTGTATGGCTGGCGCCATGACTTGTTTGCGAGTCATTGTACCGAAGCGTGCAAGTGCGGTATCCAGTCCCATGACGGTGCCAGGAACAGCGACGGCCAGGTAGCCTTTGGTGGTGGCATCTTTGATGACATTGCCATTCTTGTCCAGAAACATGTTTTTGCCCGCCTTGAGCGGCGCTTTTTCGCGAAAATTCAGGAAGACATTTTTTCCATTGGCAAAATGAATAGTCATAAAGCCGCCGCCGCCTATGTTTCCGCAGCAGGGATTGACTACGGCGAGGGCATAGCCGACAGCAACGGCGGCATCGATGGCGTTCCCGCCTGCTTTCAGAATATCTATGCCAATCCGGGAAGCAATGCGCTGCTCGGTAACAACCATGGCGTGTTGAGCGGTACTCGGTGCCGGATTTTCAGCATGCAGACTGGACATATTCACCATGACTGCAAGACTAAGAAAGATTTTGAGTGGCCGCATGATCCCTCCTGGATGTAGATTGTTATCCTCACATGTTTATCAATATCGATTGGCGGTGTATGGTATTCATTTTAAACCAGGTTTCGACTGGAGTTTGTTAATAAATTTCATGATATCTTATTGCAGTATTTTTTCTAATGTGAAAAATACGTCTATAAACATCGATTACATAAGGATATGCCATGTTCAAAAAAATATTAGCCATAACTGCAATTTTCGTAACAAGTTTGTCCACTGCGTATGCGGGCGCATTCTATGCAGGACCGGCGTTTGAATATGATGATTTTCGTGCAGGTCATGTTCGCTATTCAGGTATTTATCCGATTGTATTTGGTGGATATGGAGACTGGGTGCGTGATTGGCTGTATGTTGGCGGTGAGCTGTTTGGCGGTCCTAAATCTATCGACGTCAATAACGAACCAAAGAATGGTCAAAGTCTTAAAACAAAATATACCTATGGTGTGAGTATTATTCCTGGCGTTAATCTCGATGATATGCTGATGGCGTTTATCCGTTTTGGCTTTGTCTCAACAAAATTTCAGGAGCTGGAAACAACAAAAGGCGGTACACAGCTAGGCCTGGGTGTGGAAAGTAAAGTTGCAGAATGCTGGAGCGTGCGTGGCGAATATATTTATACAAGATATAGCTCGGTCTCCTCTGCAGGAAATCTGCGGTCTGACGCTTTTATGCTAAGCGGTATTTACCGGTTCGAATCATCTTTCTAGTCTGAATCGGTGAAGCTGTCATGAATCATGGATTCAGAAAGATAGTATGCGCAGCCTTGCTTGCACTGTCTCCCTGTTTGTTGCAGGGTTGTCTCAATGTTGCAACCTCTGGCGCACAAGCGGTTTATAATCGGCATAGCATTGAAAAAAATATCAATGATCAATATACAACGATGCAGGCTTACAAGGCGTTGTATATGAAGACAGACAAGTTCAAAAATGCGAATATTTCCATTGCAACTTACAATGGTGAGATACTGCTTGCAGGGCAGACGCCCGAAGCCTGGCAGAAAGACAAGGCAGAAAAAATTGTCAGGCAAGCCACAGATGCCAGGGATATCTATAATCTGATCGCCATCCAGAGTCCCTCTTCTACGCTGACGCGAATTAGTGATGCATGGATTACATCAAAAGTGAAAGCAAAATTAATCGCATCCGAAGATGTGGATGCCTCGCAAATAAAAGTGGTCACTGAAAATGGAACAGTTTACTTGATGGGTATCCTGCCTCCTGAGCAGGCTTCAGCTGCAGTCGATTTGGCCAGCAATACCGAGGGAGTGTTAAGTGTTGTGAAACTATTTTCGTATATGAAAATTACCAAGAAGCTTTCCTGAGAATATTCATTTTAACGATCATATGCTTATTTCCGGCGATGTCTTCCTGGCAAAGCATTATGCTTTGCCAGGAAGTATGACGGGTATTAGACAATGCCAAAGGTGACGCCAAGAGACCACAATTCTGTGCTGCCAGTGTAATTGTTACCTCTCACTAAAGACCATTCAGCTACCAGATCTGTTGATTTGGTCACGCTGTAAGTCACACCCAGGCCGCCAAAGAGACTGACTGCTTCAGAGCTGAAAGTGTTGACCGCAACAAATTCCTTCTTGGCGTAACTATATGCAACACCAAGTTTGCCCAAGGCATTAAATTTGTAGGCTAATGGATATCTGAGGGTTCCCGCAGTATAAGCGGCAAAATGTTCCGTCTTGGCATATTGATAGCTGCCGCCGCTAGAATTTACATGGGTTTCTCTGGAATTGTAATAGTCAATGAATCCCAGTTCCCATCCAAATAACGCGTTAAATCGGTAACCGCCGTAAGCTGTCCAGCCGGGACCATATTCATTCATGGATGTCACATTAATGTTATCCGTGACATTGTCATGAACATGAGAGAGACCCAGATCCGCGCCAACATACCAATAACCACAGTCAAGAGTGTATGTCGACAAGGTTTGTTCAGCTTGAGAAAGCATATGTGCGGAGGCGGGATTCGAGAACGCCAGTGTAAGGGAGGCAATTCCCACAGCTTTGATCGAGGTGCGCGCAATTTTTGATAGTTTCATGATACGTTCCTTGTATTTAGATCACAAAAGATTAAGCCGGACCCATGCCGCCGCTGCTGCAGCTGATCAGGAAGAAACAAAGAGGTAACAGAACAAGCGAAATGCGAATGATCAGATTCATGATAAAAATTCCTTAAAGTTTATAAAAAACAGCAACGTTGGTTTTGACCAGACAACATAATAGCTGAGCGATTCGGTGTTGACAACGTTAAGCGCATACAACAAAAATGTTGATTCAAGCGGGTTTGGCGGCGATAAAAACACCGTATCTGACTCGGCCGAGGCGAAAGGCTTCGCGCATCAATCTTGCCTGTTTAATAAAGCGGTAACCGCGCCATCCTCCCATTCGTATCAATTGTATAACGCTATAAGCATTGGCAAGTGACAGTCCGACATCCCAGCTTTTCATGACTTCTTTCGACCAGTCATGGGATTGAGAAATCCGGAATGCATGAGAGCACAGCAACGTGTTGTAGTATTCTATGGTTGGCATACAGGGCAGATCGAATGCCAGGCACAATTTTTTATATTGCTTTGCATGATGCCCTTCATATTCTTCCTTGTCAGAGCACCAGGTTGCCAGCATCAATTTACCGGCAGGCCTCAGGACGCGGTATGCCTGCTGGATGAAAAGGCTTTTATCGTAGAATTGTTCGCAGCTCTCAAGTGACCATATGATATCAAGAGAATTATCTTTGAAGCTGTTTAGCCTGAGTGCGTCCTCAATCAGGAAAGAAACATTGCTTACACGATGATATGCTGCGTCTTGTATGGCGATCGATGCCTGTTTTTGACTGATGGTGATTCCTGTGACATGTGCGGCATAATTTTTCGCCAGATATATACTACTGCCCCCCATGCCGCAACCAGCATCCAGGATCTTGTCTTGTGGGGCGATTTCCAGACTGGTTGCCAGTTTATTGATGAGTAATTCCTGGGCCTCCAGAGGCGTCAATGAAGAATTGTCTGCATAAAAACCATGATGAATATGCGGGCCCCAGATCGTTCTCCATCCATCGGATGTTTGATTCCAGAAATCAGTGATGACGCGTGTGATTTCTTCGCGATCCTGCATGATTGGCTGACATGTCTTGATTTTCAAGAAGATGGCCGTCCGGATGATTATCTGAAAATGTTCATATACACGTATGATATCCGGTAATTTATCGAAATTCTCAATCGATTGTAAAGGCGTCTTTGTTCGTGAGGCTAGTTTTGATAAACTGATTGTTTCGATATGGACTTTATGTGAAGGATCACATGATCACCCGTCAACATCTTATCCGGCAGTTCCGGCAGATTCGTCATAAAACGGAAGAATTATGCAAGCCGCTTGCCATTGAAGATTATGTTGTGCAAAGCATTGATGATGTCAGTCCGCCTAAATGGCATCTGGCACACACGACATGGTTTTTTGAAACATTCATTCTTCTGGAGTCAGCAAAAAACTATAAGCCTTTTCATCCGTTATATCAGCACTTGTTCAATTCCTACTATCAGGCGCTAGGCAGCCCGTATCCAAGAATACGCAGAGGGATTTTATCGCGGCCAACGGTAGAGACAGTCTACAAATACCGAAAGCATATTGATGAGGAAATTATCGACTATATCGGTCAGCTTTCGGATGCCGAAGTGGAAAAAATAATGCCTGTTATTGTGATGGGACTAAACCATGAGCAGCAGCACCAGGAGTTGCTGATGATGGATATCAAGCATAATTTGTCACTTGATCCGGATTATCCGGCATATCGGGCGAGTGTCATCAAACAGATTCCGCCTGTGACACAGTCAATAGAAATGCTCGATGTAAATGGCGGCGTGGTTGAAATTGGCCATGCAGGTGATGCTTTTTGTTTTGATAATGAATTACCTAGGCATAAAGTGATTTTGCAGCCATACAAGCTGGCAAACCGTCTGGTGACAAACGGAGAATATTGTGAATTCATTGAAGCAGGAGGATATGAAAAATCAGAGTTCTGGTTATCTGACGGATGGGATTGTGTACAAAAAAACCGTTGGAAAACGCCTTTATATTGGCAGCAAATCGGTAATAGATGGTATGTCTTTACCCTCAGCGGTTTGCGTGAAATGGAGTTGGCGGAACCTGTCTCTCATGTCAGCTATTATGAGGCTGACGCCTATGCGCGCTGGCGCAATCTCCGGCTGCCAACAGAAGCAGAGTGGGAGTATTACGTTACAAGCAATAACCTGGCTCCCGATGGCGGCAACTTTATTGAAGAAAATATCTTTCATCCGCGTCCGCTTGATGTTCAGTATTCGGATGTTCCCCAGCAATTGTTCGGAGACTTGTGGGAGTGGACTGGCAGTCCCTACTCTCCATATCCGGGCTACAGACCGTTGCGCGGAGCCTTGGGTGAGTACAATGGCAAGTTCATGAGTAATCAGTACGTTTTGCGCGGCGGAAGCTGCGCGACACCTGTATCTCATATACGAGCAAGCTATCGCAATTTTTTCCAGCCAGACAAACGCTGGCAATTTGGCGGCATACGGTTGGCTGAGGATGCGTAGATAGATGGCACAACAAACCAGGAGGAATTATGTCCAGGGTAATTGATGTTCCAGGAAGCGCGGATTTCGAAAGCTGTCATGACGAACTTAACGAATTTAGACGTGATGTTCTGGCGGGCTTGAATAAACCACAGAAGCAGATTCAATCAAAGTATTTCTATGATGAGCATGGCAGTGAATTATTCAATCAAATAACCCGGCATCCGGATTACTATCTGACGCAATGTGAGATTGAAATCCTGAACAACTGCAAAAACAGGCTCGCCAGATTGTTGGGATCTCATCCATTCAATCTGGTGGAGCTGGGGCCCGGAGAGGGCATCAAGACGCAGTTGCTGATCAATGAATTTCTGCATGAATCGCTCAATTTTAACTATCTGCCGATTGATATCTCAAAAAAATATCTTTATATGATTATTAATGATTTCAGGGAAAAACAGCCGCGTCTTAAGTTAACGCCGTTGCACGCCGATTATTTTCGCGGTCTGGAATGGTTGAGAAAAAATTCACAAAATCGAAATTTGATACTGTTTTTAGGTTCAAGTATCGGCAATTTTGATCCTGTCATCACACTGGAATTCTTGCATCACTTATGCAATTCCCTGAATCCGGGTGATTATGTCTTTTTGGGATTTGATTTGAGAAAGAATGTTGATGTGCTTATGAGCGCATATGACGACATAGACGGCATCACGAGAGATTTTAATCTGAATCTTCTGAAGCGCATAAATCGGGAACTGAACGCCGATTTCAATATTGAAAAATTCGGGCATTATGCAACGTATAATGTGTATACGGGTGCGATGGAAAGTTATCTTATCAGCATGGAGCCGCAAATCGTTACAATCGAGGCGCTGGAGAAATCGTTTTCGTTCGATTCAATTGAGCCTATACATGTTGAATACTCGCATAAATATTTACCCAGTCAGATAGATCAATTGGCGCAGGAGACCGGATTTGTGATCGTTGACAAATTCACGGATTCAAGGAACTACTTTATGGATACGTTGTGGCAGGTAAAGGAGCAGAAATGACAAGTACACCAGGCTGCTTATCTTGCAGCCTGGTTCGGTTTTGCGATCAATATGAAAATATGAAATGCGCTCTTGAGTTATCTGGCCCCGATGTTGCCAAATGCCTCGCAGCAATACCCTCTGCTAATACAGTTTGAATCGGCCGGGTTGTTACAGGTTGGATCCGTACATTGGCAGTCAGACTCATATGGATTGCAATAACTTGCTCCGCAGTTGCCGCCCGAGCAGCTGCTGCTATCATTATCTGACCAGGCAAATATGGAGCCGCTCATTAGGATTGCTGCGCATCCTATGATAGTTAACAATGTCATTCTCATGTGAAGTTCTCCTGATGCGAATTTTGATGAATCTGATAAAGCTAACTCCTTCAACCTGACATGTTACAACCCTAAAAAATGGCCACTCCCCGTTATTTTTCTATATTCCCATTATAACACCCGCGGCGGTACCATTCGGTTTTTGGCCATTAACATGCTGTATTTATTAACAATCTGGCATGTAATCCAGGGCGTCCCGGCAGTGATTGCAGAATCAGGAGATGAATTATTATACAAACACGACTTGTCAGGCCCAGCCAATTTTATGAATAAACACTATCGACCATTTGAGCGTAACCAGTATGAGCGTGACGTTTCCTGGCTAGGCTTTTTCTTCGTTCCGGGAGTATGCGCTTTGAATAATGTCTGGCTGCGGGTTGTTTGATACAAGACGTTGAGTAATCGTGAGAGATGGATTTTATCCTGTTTTTCCAATGAGGGGCGGATTTCCTGGGCGGCTTGCATGATCTGCTGTTTATATTTTCGGAGTTCGTCCATGTCCCTGGGATTGAGATGGGTGTTTCGCGAACGATTGCAATAGAGCAGCATGCAGACTGCATTTCGCCACTGTTGGCTGCTTAGAGCCGCATGAATCGGTGTCAGTCCACGTTTGCTTTTTATGGTTGGATTGGCGCCATTTTCGAGTAATAAATTCACTGTGTCTTCATGTCCTGCTTCTGCGGCAAGATAGAGCGGCGTCAGGTTTTTATTGTCGCCCAAATTTGGTTTCGCGCCATTTTCCAATAAAATGCGCACGATATTTGTATATCCCTTGTCTGCTGCGACCAGCAGCGGTGTCCAGTCTGTATTGCAAACCTGATTTGGATCAGCTTTATTTTCAAGCAGCATGATGACTTCATCTTCGTCGCCGCTTTCACAAGCCAGATAGAGATTAGTGATTCCATTGAAACCCGGCTCATCAATATCATCTGTTTCGTGTAGCAGTTCATCATAAATTTCCATCTTGTCAATGTCACCCGTTCCGGTATCGGATTCAATATCACCGTGGTCCTGGTCAGCAATAATCATTGGATCAGAAGTGATATTGATTTCCAGAGGAATTTTTTCACGGAATTTTTTTTGCTGGAACAGGCAGTGTATGATTTCATTTTTTAAGTGTGAAACATCCTCAATCATCCGGGGTTGGCCCCTGCTGTAATTAGGATCAAATATATAATTTTTTCCATCCTTTCTATAAACCCCGATTGTATGATCGGGCCCGGAAAGGCATATCATCTTATTGTCATGTATCAGTGTTTCGAGTGTGTCATCAAGTTGCTTGTGATCGAACAGGAATGAGAGTGACAAGTCTCTGGGTAATTCCAGAACCTTGTCCAGGTCCAGCTGATGAATATTGTGAACGTATTTATCTGAATTTTGTAGCCATTCTATGTGCGAAAGAAATTTTTCGATATCCAGTTCAATTTCATCAAAATCCGCTTTGCTCTTGCAGGCTGCGATATTTTTTATGGTATCGTAAAACCACTTTTCCTGGCCGATTGACATTTTATAAAGCCACAATAAGGTGAAGCCGTGACAGTAGCCTTTTTTGAGTTTGATATTGCGATGTTTAATGGACAGGTAACGATTGAGTTTGCTGATGATCACGTCCTGATGATAACTTGGCATAGGCTAACCCTCCGTTGGTAGGTAACCTGAGTGATACATCTTCAACATTACCGCTGTTGGATTAACAAAATCTTAAGCTTTAACTAAGTGAATGAAACGATTGGAAGTTTTCATCGTTGATCGGATTGAGCCGCAAGGTTTACCATTCAACTATACTATACGCATGAGCTTTGATTCTGTTTGTGTGATAGTTTAAATTTATTCGGTATATGCTTGTGAGGTCTTAAATCATGCAATATGTTGTCTCAAAAAAATATACACGGGGTTCGGATATCGAATTTGCGGAATTCAGGGAATTAAATGACGCGAGGTTATTTATTACGAATAAAATGCAATCAGACGCTTCCCTGAATGTGAAAGTTGTCTATACCATTTATGATTCCGATAAAATAATTGAAATTTTTGATCCAGATAAAGTTAATTTTTCTTCACAAGAGCAAGGGTCGCAGGGAAAAACAGCCAGCTTTCGTCCTACTCCGCTGAACACGGCACCAAGACCGCCGGGTACGCCGCAAAAATGGATCAGAGATGAGGATGATGAAAAGAATAAGGAATAAATGCGCGGTATTCTTCATTCTCTCTTCGCCGTGTCGAGACTTGATCGCGCCATCCAGGTCTTCATTTAATGGCATATTCACAGGCTAATAACTTAACCTGCGCACGAAGGACACGATACTCCCGGGACATAGGTTGGCAATTGTGTTTCGGATGCTGTCACAGGCCCGAGACACGCGCGGCATTGAACGGTGCCTTTATGCTCTAAATTGGGGTCAACCGATACACGCTCATCGAACACGAAACATTCGCCTTGATAATGCGCGCCGCCAACTTTGTTGAAGTAGCCAAGAATGCCACCATCAAGCTGGTAAACATCCGCATATCCTTCACTTAGCATATACAATGCGGCTTTTTCGCAGCGTATGCCGCCGGTGCAAAACATGACAATGGGTTTGTTTTTTCCGATCGCGGTGCTTGCTGACGGAAACTGGACAAAATCATCAATTTTTAAATTCACAGCTCCAGCAAATGTACCAAATCGAACTTCATAATCATTACGTGTATCCAGAATGGTGATATCTTTCTTTTCATCCAGCCATTGCTTGAAGGCTTCAGGTGAAATACTGGGCGCTCGCAGCTCAATGGGATTTGCCTGCGGCTTGCGCATGGTAATGATTTCTTTTTTCAGTTTTACTTTCAGGCGCTTGAAGGGCTGAAAAGCGGAATGCGTCATATGAAACCGGATATCGGCCAGGCGCTCATCGTGATTCAATATCTGAATGATTGAATGAATGTTTTCGGTTGTGCCGGCAAGACTGATATTGATGCCTTCTCTGCTAAGCAGTATGGTGCCCTTCAATGCATGTTTCTTGCATTGCTCAAGCAGCGTTTCACGCAAGATTTCAATATTATCCAGCGAGACAAATCTGTATCCGGCGATATTCAAAATGTGCATGGCATCAGAGGATTTATAATAATTTGCGCAAATTTACAGCATTTTATGGCTGGACGTCAACAATTAACATACCAGACGCATGAGGGTTTCTATAGGCTGGGTCTGATGTGTTAGCTGATTATCTGCTGATCAAACTGTGGATTCGCAACCTGGAGTAAAAATGAGTATATTCAGGATTCAGAGAGTAAACGTATCCGCGGCAGGATATGGCAGCAGTGAGGCCGAAAAGGAGGCGATGTGAATTTTATCGAAGCGTCAATTTTCATTTTATTGATTGCGATACTGTTTGTGCCGCTTGCTACGCGATTTCGTCTGCCATTGGAAATATTTCTTTTCCTTGGCAGCTGTATCATCAGCCTTATGCCAGGACTGCCTGTGATTAATATCAGCCCGATTGTGGTGTTTGATCTATTTCTTCCGCCGATTCTTTTCTCAGCCGCCTATTTTACTTCCTGGAGGGATTTCAAATTCAATCTCAGACCCATCTCGCAGCTTGCCATTGGTCTCGTAATATTTACCACCTTAACAGTTGCCCTGGCAGTAAAATATTTATTGCCGGATTTTACCTGGAGCGAAGCATTCCTGTTTGGCGCGATTGTGTCGCCGACGGATGCGTCCGCAGCGACTTCCATCGTGAAAAAACTGGGAGTGCCGAGGCGGTTTATTGTCTTGCTGGAGGGAGAAAGCCTTGTCAATGATGCGACCGCTCTGATTTTATATCGCTTTAGCCTCGCAGCAATCCTGTTCGGCGCATTTTCAATGTCCCAGGCTGTTATCCAGTTTTTTTCCATGGCAATCGGCGGCGCAGCTATCGGTTTGCTGACCGCTATTTTTGCTGAAAAGGTATTGCAGCAGCTCAAGGATTTCAAGGCCGAGACAACATTTACCGTTGTCACCGCATACATGACCTATCTGCTGGCTGAACATCTGGGATTTTCCAGCGTGATATCAACGGTGGTTGGCGGCATGTATTTTGGCATACGGTTTCCTGAAATAGCATCGTCAAAAACCAATGTGAGTGCGAAGGCCAGCTGGGGCACATTGATGTTTGTCATTAATGGTTTTGTATTTACACTCATAGGCTTTGAGCTGCCGATTGTAATTAAAAATCTAGGTAATTATTCAATCTTCAGTCTGGTCTGTTATGGATTGGCTATCAGTGCTGTGGTCATCGGTGTGCGTATGATCTGGCTGTTTCCTTCCGCATATATACCGCGCTTGTTATTCCCATCAATTGCCCGCAAGGATCCCATGCCGCCATGGGAGTTTCTCGCAGCCTTTGGATGGGCAGGAATGAGAGGCATTTTGTCGCTGGCCGCTGTGCTGGCAATACCGCATACCTTGCCGTCTGGAGCGCCGTTCCCGAATCAGGATATTCTCATCTTTCTCACTTATTGCGTCATCGTTACCACATTGATCACGCCAGCAATTATACTCCCGCCATTAATCAAATGGCTCCGGTTGACTGAAGTGGACGACAGGGTTCGTGAGGAGGCAAACGCGCGAATACGCGCATTCGAGGAAGTTATCAAGAGTATCGAGCAAATAAAAATGAAGGAGAAAATTCCGGACAAGGTCGTGACCGAGTTTTGTGACCAGGTTCAGCGCAAGTTAAAAGTAATTCGAACGCAACTTGAGGAAACGCCATATTCCATGCTTTATGATGACTATTTTGCATTAAAAAAATTAACGATCAGAGCGCTGGAGGCGGAGCGAAAAACCCTGCTCAAACTGAGGAGAAGCGGCGAAATTCGCGATGAGATTTTTCATAATCTGCTGGACGAGCTTGATATCGAGGAGGTAAGAGCGCGAAGTCTGAGAGTCTAGGTTCCGATTATTTCAGAGCGCACGGGAACAGGTTCTTGGGTTCAACCTTGCTGTCACTCCCGGCTTTGTTGCCTGCAGACGAAGTATTGTTGAGAGCAAAGGAAATTGAATCATCAAACAATGCAAGATGCGGAGGCGTTTGTCCTTGATGATTTTTCAGGGTCGCCAGCTCATTGTTATGCATGAGCAGCATTTTCAGGATTTTGTTGTTGCCGTTTCTCGGCATTTAGAAATTTTATTCAAGGTATCGAAAAATAACTGTTCCAGACTAATCGATTTCAAATACAGCCAGATGAAGGAATATCCATTGCAGTATCCTGCCTTAAGTATTACGTCTCATTTCGTAAGTTGCAGGAATTTGATGTATTTCCGTTCTATCGTGTTTTGGTCTATTGGCATGCCGGTTTCAGTTTAAAAGTTGGTTGTCATTGCGGATCACGGCAATCCACGGTGAGATTCACGCAACAATACCGCGCGGCAGGTACCGCGCGGAGTCAAAGAGAGTTAATGCGGATCAGGGTCATGCCGCGTCAGATGATCATTTCTAGCTGACTGAGCAATGCAGCTGATTTACGCGCACACCATTATTTTTTGTGGTTGTTATGCTGCCGGAGATGGTGATAGTTTTGTTTGTATCCACGGTCACATCACATGACGACGGCAATCCTTGAGGCGATAATTGATAACCGGAGCTCACATCGGTGACGAAAATGCCGCTCATCTGGATGGGATGGAAGACAGGGTATACCTTGCCTTTTTCGGCGGCAAGAATGCTAAGGCAGCCGACATTGGGCAGGCAGAGGAAGTATCGATTGTCATGAATGGCACCGTTAATTCGGATCTTGATGTTGGCGGTATCATCTGCAAACGCGGCGGTTTGTACGCAGATCAAGGCAATCAATACAATCAGGCTCTTCTTCATATCGTCCACCCCTCGTTGTTTAAATTATGTTCAAAAATGATAACATGGCATTCTTAAGATTTTATGAGGATATTTAATAAAATTATTAGGATATGCTTATGTATACAGGCATACGGTAAGGGGTTTTAAACAAAACATAACATTTATTATTGAATAAATTTAAGATTTTTAAATTCGGTCGATACCGGGAGTTGTATGGAAACAAAGGATATCAGGGATATATTGTTGTCTAGCCGCATCTTTTCATCTCTGGGTACAGATGCAGACGCACGGCTTATCGGAAAGTTTACCCAGGTCGAGCTGGCGCAGGGCCGGATTCTGTTTTATCAGGGGGACCCTTCTGAAAGCGTTTATGTGCTCGTCGCTG
Organism: Gammaproteobacteria bacterium; assembly: GCA_021324305.1. Classification (GTDB taxonomy): domain Bacteria; phylum Pseudomonadota; class Gammaproteobacteria; order DSM-16500; family DSM-16500; genus Aquicella. Next base: position 187,964 of record JAJPJI010000015.1, on the reverse strand, counting down.
GAAAGCTATCCGCAGAAGTCACTGAATCGACGGGTGAATCCAGAATTCTCGGTCATATCGATCCCGGTGAAACAGTCGGAGAGCTGGGAGCCCTTTCCAGCGAACCGCGTTCCTTGACCATTCGGGCCTTGAAGGATTCACACCTGCTGCGCTTGAAAACGGAAGATTTTCTTGACATATGCCATCATTATCCAGCAGTCATGTTTGCCGCATTGCAGCCAATCATCACGCGTTCCAAGAGCATCATACAAATGATATCAGCGGCAAAAAATATCAGGCATATTGTTGTCGTGCCGGCAAGCAAACAGGTATCGCTGCAAAATTTTTTTGAAAAAATCGCCGTCCACTCAGAGGATTTTCGCAGGATGACACTTTTTTCCGATTATCAGCCTGAATTTCGTGATCCTAACATGAGTCTCGCGGGTGTTAATGAAATGATTTCGCGAATGGTGAAAAGCAGGAAGGCTTCACACCGGCATATCTATATTCTGAGATCATTTGATTCGCCGCTGGCGAAAGCATGCCTGAGCAAAGCCGACAAGATTTATATAGCTGCATTTGGTGATTCTCACCCGGAGATTGACAGTCATGTGCTTGATAAAATCACAAGCAGACGATTGCATTTACGCGCAGATCCTGTATTGCTGCTGTTGCATCACAAGAACACTGACCAACCCAGTAACACCTCAGCATGGTTTGCTCTTGCTGATTTCAGTTTTCATCACCATGTGCGTCTTGACAAAACAAATGACATTCAACGCTTGCTGCGTTTTATGCGCGGCAAGGCGGTAGGTGTTGTGTTAAGTGGCGGCGGCACTCGAGGATGGGCGCATCTGGGTGCGATCAGAGCCATACGTGAATCGAAAATTCCTATCGATATTATCGGAGGCACGAGTGCTGGTGCAGTCGTCGCTGCGTGTTATGCAATGAACCAGTCGTACGATGAAATGCACGAGAAATTTTATAACATTGTGTTTAGTTCCAGGAAATCCATTGCATTGCGCAGTCTGACCTGGCCAGTGATTTCGCTTTTCAATGCAAAGAAATTTACACAGGCACAGCAGGAAGCCTTTGGCCAAAAAATGATAGAGGATATGTGGCTCGCATTTTTTTGCGTTTCCTGTAATTTATCGAATAACTCAGAAGCAATTCATCGCACTGGCATGTTATGGGAAACAATTCGCGCCAGCACATCGCTTCCCGGAATCATACCGCCCATGCTGTTGAATGGAGATATTCATCTTGATGGAGGTTTATTGAATAACCTGCCCGTTGATGTGATGCGGGAGTATATCGGCCATAAAGGGAAAGTGATCGCCGTTGATTTGAATAGTTTTGCGCCGCATGCCGAAAAATACCGGTTTCCACCTGTTTTGACTTTCACTGAGGCGTTTCTTTCGCGGTTTGGCTTGGGGAAAAGTAAATATAAATATCCGAGTTTTATTGATACATTTTTACGCGGAATATTTGTAGGCTCGCTGGCCAAGGGTAAGCAGAATGCATTGGCTGCCAATGTTTTTGTCAATCTGGACTTGAGCAGGTTTAAATTGCTGCATTCAAATCCTGAAGAAGCAGGGAAATTAATTGAAATCGGCTATACAGAAACGATGCGGCAGCTGCATACACATAAAAATAAATCAGGTTAACGATTTTCGTTGGCAGCCTGTTGCAGTGCTTCGCCGCCCTGCTGCAAGTCCTCGCCAAAGCCTTGTACGGTATTGCAGCTGCACAAAAGGGAAATCAGAATTGCCAAGAGTGAAAGTGGAAGCAGTGTTGATTTCAATATGGTTCGCATAGGTTGCTCCAGATTGCCAGAAATTGCATGAACCCATGATCTTATAATAACCGGGATCTCGGGAAAGCGCCATCTTGCAAGGTTATTCCTGAATCACGTAAGATGATTAAATTATGTTTAAACTTTCCCGAGATCCACGCAAATTCAAAAAATGCTGATTACACATCTTGAATTTGTTTTTGAACAGGAGTGATAGGCATGACATCATCAAGGATAGATATTGATTATGCAAATCTGAAATTTGAACGCGGAAATAGAATGCACCAGGCGTTTATCCACCAGGAAATCCGTGATTTTACCCATGACTACGATGAATTATGCAGCTATGATCACAGGACTGAATGCGTGGCTGCGTTGATCGGCTGTGCCTGGTTTATCGGATCAATGGGTACAGTGGCTGCCCTGGTTGTTTGTCTTGCCTATATGGGATTGTCGCATGAATTTTTTGGACGCGCTGATTATGTACGGCAGTACCAGGAAAAGTTAAGCCGATTATATGACATATATGTCTGGTGTATAGAAAGCGGCGGCAAGCAGGTTACATCGGACAAAAATTTTCTTGTCCTTGCGGAAACCATTTTGCCTCTCATCAAGACCGAGGATTTAAAGAAACCATTGAAGGACTGGAATGGTATTTCAGAGCCATTCAAGCAGCTCTTGCTGCTTAACCCAATCCACAGAAGGCCGGTGCTGGATGACATTAAAAAATCTTCGGGCGATATATTGAGTTTTTTCAGGAGAAAAAATGCGGATAATGAAGTTGTCAAAATGGCTATCACCGATGAGGAAAATAGTAAATCTGCGGTTGGGTATGCCAAACAGTCATATGCTGAATTAAGATTTTTTATCTACAGCCGCTCAACAAGGCGGCCGCAAACCTGGATTGAAAGCGCGCAGCAATCGCTGCCGTCTTTATCATTGGGTAAAGGATGATGAGTCGATACGTGTGGATTAATCAAGCTTGATACGGTTGATTTTTTTGTGGATGACAAAGACCAGATAGCCTATCAGCATTAACACAAGACCCATGATCACGAGAATCAGTGACCAGCCAAGGTCACCAAACAGCTCGATAAACCGGCTGGAAATGTCACCGATGTATAAAATCAGGAAAATCGCGCCCAGATACAGAAAAGATTTGCTTTTTAGCGGAACTGAAAACGCGAATGATAAAATAATGAGAATGCCGGTAACGATTTCCCACCTGGGCTGGTTATAGCCAATAAAAAAATTGCTGCCCATGGTAAAGCTTTCAAACAGGACAAATAATCCGCCAAAAAAATAAAGGGGTCCGCTCAGCGCTGGCAAGTTGTTGGAATCCAGGTAATAGCCAAGGAAAATATAACCGGAACCGAGAGCAATCACTTCATAATCAAGCAAATGATCATAGTAGAACGTATACTCCGAGGTCAAAAAGCTGATCAGGCTCAGATAAAACAGCGATGCAAAAATGATGGTAAATAACAGAAAAACGGCCCTGGGAGAATAAAACAGTGCCAGCATGAATGCTGCGAGGGATATTCCGAAAATCAAAAGATTGGCTTCTTCCGGGCCCCAGGAGACATTCGATACAATAAGTGTGACTCCCAGCCCGATTGGCAGCAGCAATCCGCTAATCATGAAAAACGCGGATGCGGCAGACTCATATTTGTGTGATGCGTGAAACAAGGCGCCTGCCATAAATGCGGCTATCGCCGACCCCAGCGTGGTAAATATCCTGGTGAAATTATTCAGGATTGACCAGTTGTTCGCTATAAAATATGCGATTCCCAAAAATATCAATGTTCCGCCGACATAGTTGAATATTTTCAGGATGCGGCTGTCATTTGCGGATGAATCCTGAGTCATGCTGGTCTCCTTATTTCCCGGGAGTGCTTGCGTTATTATTCAAAATCCAGCTTATGAAATAGAAATTGTAATAGCCATTCACTCCGGTGGTGTAGTGACGCAGATGCAGTCGTTTTGTGTAGTCATTTTTTTTCACGCATACATCTAGGTTATTGACATTGATCAAAGGCCAGTCAAGCACTTCTGATGAAGTGCAATAATAACTGATGTCAAAACCATCAGGAGAGACGGTCTGGTATGCAGGAGACAGTTTTAATTGTTTTGCTTCATCCTGGGTTATAGCCGTGCTCGTATTTTTCGAAAAATCATAGATATAAAACTGGGTTGTCTTGCAGGCATCCGTATCTGGTTGCGGTGTTTCTTTTTTATCTGTGCTGGTTTCCGGATAGAACTGGCTTTTTGCTTTTAACCAGCATCCTGCTCCATATTCACTTTTAGACAGGATGTAGAGGAAATTGTATTTTGGATTCAAGGAAACCTGGTGGAAATAAACTTCGAAGGCGGTCACGAGAATCATCGCTACAGGTATCAGTATTGCGATATACAGGAAAATGCGTTTTTTGTCTGGCATAGGTTATCCCTGATATTATTTAATTATTATACTTTATTTGTCCGGCAGTATCGAAGCGGGATCATTTTGCCGCTTTGTAGGATACTGAATTATTTGCGAATCTTATCCTGGAGCTAAAAAACTCATGCTGTATCTCTGGTTGAAATTCATTCATGTTGTGAGTTCGACAATTCTGTTTGGAACAGGGATCGGTACGGCAAGTAACCTGTTTCTGGCGCACAGAACCCGTGATGTATACATCATTGCAACAACAGCGCGCTATGTGGTTTTCGCAGATTGGATATTTACGACGACATCCGGAATTATACAGCCGATTACAGGACTGGGATTGGTATATCTTGGAGGGTATTCGCTATCGTCTTTCTGGATCTGGGGATCAATCATAGGCTATCTTGTCGCTGCCTGCTGCTGGTTTCCAGTAGTTTATCTTCAGTTAAAACTGCGCGACATGGCGATTGCCGCACATCAATCAAATACAGCACTGCCGCCACTCTATTTTCGCTATTTTAGATACTGGTTTTGCCTGGGATGGCCGGCTTTTATAAGCCTGATAATGGTATTTTATTTAATGACAAATAAACCAATGTGATTATACACTGGCATGAGATGAATGACGGGCAGCCATTCAAACAATGTTGTTCATGCAGATAAAGAATCATTATGCTCGTATAAGGAAAGCATTATTTTCATTGCGTAACACTGGGAGATTGTGACTGTATCTGGTGTTACGTTATCCGGGCAGTAATGAAGCAGGGAATTTTCATGTACAGGGACAATGTCAACTACTCATTATCGATGCCAGCCTTTTACGAATGGCGAATTGCAGGCTTATGCATTTTATGCATCCGATTTGTTCAGGGATGGATATTTTGGGGCGGAGGCTCGCGCCGGTTCTTTTATGCACCGCAAAAATTGAATCCATATGCAACGCAATGGATGGCAAATAAATTACAGAGCGCGATGCCGGGTGCATTGCTTGGTGTGGGCGACGTAATCAGCTTTCTTCTCCAGCATTTCTATTTGTTATACGCAGCGATCATTGTTTTTAGTCTGGTCGAATTATTAAGCGGAGCGGCATTGATAGCAGGCATTTTTACGCGCGCGGCAGGTTTTGTCACGGTATTGCTCAGTATTGCATTGATGGTCATATTTGGATGGGAGGGTGGTACATGCATTGATGAATGGACCATGTCGGTCGCTAATCTTTCTATCGGATTAACATTGGCTCTCTCTGGCGGTTCAATCTATTCAATTGACAGCTGGCTATTACGTCGTTATCCGGCGCTGGCTGACAAAGCATGGTTTATCACCTTCGCTAGCGGCCCCTGGTCATACAAGACCCTGAAGCGCACAGGTATTCTGTTTTTTGTGTTCACGGTATTTTTTACTTTATCAACTTATAATTATTATCGCGGTGCCATTTTTTCACGTTACCATCCTGGGCCTGTTAGTCCAGTTGAATACCATGTCAATCTCAGCGATGGTGTTCTGTCGCCTGATGGCGCGGTTACGTTTACTGCTTACGTTGATGCGGGGGCACCTTCACAGCCATGTCATATCATTCGCGCCGAGCTGCTGAATCCAGATGGCACCATTATAGAATTGTGGTCAGGGAAGCAATTGAGCGCACTGCCACAGAATAACATAGTCAATGTTTATGCCTATAATCGAATCAAGACTGGCATATACGGAATTGAAGCCCCTGTAAGCGCCAAGGCCAATATTACCCTGGTTCCGGAAATAAAATTCCTGAACATGGTGCCGGGTCAGTATCAGCTGCGTTTGTATTCCATCGATGGCAAACGTTGGGAGCTGACTCTTCGGAACAGTCAAATCATTCACCGTGAGATTGTTTATTGAGTGGTTTTTTCGTGTGAACGTGCGGTTTTTTCCATGCAAGCGTGCAAGCTTTTCATGTCATGTGTGCAAGCTTTTCATGTCATGTGTGCAAGGTTATTCTTGTCATTCCCGCGAAGGCGGGAATCCATTTTCATTGCGCAATGGTGTCCATGAATGGATAGGTTCCCGCCTTCGCGGGAATGACAGTGTGAGCAGCCACTTAACTGACGTCTACGGGCCGCGCCATGGCAAAATTCACGTTGCTTTCCCAGCGTGATCCCACTTTCCAGGCATAGGCATAAGGCTGAAAGGTTTTTGGATTGACTTTCAGTAACATTGTGCCAATTCCGATACCGGATGTATGCCGTGTACGTGTATCTTCACTGTGGCGCGATGGCGCCGAGTCGGCGATTCTCACCATGAATGTATTGCCATCACGCACAGGTTTATCCATGACAACCATCACATGTCCGCCGGTTTCATTTCCGGAACGGTTCTTATAGCGGAAGACGAGTACATCGCCGGGTCGGAGTTTTTCCACGTCATCAATCGTGTTCCAGTGTCGTGATTCACCGGAAAGATTAATGAAGTAATGATAAAAGTCATCAGAAGTGGGCTTTTCCGAGCCGGTCCAGGATGTCAGACTGGTATAAGCATTGGGGTAGACAGTTTTAAGGATATGGTCAACGTAGGTTGAGCAGTCAACAACATAAATGCCACGTGAGTCATCAATGCGAGTACCACCCAGCTTGTAGGCGGTATAGCGGATCGTGGCAACTGTTTTACGAACAAAATCCACGAGGTTTCGTTCGATAGAAGTTAATAAATATCCGGGAAGATGTGCTTGTTCAATGTTATCGACATTGATTTTTGCGCGCGGATTTTCTGTTGTTGTTATTGGCGTGGAATTGACGGTTCTGCGCTGATTCTTTTTGGGCTTCTTCGTAGTTGATTTACGGTGCGAGGTTTTTTTCTGTCTGGACAGTTTGCCCGCTTTTGATTTGGCCTTTTTTTGTTTTGTATGAGCGAGTGTGCGTGTTTGCTTGTGTGTGCCCGGTTTATTTGCTGAAGCAGTGTGATGTGTGGTTGCGGCAAAACACGAATGCGACATCCATGCCAGCATGGCAATCATCATGATTATTTTTTTTAAATTCAGTCTGGATATGAATTGCAATAATATCCGGCTTAACAATTGATCCATCATTAAACAAAGCATTTCAATTTCCTGTTTTCAGGGAGGATTACTTATTTTTTGGTGGCTTATTTTAACCTGAGCATATAGAGATGTTTGAAGCTTTTTTTAAAGAGACTGTTCATTAATTGTCTCTAACGGTAAAATATGAATAAATAATGCTTGCTGTGAAAAAAAAGTAAGCAACCAGCTAATTTTATTGGCTTAAAGCAAATTTGTTTTTATACAAAACTGTGCTTTTGAAAAGACAGTCTATCGCGTCTTTTCTGTTTTATAGCCTGCATTGATCCATGCAATTATGCCGCCATCCAGGTTATAAACATCGATAGTCGGGTCTTCAACATTCAATTTCACACAAGCGGTGCTGCCACGCTTGCCTAGCTGACAATGAATCACCAGTTTTTTGCTCTCGAGAGCAGGCAGGTTTTGTTTAGTGATGGTACCGGAAGGGATGAGTATGGAGTCTTTAATATGCTCTGCGGCGTATTCAGCGGGTTCACGAACATCAATCAAAATTGCTTCATCATTGTCTAGCCATGCTTTTAATGTATGCGCATCAATCGTTTTAACAATACTCATATGGGACTCCTGTTTTAATATGGTGCTTATGACATTCGATTATACCTGTGATGTTCGATATCTTGAAGCGGCTGGGGACTGCTATTTCCGGGAAATGTAAGGGTTGTCTTTGATATAAAACCGCAGCAGTCGCTTGGCCCAATGTTTTGCATAATGTACGCCGATTCTAGGTCTTTTTACGATAGTAATAGCTGTTGATTCAGGAGGCTCAGCGAGATATAAATCATCGCTTAACAAATCATGTCCATTCAGCCGCTTGTCAACATGCAAGGCTTTGCATAGCAATCCGGGACCTTGCGTACGCGCGTCAATATTCTGAACCGGTTCGAGCGCGCGTAACAATACGGCAGACGCATGCCCTTCCTGTTCAGTCACAATATTCATGCAGTAATACATGCCGTATATCAGGTACACATAGACATGGCCGGGAGGGCCAAACATGACTTCCGTGCGTTTGGTTCTACCCTTGGCAGAATGCGCGGCGAGATCATGCGGTCCCAAATAAGCTTCCACCTCGACAATTTTACCGATCAGCTGTTTGCCATGCGTTTGATGGACCAGGTATTTGCCAAGCAAATCCCTGGCGACAACGACTGTCTCTCTGTTGTAAAATTCCCGCGGCAATTTTTGCATGAAGCGCAGTCACCTGTATCTTGCGTGGTTGTGAAAGACTGACGTGTATTATTACTTACAAGGATTGAATATGAAAAATCTTCATGATTCCTGCTGGTATTATAGTGGAAACCTGAAAAAAAATCTTGTCAGCGGAGTATTGTTTGGATTGTTGACTGTCGCCAATATTGCCTATGCATTAAATCCCAACTCAGCTTATCGTGAACCAGGAAAGGATTGGCGAATCACTGCAAGAGCAGCCATGCTGAACAACCATAAGCAAAGCGGATCAATTTATGATTCAGCCATTCAATGGGATTCAACCACGTTAGACAGGCAGCAGATCTTGATGAGCCAGGTGCCTGTGTGGCCTGATTATCAGACAATTAACGAGCAGTTTATCTATTTGCGGGATCAAAGATTCCTGATTGATCCAATTGAACCGCAAAACAAACGCACGATTCCATGGCGATACCCGATCGACTGGTGTTTTGAACGTGCCGCCGCTGCTGTTTCCTTGTATAACAACAAGGTACTACCTCGCCCAGCGAAAGTGTTTGCATTTGGAAATCTCCAGTTATTATCTCCGTTTGGAATGGGACCAAACGGTTTGTTATCGTTTTGGTATCATGTTGCGCCAGTGATTCGTGACCAGCAGACCAATCATCTTTATGTTCTCGATCCAGCGCTTAATTATGATGCGCCGCTGCCATTGGAAAGCTGGCTTAAGCAGCTTGTGGAATTAAGTGACAACAGAGGCTTGCTGGTCAACATGTGCAATGGTTACGGGTCTGTCCCATTTGATAATTGCGCTGCAGCAACACCTGCATCTGAAAAATCACTTGCGGATGATGTTGTGAACCGGCTGCCAAGCGAATGGGACCATTTGCAGTCCAAGGGCGTCAATTCGGATACGGTGCTTGGCAATGACAGAAGCCATCCAGTGAATTTTCCCGGCAAAATGATTTATGGCTCTGTCAGGCTGACCGGGAACGGATCCGGTTTTGGCATCCAGGACAAACTGGCGATTCAATACAAATCAGATGCGGATTCAGACTGGAACACCATTCTTGATCTCAATCAGTTGACCCATGAGGTCAGTAAATACGAGTCTTACAGTAATCGGGATAACGTTGCGATTGGAAGCATTTTTGGCAAGGCAGGCCGTTCATCAAATTGTCAATGCAGTTATTATTCCTGTTCCTGCGGCATTCCTGAGGATGTAAACAAGATTGATATGCGCATTGTGCTCAATGACAAAGTCATCAGGCAATGCACTTATTATTATCCGCAAAATGCTGGGTATATAAATAAAAAATATTATGGTCCCGATATTGATTACGCATTCACTGTCAATGAGTCAGGTAAAATAGATCTAGATTCTATCAAGGGTTCCATTGACGGCTGCAAGGATATGAATGGTTGACGGACATGGCGCTTGTCATCCCTGTGAAGGCAGGGATAGAGGATCACAGCATGTTCGGGACGCCAGCTTGCGCTGGCATGACATGGGTAAATGGACTGTCGGCTCACTGAATCCCTCTGCTTAGCTCTTTCCCTCAGCCCTAGCTAATAACACATAAACTTTGTACTATTTAAGAATAACCACCCGACCAGTCAATTCAGCAGGAGATCGCAATGGAAATGGCAGAGCTTTTGGACATGGCAGTTAAATGCCATGCATCCGACTTACACATATTGCCAGGTTTGCAGCCATTAACACGTATTGATGGTGAATTGCTGCCAATAAAAGACATGCCTGTACTGCCTCCTGATGTCACCAAGCGGCTGATTTACAGTGTACTAGCGAAAGACATGCAAGACCAGTTTGAAAATCAGTTACAGATTGATCTCGCGGTCAGTTTTGAACACATCGGAAATTTCAGGGTGAGTGTGTACCATCAGCAGCGCGGCATCGCTGCTGTTTTTCGCGTGATTCCGGAAAAAGTGCCCACGTTTGAAGAGTTGTCCTTGCCGCCAGTATTGAAATCATTGTTAGTCATGTCCAATGGATTGATACTTGTCACCGGCCCGGCCGGATCGGGTAAAAGTACGACGCTGGCTGCCATGATTGATTACATCAACACCTTGCGGTCCTGCAACATCATCACAATTGAAGATCCGATTGAATTTATTCATACCAGTAAAAAAAGCGCGGTCAACCAGATACAGGTACACCGCGATACGCCGCAGTATGCTGCTGCTTTGCGCGCTTCGCTGCGACAGGATCCCAATGTCATCCTGCTGGGTGAATTGCGTGATCTTGAGACGATACGCTTGTCACTGACTGCTGCAGAAACGGGCCACCTGGTGATGGCAACCTTGCATTCAACATCCGCGCCTCTCGCGATCAGCCGTATTGTGGATGTGTTCCCGACCGCGGAAAAAAACCGTGTGCGTAACCTGCTGGCGGAAACCGTGCAAGGAATCTGCTGTCAGACGCTGGTCAGGAAAATGAATGGCGGCCGCATTGCCGCCTTCGAAATTATGCTGGCGACCCGTGCAATTCGTCATCAAATCCGTCAGGACAAGATTTCACACATGCTCATGACTATGCAAACCAATGGCGACATAGGCATGTGCACCATGGAGCAATATCTGGATGATCTGGTCGCGAAACGGTTAATCAGTCAATCAGTCGCGCGCAGTGTGGCGCTGAATCGCGGTTCAACCCGGTATGGACCATAAGCGGGCTGGTAATGGTATCAACACGGTTATTGTTCTGTCTGCACCCTGATCGCAAATCCCTTCAATTCCTCCAGATACTCTCCCAGCCCCACCATTCCCACACATGGCATGGCGCCGCGTTCATTCTCTGCCCGCGCGATTAATTTCTTCGCCAATACAATTGCCGGCACACAGGGGATTTGCGGGCCGTCGCCGTTTTTTGCAATTAGAAACCATTTCAGTGTCTTGGGGTTGCCATTCTGGTCCTTGCCTTCTATCAGCATGTGCATGCCGCCATGCGGTGTGCCCATCCAGTTAAAATAATTGCTCATGTTCAATAAAAATTGTGCATGCCTGACGAGATTGATCGGTATGCCCATACGTATCACCCATGACAACAACCACATGCCGAGATGCAATGCGCTGCTTTCCATGCCGGCGGAAAATTGTATGCGTTTGATTGCATACCGCTCTGGAAATAAATCAAGATCGGGAATATCACAATTCGCCATCCAGCGCCTTCCGAGCTCTGGATAATCCTGCCGGTATAAATCCTGCCAGCCGTAGCGAATGGTTTTGCTTCCCGGCACGGGTTTTAACGGCTTGCCGAGATAGGTCAGAATTGCTTGCGTGGTGGCAAGGCCGCGCGGCGCCTGCTGCCCAGGACTGATGCCATATATCAGCGAATCAATTTCAGAAAATTCTTTTTTGTAATGCTCTAATACAGCGGATGACAAACCTGGTACGGTACTGGCGCCACTGACAACCAATACATCATTTGCTTTTGCATCAGAATCCAGAATAGAAATGTCGGTGACAAAATCCCTGGCATCGGCAAGATCAATGTAATGTACATGGTTGGCGATACAGATTTTGGGAATGGAGTAATCACAGGTTTGAAATGGTCCGCAGGTATTGATCACAACCAGAGGTGTTAATTTTTTTAATTGCACATCCAGTTGTGTTTGGATATCAAAAATGCTGATCTCGATGGAGGCATCCGGATATGTCTGCTTGATTGACCGCGCTAATTTGTCTGCCGCATCCTGATGTCTTCCAGCGATAATCACCGGAATATGCGCTTTTACCAGGGCATGAGCAATGCGCTGCCCAAAGTTGCCATAACCGCCTAGTATCAGTACAGGATGATTCATGTCTGACTCATCATTTTAAATACGCCGTTATAAGTATAGTGACCAAACAAGGGATGCGAAATAGTCATGAACGTTCGGAATGTATCAGTCGAAACAGCTTCCTCTTCAGCATGGATTTTGCCCATCAGCCATTGCAGTGGAAGAGGGAGAATATGATTTAAAATCCTGAATACATAGCCATGATGCTGCAGAATGACTTTTTTGCCGTCGAATTGATATTGCATGCGCCAGCCGAAACCAAAACGGATCAATTCAATGACAACATTTTCCTGTACAGGAATCATGCGTGTCCTGAATCGATAGGGCTGCTGATTGGGATAACGAAAGCGGCGATCCAGTTCAAAAGCAGAGGAATCAGGATGGCTGCGATAAGTGACAGTCACCGGAATATTGGCTGCCTGACCTGGCGGCAGTAAATGCAGGAATCCAAATAACGGCGACAGCAGTTTATACATGCCGGAATATTCAATAGTCATGCTGCCTTCAGCAATGCTGACGTCCCGGCTGTTGGGCCGGTTGGCATAATGCTTGTGAAAAACTTCCGGCAAATTTTTCCAGTGGTTGCCAAAAACAGATTCGAATATTGGCTGGTTTCTCGTTTGCATGAGATTGATTTTAGGGATTCCCTTTATGGAAAGCAAAAACGTTCGCGCGAATCTAAGAACCGGGTAAAAAATGCGGGCCATAAACTGGTTGCGGAACAGGAGATAGTTCAGGCGGTTTATCCAGTCATGTGTGGTGCCGACCAGCGCCAGGAAATGCTGGGCGTCAGTGCCGTGATATAACTTGTTATTGAATTTGACGACCATTCCTTCATTGATATCCAGGCCGGCCTGACGGATTTCAGCAAGGATGGGATGTGGCTCTCTGGCGTTAACCAGTTCCAGTTTGCCGACTGCCGCTTTGATTTTTAATGCGTTGGCTGATGGCCGGCAAATTGGGCATTCGCCGTCATATACAAGCCAGAGAGTGGGAACGGTTTCTTCGGATGACATTTTTTGTAAGGTCTATGTGTATCGTTATGGTTGTAAACAAGGTGAAACATAGGCGTGAGCATCATACTAGAGTGTTATGTCTTTTCATACAGTATTTCATTCTGAAATACATAAAACGTATTCCGTCCGGAATTCTTTGACACATACAGTGCTTCATCGGCTTGTTTGATGAATTCATCAGAAGTGGAGATGCCGTCATTGAAATACGTGATGCCAATGCTGGTAGTGACATTAATGGTTTTTTTATTGAAGTTGAAAGGCTCATTAATGACCTTGAGGATTTTTTTCGCGATTGTGACCACATCCTTGTTTTCCGCAATATTCTCGATGAGAAGAACGAATTCATCGCCGCCTAAGCGTGCCACCGTGTCAGAACTGCGTATGCATTTTTGCAAACGCAGGGCAAATGCATTTAACAGCTTGTCCCCAATGCCATGTCCCATGGTATCGTTGATATCCTTGAAATGATCGATATCCAGATACATTAAGGCGATAATCTGCTTGTTTCGTTTTGCTTTCAGGAGCGCTGACTTGAGCCGTTCATTAAACAGATTCCGATTGGGCAGTCCAGTCAGGTTGTCGTGATGTGCAAGATGTTTCAATTTAATTTCTGCTTTTTTCAATTCTTCTATCGCTTCGGTTTTTTCTTTTAAGAGTTGTTGTGATTTATCGTAAAGAATTTGATGAGCGAGAGCTGAGCCTATCAATCCAGCCATCAGCTGCAATGTCTGTATATCGAATTCATTGAAAGCATGAGGTTTACTGGAGATGATTTTCAATACACCGACAGCATTGCCTTCGTAAAATAACGGTACCACGACAAGGGATCGTGCGCCTGCTTTCTGGCAGGCCTCCTTGTTGACGCGCACATCGGTTTCGCAATCGTCACATTGTAAAATTTGCCGGCTCTGAATGCAGAGCCCGGAAATGGCGTCATTTTTATTCAGGTGAAGTCCCAGGTATTTATCGATAGAGCCGCTGGTTGCTCGATAAACCATTTCTTCCCCTTGAGCCAGTTCGATAACTGCACCTGTTGCTGGTGTCAGATTTTGTATTTGCTGTGTCACCATGGTCATGAATCTGTCGAGATCAAACGTTGTGCTCACTAGGCATGCCTGGGTGTTGATAATCATGTTCAAGTGATTAATTAGCCGCTGCTTTTTGTTGTCTTGAGAAGATGTGGAGGTGGTTTTTTTTCTGACATTTGAGCCGGATGCAGAGTGGTACTTTTTCATGATCCCTTCTCCATTTCCTATATTCACATTATAAAATCTGTTGTGCCAAGAAAAAAGGATAGCAACGTCCGCTAGCATGGACATGTTTGTTCACTTTATTTAATAATCAACAGGTTAGATGAAAATATTTTTTATCACCCAGTCTGATCCGTAAACGGCAGACTGATCATGACCTGGAAGATTCTGAGCTGGTTTCTGAAAAACGCATCTTTATTACGCCATGGTGAATTGTCTGATTTTCACAAGACTCCGTTCAGATACCGCTGGCATTGATTGTTGTTCAGCTTTTGCAGCTCATCAGGGTGATCCGTATCGTAAGAGGTTTTGCCTTGCGCGGCTGAATCCGCTTCCGCATCGGTGAATAATTGCAGGCTTTGAGGATCATATTTGCATTTCAATTCTACCTTGCCAATTTGTGGTATGTCATAAGAAGTGTCAACGAAACAACGGCCGTCTTTTTGTTCACGAATCACGGATGTATTGAAGATAAAGCTTTGCATGACTGGAATGGGGTACTGATAGATTCCTGGTTTGCATGTCCTTAAACTGGAATAATAATTTTTGATTTTTGCTGTGATGTCGGCGGTGAGTTCGTCCTGATTTTGCAAGGTTGTTTTGTAGAACTCATTATAATCTCGCAGCATGATGGAAATCGTTTGTGCTTCCATTTGCGTTTGCTGTTGGGATTGTGCGGAAAATTCCCGCTTCAGGTCGCTGCCTTTGAGCGGTGCGGTGAAATTCCCGCATAGTCCATCGGTACAATCTCTGCCAGCCAGCCAGATAACGGAATTCTTTTTGTCCGTGATAACGCTAAGCGATGAGCCATTGTTTCCAGGACATTGCCAGCTATATTGATTGAGTTTTTCGAAAAGTGTTTTCCGCGGATGGCCTAGCAGTGCATTAAGCTCTCCGACAGAGGCGGGGTGCGCGCCTTCCGGTAATTTACCGCTTGCCGCAGTCGTTCCATCCATTCCCATAAATAAACTGTACTTATCCCAGATATAGACATAATCGTAACCAGCGGTGACTGGAGTGGATCCGAGCTGTTGCTGGAGCCAGGAAAGTTTGAGCCAGGGAAATTGCGGCCGCTTGAATCTGGCTGGATCTTCTGAGGTGTCATTTCTGATCTGGTCGATGATGGCGCTGCATTGCTCTACTGTCTTGTTTTCCTTTTTTTCTTCAGCCGGCTGTACGACGGGCAAGAGTTCGGGTGGTGCTTGTCTGATCTGTTCCAGTGCCTCATTGAATTCTCTTTCGGCGATGTTGGGTACATTAGCTGAAAAAAGTCCGCTTCCCGAAGAAGAATTATATTCTCCGCTGATATTGAGCAGTCTGCCGCTTTTGTCAGCTTTGGCGATGAGATAGCCATCGTCATTCTCACATTTCCATTCATACTGTACCTGGTTATTGCCGGCGTCACTAACAGCCGCATCGCCCAACTGCTCTTGCAAAAAACTCAACTTCATCCAGGGTAGATTCTGGTTTTTTAACGTGTCTGCGTATTTAGTGATGTCTTCGTTAATGGTATTGGTAAGATCCTTGCAGGCTGAGGCGCAGACAAGCGCTGGAGAGATGGCCAGTAATAATCCTGTAAGTGCTAGGAGTGAGTGGCGTATCATGTAAGTCTCTTCCATTCGAACAAATATAAAAAATATAAAACAATATTATCATTTTGACGGATAGGTGCATCAAATTTATTAGGTGTTTTTCGCTAAATGTTTACTCGGAGCGACGTAACGGGATACATTAAATGAGATGAGCAAAATGGCGCAAAGCGTAACCGATTAATCTGAGGGATCAGAAAAACCGTTCGAATAAAATAATTCCCCATATCGCCAGGACATTGATGCCGGCGACAACCATTGCGGCTGATGCCAAATCCTTTGCTAGCCCGGACAGCTTGTGATATTCGGTTCCGATTCTGTCAATTGCGGTTTCAATGGATGAATTAAGGAGTTCCGTCATTGGGAGGAGGATTACTGAACTTATCATGAGCGCGTATTGTGTCGTGCTTTTTCCGAGGAAGAGTGCGGCGGGTACGGCGATGACAAAAATGACCAGTTCAAGCCGAAATGCCCATTGAGTCCGCCATGCGTACTTGAGTCCATTCCAGGAATTTTTAAATGCCTTGTACAGTTTTATCACCAAGCCTGTCATTGTTTATGGATCTCCTGAGCAATCTCATACATGGCCGATTATTTCACTTTTAAATCCGGAATTGAATGCCTGAATGCATTTTCGATGTTGTCTTCGATCATCTCTGTCTTGGGACCATAAACATACCATGGGCCGCCGTGGGCAAGCTGTTTTGTCAGATTATCGTCTGTGGGTTGAAAACATGAAAATGTGAGATGCGCAGAAAGGGCCAGTGCCAGATTGGATTTATATTGATTGTCGTTACAATCGCCAATATACGCAATTGCCCTGATACCCAGGTAAAAAAGTGTATTTCCGTACTCCTCCTCTGTTGGCTGAGGCCCAATTGCTATATTGGGAGCGATGGCCTCAACCTTCCCATTCGTCAATTTTAGAGACTCAAAAACCTGAAGGGGTAATACGGGAAGGTTGGTCAGGTAGGAGATGAGAATGCCCTTCAGGGTCGCAGGCATGGGATCAGGGTCGGCATAGTAAGTATAGACCAGCGTAGGACCAGGCATGGCTCGTATTTGTTTCGCAGCATTGAATATGGCGAGCGGATCATAGGGCAAGTTGTCGATGGTGATAACTGAAAAATTGATGCCATAATGCTTGAGCGATTTCTCGGCTGGCGTCACAGATGCTTCGCTGGATTGTATTGAAACAACTGAGTGAATCGGCACTCCAAAATATGGATTATTAACGGCTACCACGAAGCGTAAAAATTCGTCTTCCGTGGGCATGGGTGCGAAGATGATGCTTTTGTTGATTTCTATCGCTGTGCCTCTCTCGAATTGCACGGTATGCAAATTTTCAATGCCAGTTTGGGGAGCAGGGTAGTTTTCGGTCAATGATGTAACAGGAGAGTATTGATTCACGATACGCATGAACATGGAGACTCTGTCACGGCCATAATAGCAATGAACATAATATTTATTATGATTTTTGGCACTGGCGAGGGCGATGATTTTGTTGATCGAATCGGTATTCTTAGTTACCCAGGGAAGCATGGGTATTTCAATGACAGGAATGCCGGCTTTTCGCGCTTCTTCTTTTTCTTCATTGATCAAAACAGGCTCAAATGGCAGCACATAGGGGCTGAGCAGGCTGATAATGGCTGTGTAACCCTGTTTTTTTAATGTTTCAATTGTGTTTTTATCAGGATAGGGTCCGGCAACAAAGCGCTGATCGTTTGATACGATGATATATTCTGATATGGTGCCAGCGGGGTGCATCCAATACCAAAGACACATGGCTGTGAATAGTGTGAGAGTAGAGAGGAGAACAGCTTTACCAGCGCGTGATAGTTTTGCAAAATATTTTGTTAGCCATATCGAGAAAAGAAATGAATATAACAGGTAAATCAGAATAATGGTAATGACGATAATGTTTTCATAACTGGCCACGTTACCAGAATGGCGTAAATATGTTACAAGGTTTTCAACGATAACTGACAGTGTAATCGTCCCCAGCGTAAATCCGGTACAGAATAGTATGTATAAAAATGCCCCAACATTATTCAGCTTTTTCACCAGACTGGTTCCATTTCATGTTAACCGCTTCCGTTTAGTGATTTTAGCAGAATTTTTCCCAGGCAGCGATTTTTTCAAAAATGCGCTGATGATTTTAATATATTGCTTGTGAGCATCAACAGCGATGGCATGCCCTGCATTTCTGAATATTTTTAATTGTGAACCGGCTATGAGCCGCGCCATGGTTCTGGATTGGGACGGTCGGCATATCCAATCTTTTTCGCCGGCAAGAATCAATGTTGGGCAGTTGATGTTTTTTAATTTCGGCCTGACATCGTAATGACGCAGGAATCCAGCGAATCCTTTATTCAATGCCTCATGTGACCAGATGGTTTTTGACCGGCCAAATGATTGCTTTTTATTTTTTTTGGCGGTTGTAGAGTAAAGTGTATCCATGGCCTTGAAATATTCCATGATTTGCGCATGGTTTTTGAATGACCCATTCCATAGATGTTTGCTGATAGCAAGCTGTTCGGCATTGCCGTGCAGCTTTAAATACTCTCTAGCTTCATTGATGAACAGGTAACTGGGCGCGGTTGCAACCAGAATTAATTTTTCGACATGCTTGGGATAGCGGACAGCATAACTTTGCGCGACCATGCCGCCATAAGAAGTGCCGAGAATACAAATGCGTTCGAGGCCCAGATATTTTCGCAAGGCTTCAATATCTGCGACATTATTGTCCAGTGTATAGTCAGAAGCTCTGGTTTTTTTACTGCGCCCGCAGCCGCGATGATCAATCATGACCAATTGGGCCGCATCCTGGAGTTCGATTGAATGCTGCTTATATCGTAAATGATCGCCACCCGGACCTCCATGCAGCATAAACATCACAGGGCGTTCAACAAAGTCATTATCTTCGGGTGCCAGCTGCATGCCGGCCACATCAAAATAGATTTCGGTTCCGCGGATTTTAGCTTTCATGGCAAATTGCACTCCTGGTTGGGCGTGTGATTGACACGCATTGTAATCGAGGTCTGACGGTTTCGCACCAGGGTCCTGCGTCTGTTTCAAACAGGCGGCGGTGTTCGCTAGCTTGTATTCGTCAAACGTCTGTGTTTCCTACTGTGAGTAATTTGAAGATATTTGTTTGGCAGGCTTGTTATGAATAATTTCGTTAATCTCCATTGATGTCCGCTTGTAAAATTCAATGACATCAGGATGTCTTTTCCTTAGCGCGAGATTGTCAAAAGACATTTTAACCGTCAAGAATAGCGAATGAATGGAATGATTGTCTGTCTGAGTGGTCAGGAATTTCAACGCATCTCGCAAATCAAGAATGTGGTCAGGTGCCGATGTGCTAAACAGGTGGACAGCTTTGTCATTCCATTTTGTGTCATCCACTTCGCTTTTCAGACGCAACAGAAAATTCCTCCTTCTGGTTGTTGATTCATCCTCCACATGAACAGGTCTAATCAGGGGGATCTTTTTTTGTGCCTGAAAAAAATCAGGGATGATGGTAATTTTTTTCAAATTGTATGAATCACACAGACCGGGAATGGCATTTAATACATCCACGTCATCAACGGAAAGAACACAAGAACGTGTATAGGGCGATCCGCCCAGAATTTTTACGCAATTGATTTTCATCTTGAATAATAATTGCTTGAACAACAGATTATCCGTGATGGAGATCTGGTCTTTCTGCAGGATAAAAGTGACGATCGCCATCGGCCTGAGTGCGACATGGCTGTTTTCATCGATTAGCAATTTATCATGTTGAAAATGATTGGCGGCTATCCAAGTGTGTTTTTTGGGATCAAGATGGATTTTGTATGCTTCAAGATAGTCATTCAATGCGATTATCGCTCTCTGGGTTGTGTCCTTGTCGCCGAGATAGGGCAGATTGGGCTGTTTGCGTAAAACAAATTGCTGATCCCTGAGGCAGCCGCGGCGAGTGTCAAGACAGGATGAGACGCGCTGGCCAATGTCTTCAAGGTACGACAGTTTCTGCTGATCGTCAGCGTAAGCGGTCACCATGAAATACTCTTCCTGAAGATGGTGTGTCAGATCATGAAGCGCACGACGTGCTGCATCGGTGTTTGATTGTGTGCCAAGACCGCCTTCATTATGAATGCGGAACAGGAAAAATTTTGCGTAAAGATGTCCATTGCCAGCGGCTCTCTCCAGCCAGGACAAGGCGGTATTTGGCTCATCGATCAGTTTGTAATACAGAAACAGTTTATATTGCGCATCAGCATGATTTAATTCAGCCATTTTCATGGCGGCACTGTAATACGCATCAAATTCAAATTCCCGGTCGGCAAGAAGCCTGTCATCAATCGGCTGATCGCCGTAAAGAAAGTTAGCAGCAGTGTACCAGGTATCAACGATGGTTTGAGCGGTGGGATCGCTGTTGATATTTTCCTTGTCAACCTGGTATTCGATCAATTCAAGTTTTGCCAGCAAAACCGCATCCTTGGAGCTGATAGGATCTCGTGAGGCGTAGGTGCTCATTCTCTGCATGGGAATCCTCCTGCAAGGAATTCAGGGATGGCATTTGCCATTATATCCGAGCCTCGAGCCAACAATGAAGCATGAAAATCACCATAGTGGAGCTGCCAGCGAGCAGGGTTTTCAGATCGGCAAATTTATAGGTGAATCCGTCAACCGTATGGGTGTACATGCTGTTTCAGCTTGAATCAGTTATTAAACCATTTTATGGGATTTTATCCCTAACAGCTATGCAATTTCGAAATTAGGCCTTAAAATCCGCAAAACTAAATGGTTGGATTCGCATTTTTTATATAACGGATATCTATGAAACAAGTCAGCATTCGTGAGCCGGAGTTTGATGATGAAATTCCATTTTTAACAGCGATGCAGTACAGCCGTTCACTGCATAGTCCATGGGTGACACCGCCCTTGACTAAGCAGGAATTCAGGGATTATGTGCAGCGTTTTCAGCAGCCTGACCAGAAAAGCTTCCTGGTCTGCGCCGCATACGGCGAGATAGCTGGTGTGATTAATGTGAGTGAGATTGTACGCGGTCATTTTCAGAGCGCCTATCTGGGTTTTTATTCGGTGAGTGATTACGCGGGCAAGGGTTACATGAGTGCTGGGTTGAAGCTGGTTTTGCAAAAGGTTTTTATTGACCTATCCCTGCACAGGGTGGAGGCAAACATACAGCCGGGAAATATTCCTTCCATCAGCCTGGTGAGAGCCAATGGATTTCGAAAAGAAGGTTATTCTCCGCGTTATCTGAAAATCAATGGCGAGTGGCGCGATCACGAACGCTGGGCAATGACGATAGAGGACTGGGAGCAGTTATCCAGGGTTGACTCCTGATATTTTAATAACCTGGCTTGTTTGTTGATGTGGGATGATATTCGGGCTGTACAAATGCTTTCTTGGCGAACCACTCCGCATAGTCATCCCTGTTAGGTGTGAGAAACGCCTTGAAATCCCAGCCGATTTTTTCATCATAATTGAATGCCCCAAGTTCGATGCCAACATGTTTTGCCAATCCGCGCATCATCCATTCAACAATGGCTGAATTACCTTTTCCTACAAGCTGGTTTTGAGCAAAAAAATGTGCCAGCCGACCAATATTCTTCAAAAAGCTGTCAATGCCATTTTCCGGCGTCCATTTAATACATGCTTGAAATACTGGCTCAATGTCTTTGAATTTGTCCGCCATGTATTCTGATTTGCCTTGATACCAGACATCAAACGGAGTGACGGGATGTTCGACCAGAATTGAAGTTTCGGGATTATCTTTCCGGTAATCAGTAAATGTTACCGTAAGCTCGACATCTATGCTTTCATCGTAATCAGACGCGTTCACTGGTAAAAGCGCTGGAACCGCATTCGCATCCTTCACTCTGATAATATAAATCACCGATGAATCCTCGCCGCTCTTCTTCTTGATATCGTAACATCCGTAGTCGCAATATGATTTCTCCCCAAGATCTTTGGCGAGTGCCATAACCTGGTTATGAATGGCTTCACTTTGTCCGGGAATATCACGCTTGAGATTGAAGTCATCCGAAGACCGGAAGCCCGGCTTGTTGAACCAGCCGAACTGGTGCGTGAAAGGCTTATGCTTTAGCTCCTTGGCGATAATGCGCCGTTGATTGGCCAGAAATGCAAATGCACATCCTGCGCTTGTCTTGAAGACGCCTGGTGGGCAGCGTATATCATCTCTGACCTCTGGTTTATTGTCAGGGAAGGTAGGCAGCAGCTTTGCGAAGATTTCGATGGTCTGTGCGGAAAATTCATTCCAGCGTTGCTGACTCGCTTGTCCGCCAAAATCCTTTTGTCTGTCAGGCGAGGATGCGGTAATGATGGTCTCAGGTAACTTGAAGAAACTATTCATATTTTGTTTTTTCTGGCGTCATGTTTTAAATGCATAATTAATTATAACGCACATTTTTAAAGTCATATCGCCAGGAGTGGCTGTTTATCTGTGTGAATTAATGCCGATGTCAAAGTAATGATATGCAGGGCGGAGATAATTCCTGGACCATTCGTTTTTTACAAGCAGTGATTTATTGCCAGGAGCCTGTTTTCTCAGTTCCCAGAGGCGATTGATATTCAAGGGCAGCAGAAATGCATGCAATATTAGTACTGGGTACAGCTGGGGTGAGTGAAAATAGGCATAAATCATAAAGCAGACATTGCTCGCGATCGCAAAACAGCGCAAGTGTATCATCGATTTCATGTAAAACGTTGTTCCTACCAGCAAAGCCGCAATATAACCGACCATTGATATCCAGTTTATCATCGTCATGTTCCTTGTGCGGCTCACCTATAAATAGTCTACGCCCGCCGAATAAATGGAAGTATGACGTTTGGATGACAGTTTTGTCAGATTTTTCCTACTCCCGATAAAACTTCATCAGCATTGCTACGCCATGAATTTGCCCCGGCTGTTTGTAAGACATGAATGACAGAACAGCATATCGAAATTTTAAGTAATTAATAAATAATGATTATTTAAGTTGACAGGATGTCGGGCTTGATCGCGTCGCATTAAGGCTATACTTAAAGGAGAGGTGATGGGTAATGCGTGTTTTAATAACCGGCGGTTGCGGATTTATTGGGTCACATATTGCAAGATATCATCTGGGAAAGGGTGATAAAGTTCATGTTGTTGATGATTTAAGTACGGGAACGCTGGAAAATATTACCGCCTTCAGAAGCAATCCTTTATTTCATTTTGATAAGGCCGATATCATTATCTGGCCTGGTTTGGTGAAATCAGTTGCTTTGGCTGACCGAATCTATCATATGGCCGCAGTGATGGGCGTACATCACTTAAGCCGTGCGTCTATCAAGGTCATCTCGACAAATATTGCCGGAACCGAACGCCTGTTAAGAGCAGTCAAGGCAACAGGCGCGGGCCAGCGTGTCATAATCGCATCTTCTTCAGAAGTTTACGGGCTTACCGATAAGCCGCAATTAAACGAGGAAGACAGCCTGGTGTTTGAATCGGCTGCGCAAATGACCTGGAGCTTTGCCATCAGCAAGCTGGCGGATGAAGCTCTGGGAATGGTCTACAATCACGTGGTCAATACACCAATCACTGTAGTCCGGATATTTAATGCGATTGGTCCCGGACAAACAAGCAGTCACAGCATAGTGGTACCCAGATTTGTCAAACAGGCTTGCAGGGGTCAGCCGATTACCGTATTTGGTGACGGAAAACAGTCGCGCTGTTTCTGCGATGTCAGAGATCTTGCTGCGTCCCTGGATGTTCTTGCCGCTGCCAGCAATAGTGTCGGTGAAATCGTTAATGTCGGGAATGACAGGGAAATTCAGATGAATGATTTGGCGATGCTTGTCCGGGAAAGAGCGAACAGTAAATCAGAAATAATTTATGTGCCATTCGAAGAAGCGTATATGGAGCGTTCGGTCAGCGCGATGCGGCGCAAGCCTGATTTGAAAAAGTTTTACAATCTGACCAATTATAAGCATCAATGGACGCTTGAAGACACAATTGACGATATCATCTCTGAATATCAATATTTCCAGCATGTGTAGTTGCAGCAAATATTTTAGCAGCAGACTTTTAAAAACCACTCATTGGCGGTATAAAGTGTAAAAAATTGATATATAAAAAATTCCTGATCATTTGAAATGGAGATACCAATGAGAAGATGGCTGGCAGCAGGCTGTTTGACTGCTTCTTTATGTGTATACGCAGATAACAATCCAACCATTAATATGGGTTATGTTGAAGTCAATGATAACCGGTTGTCGACAGCGGGTTGTTATATTCGGGCTGATAACGGCAAGCCATTTTTCACTATGGTTGGTATCTTTGCTGCGAATATTAACGGGTCGGATCCCAACAGGCCGGAAATTTATTTTAATCCACAGGTCGATGCATTGTTAAACCATACGAATCAGGTGAGCCTGCTGCAGGCCAAAGGCATTAAAGTGCTGCTGACGTTATTGGGTAACCATCAAAACGCAGGCTGGTCATGCATGACTGATGCAAATGCGATCGATATGTTTGCTAATAATGTCGTGGATACAATCAACAGGTATAAACTGGATGGCGTGGATATTGATGATGAATATTCAACGTGCACCACGAACGATACCTCCATGATAAGAATCGCGCAGGCAATCAGGAATCATCCGCGCTTCAAGGGGAAAATCCTGAGTAAGGCCTTGTTTTCGGATCAGAGATATTTCGCGGCGAATTACAATGGGTACCGTCTTGCTGACTTTCTCGATTATGGCTGGGAAATGTCTTATGGATATTCCGGTTATGAGCGTCGACTAAGTCCATATGTTCAATATGGAGTGATGAAAAATCATTTGGCGTTGGGCGAGAGCACTCATTATGGTACGCTGCCGGTGAAAAATGCCGCATCCTATATCCTGCAGAATAAATATGGTGGGATAATGGTCTACGATGTGAAAAGCAATTCCAGGGATTATCTTTCAGCGCTGGCTCAAACTGAATATCAGACAGATGTGATTGCTTTGCCTGGCTGCGAGTGAGATATCAAGGATTGAAGAACATTTAATGAAATAACATTAGCTAGCTGAAAGTAGGCAAGAACGTGTTCTCAGGAGGAGTAATTCACGTTACTGATATAGCGTCTGCTTTCGCATATTTACATTCATTGAACAACCAACTAGAATGCGCCAATTTCAAATGAATAAGGTAACCAGGATGTCGCCTAAATATCTTTTGCTGTTTGTGGGATTATTGGCTGGTCAGGCTTATGCCAGCGACCTCACTCAAAAACAATACGCTGATGTAAAAAACTTCCTTCATGAATTGGTGCGCGCGCATCCAGACACGGTCAGGAGCATCACTGTCGGTCCTTCAGATAGCGGAGACATGATCGAGGGAGTGGTGATTGGTAACGGATCGGTACATAATCTGGTTGTCGGCACTCACCATGGTAATGAATACGGTTCTACAGAAGTTGCAATGGCGTTCGCGGCATCGCTTGCCGTGAATCCCATTGTCGGCCAGACTGTTTACGTGGTTCCTGTGTTGAATATTTCCGGATACAACGCCAGGCAACGCGAAGAACGAGATGCAACTGGTCATTATCGTGATCCCAATCGTGATTATCCGGGACCCTGTGGGACGGAAGGCCCTCATCATCTTAAATCAACTGCCTCGCTCGCGAAATTCATTGATCAGGAAAATATTACTGCTTCCGCGACCCTGCATACCTTTTATCCCGCTGTGGTCTATCCCTGGGGCATTTCCACATACGATGTGTCGACGCCTTATGACAATATTTTCAGATCGCTGGCAAATTATGCGACTGAAATGAGTAAATACACAGTTGGGAATTCAACGGAGGTTCTTTATCCGGCGGATGGCTGTTATGAAGATTATGCATTCTGGAAATCAGGGGTATGGTCGTTGTTGTTTGAATTGGGTTATAGCCATAGTCCATCACAAACAGATATCAATGAAATGATACGCACGAATGTACCTGGTTTGCGAAAAATGTTGGAGCAGGCGCCGCATGAAAGAGCATCCAGCCATGAATTTACTGGCCGTTGTGAAACCCGGCGCCTGGTACGTCTCGACAAACATGATGAGTAACAGGTAAATATGAAATCACTCACCAGCATGAATGACAAGATAGCGATAGTTTGAGATACGTTATCGTCTGTTAATGTTATTCATGCTTGCGGCGGTATAGCTTCATCAATACTGCGCTGCCTAATGCCAGACTACCGGTAATGAAAAGCGGCAGGTGAATATTGACATAGCCAAGCGGGCCGGCAAGCAATCCGCCTACTGTCCACGTGATGGCGCCAATGGATCCTGTCACGCCCATGATCCAGCCTTGCGACTCACTGTCTGCCAGACCAGAAAAAATACTTAGTATAAAGGTGTAGCAGAGCACTTCGCTGCCAGCGAGCATGATCATCCATAGCCATTGCGCTATCTCGCTATTGCTGAAACAGCTGCCAAATCCTGCTATCGCCATCAGCATGGCTGCCACAACGAATGCGGATGTTTCGCCGGAGGCAAACCGCATCACAATACGCACAATGATGCTGGTGGTGACAGCGAATACAACGCCCATGAAAGCGGTAAAGATACCAAGCTGTGAAGTAGAATAATGAAATTTATCCAGTAACAGCCAGTTCATGGTTTGAAAATAGAGGCTCCATCCCAGCATGAAACAAAAGAAAACGGTGGATAACAGACGGAAATTTCCCTGTAAAAAAGCAGCGAGAAATAACATGAAGCCCTTCGTCAAATGAATGGCATGATGCTTTTTTTCGGATAGGGTTTCGCGATAGCTGAAAATCAACAATGCGCCGTTTAATAGTGAAATTCCTGCAGCCAGATAAAAAGGTGTTTGGTAGCTAAACCAGCTGGCCATGTTTTTTTCTGCTGTCATGCCGCCTAGCAGAGGTCCAATGATCAAACCGATCGAGCTCACAAAAACAACCCATGCCAGATTTTTGGTCTTTGTCTCAGGCGTGCTCAAATCAATAATGGCAGCACTGGCAATGGGCTGTGTGCCTGCCGCTATGCCGGCGATAGCGCGGCTGGCAAGAAAGATAAACAGGCTATGGCTGATAATTCCGATTGCAGAAGTAAGATAACTCAGTGAATTAATCAACAGGCATAACAATAAAATATTTTTCCTGCCAAATTTATCGGACAAGTCACCCAGGATGGGCGTGCTAAAAAACATGAATAGCGGATATAGTGCCATTGCGAGGCCATAATAAAAATCCCGTAAAAATGGGGAGGTGCCAGCGCTTACCATGCCGCTGTCAGGTTGTAATATCAAAAGCGTCAATACAGGCAGTACAAGAACGATGCCCATCACGTCAATCAGAATCACCATGAATAATGGCAACATCGTCATAAGAGTCGATTTGCTTTTCGGTAAATAGGTATTCATACATTATGTCTCTTAATAAATAATGATAGTTTACATGCGTCTCGAGCGCATCAATGTGTTTAAAATCAGCGTGTTAGTGAATAGGTAAAGACAATGTGTCAGGCGATGAGAATGGAGCGTGCCAAAAGTATCAGGTCTATGCTGCACATTGTCAATAAAGACAATTCTGTATGAACAGCTTGACTGACAGTGATCTTGCGCATGGCACGACAACCTTTGAGGTAAAACGAGCCTAAATCATATCTGAGCATGTAATAGCGGTCAAGAGTCAGGCCTGACCCTACTTCTGTTTCAAAATATTTGTTATCTTACGTTTCAAACAGAGGCCAAAATTTTGTGCTGATGGTAAATGGCTCCGTTATGCGCGTGAGAATCCATTTTGCACCAACCTGAGCGTGATGAGGATAATTAACATGAACATTGAACCTTTCAATAATCCAGCCCAACTAATTAAAAAATTTCAACAATTGCTTAATAGCAATGATAAACAGTCTGCGTTTCAACTTGTTGCTCCTGATGCTGTTTGGCATTCGGATGAAATTGAAGCGCCATGGAGTGGTGTGCATCGCGGTAAAGCAGCTATTATCAGGCATTTTCGTGCAATTTCGGGCACAACTGAAAACTTTTCCCGTAACGTCGAACAATTTATTGAGAATGATGACTCGGTAGTTGAAATTGGTTCGCTAAAATGCGTTTTTAAAAAAAACAAACAACCATTTGCTACTGATTATGTTTGTATATACAAAGTTAGAAATAATCAGATTTATTATTACCGAATATTCGAAGACAGCTTAAAACTGCGTCGGGCATATTTTCCAGAGAATGTGTTGCAGATTAGTGATGCAATTTCACTGGGGTGTCTATTTCGTGAAGAAGATGATAATGCATACATTTTCTCCTTGTTAAAGGCAAAAGGGATTCCATTTACCGTATTACGTTCTGTTGAAGAGCTTCGGCATTTTATTGAAAATGATAAACAAAATAAGATCGTAATTGGTAGCGGTGAAAGTGCTAGCACAATTTGGCCTTTGATTGATCAACCAGCATTGTCAGGTGTCATTCTGCTCCATCCTGCGAATTTACCACAATTTACAACGCAGCTGCGGCAATGTCCTTGTTTGATTGTTCATGCATCTAATACATCATTAACATCGACTGAATTATTGCAGTCTATTAATCGGCCGCGACCTGATATTGTACAATTTATCGAGGATGATATTGTTAGTCTGCTTCCTGTTATATTGAAATTCATAAATCAATTTGGCAATGTCAGGCAGCAGCCATTGGCGCAGGTTGTGCGCCATGACGCCATCAATTCCATGCTTCCAGCGGCTTTCCCCGGTGCGATACGTATTATCACTGATGAAAATTGCATTGTCGGTTTTGTGAAGCCGGATAATTATCCATCTTTCCCGCATATAAATTATCGCGATGAGGTTCATTATATTTTGTCAGGCAATGCCAGGTTTCGTCATGGTGACCAGCCTGTGCAGGAAATTAAATCAGGCGATGTCGTTTTTGTAAAAGCGTTTGAATTGCATGAATGGTTTGATTATTCGCCAGATTTTATGCTGTTATATGTGCAATGCAAAAGTCATGCCTGACCCCAGAAAATGATTTATGTCCCATAATTAAAGCAATTAAAAATTGATTTGGACGTGAATATGAAATATTTATTGTGTTTCAGAAGCGCATGTCATCAGCATGTTGCCTTAAAGGAAGGAAAGAGTAGATAGGGAACCTGGAAACCTTAAACTCCAAATGCTGACATAATGGCTTTCTTTAATTTCTCATGCGCGTTATATAATAACGGCTCGCCATGCGCGCTAATGAGATGATGAAAAGAAAATTGTTTTAACCTCTCAAAATCGGAAGCTTGTACCCCGGTTGCTTGCTTCCAGATATTAGAGATACTTGCAGAGCCGAAGAAGCCTTGTTCTTGGTAGAGTTTGGCAGTTACATCACTAAAAAAAGGATCGGGTGATACCCAATTTTTCACGCTGTCGCAAGTAATAAGAATGCCCCCATGTTTGGCAATGTGTAATATACCTTCAGGAAACTTTGATGTTAGAAACTAGAAAAATGAACACTTCTGGAAGGGCATCAGGCCATCAGAAGTTAGCTCAACATCAATTACATGATTGTTAGTATCCATTCCTTTTATAGCCCATAGCTTTGCTTGATATCGGTCCAGATAAAAAGCATCATCTCGTCCATGAAAAGCACCAATCCTGATAATATTTTCAACTTTTCCTAATGCATCAAGCGCAGCAAGACCACTATCATTCAGTCTTACTGTATTTATTAGTGAGAGTTGATTGTTGTCACGAACGATCACCATATTGCGGCTATGTTGAAGATCGGTTCCATCATAATTAGTTTTGTTCATTCCCATCACAAAAAAAATGTCTGGAAATATTTCTTTAATGGCAGTATGAGGCCAGGCAGGCGAGTAGGTAGGCATGTTCAAGTCCAATATAAAAGTTGCTCATAAATAGCTTTCTATTTTCTTGATTCGTGAAGAGCGGCCACGCACGGTAATGTATCGTTTCATTATTTTGATTTTACCAAGGTTTGGGTTTTACGTCTTGCTCTAATGATTGTTAGTTTTAATATTGAGATATCCTGGTTCGGATGATTTTCTAAGACAGGTTGTGAATCTAGTTCATCAATGAGGCAAGAATATCTTCGACTTGAATCTTTAAATATATCTGCTATATGCTCGTTTCCGTTTTTAATGTCTTCCTGGATCTTTTGGGTGGCGTGTTAGACGGTAAGTGCGAAGTTTTCTGTTCCGATTAAAAAGGCGGTGCCATAGAGCGTAAAATCGAGATAGTTGTCTTGTGCATCATACGTGGCTTTGCCATATTTTTCTCAATTGGTATCTGAATAGAAAGCAAGATAGTTAATATATGTCTCGTAAACAGATATTCTATCAAGACCATATTCATGATTTTTTTTGTTTATCTCTAGGCTAACGGATATTTTAGATTTTGGAAAAAACAGCAGTGATTCTTTTTTGCGGTTTGTTATTATATGAGATCCGGATTTTATTAACTTTAAAGGAAATATTTTTTGCTCGAATGGATTTAACGTAAATAAGTACCGATTTGTTGATATGTCCAACCAATTTGATTGATACATTTTGAATACCTCATTTTTACAATCATCCCACTTGTTTGTTGAAGCTGGATTTAATCGTGCAAAATTTGTATCCCCCTGAATGATGACCTGATAAAGCTCATTGTTTATCCTTATGTTACGCGGATTTAAATGTAATACATTTTTCGTATTATTTGCTATTGTCAGACATAAATAATGGAAATGATGCTCTGTGTTGTTTTCAATAAAGACTATTGGTTGAATATAAACTTTAATTTCTACTTTTGGCCTAGATATAAAATTTTTCAATTTAAAAAATGAGGAATTTATCCATTTGAAAATAGGTATAGAAAGGCTTAATTTTATGTCCATTATTTTCTCATTATGAAATTGTTAAGCATGCACAAAATTTAAAATATTTTTTTTGCTGCCCTTTTTATCTTCAATCTCAAATCTATCATCATTTTTTTCTAAAATAACTTTATAGCCGCACGCATGAGCAATACTCACAAAATTACTTATTTTCAAGTCATCTTGTTTGCCCGACCTGATCTTTTGAATAATGGTCGGTGATAAGCCAGCTTCTTTGGCTAAAGCTCTTACCGATATTTCATCTTCATCCATGATGGCAATCAATAATTCAGACAGCAAAAATTCTTTATAGCCTTTATCAAAAGCTTTTTTGAATTTGGTATTCCTCATTTCTCGTTCAAAGGTTGATAATGGTTTTTTAACCTTGGGCATAATATTCACCTTTTTTAACTCTTAATTGATAATCTTTTTTGTTTCTTTCAGCTCGATCTTTTTCAGTTTGTGGCAACTTTGGCTGCTTCTTTCGAAAAGAATTGGTCACAATAATTTGTGTTGCCAACATAAAAGAAACATAAAAATCTATCTGGTTTTGGCTTGAAAGCATAAATATGATCGCCTTCATAATTAAATTTTGTTTTGTCTTTTATTTCCCCTACATCTCCCATTCTCTTGAATAGGTGTAATACCTTAATTCTCTCTTGCATGGTCAAAGACTTGAAGTAGTCTAAAGCTTCACTTCTTCCTTTAGAGTTGTAATACCATTCAACAGTAAATTTGTTGCCAGAATATGCTATGTATTCTCTATCCATAATTGTATCACTTTTGTGGTACATTTGCGAATTCTAATAAAAGAAAACTGGATTATCAAATATTATTAAATGATTAATAATCAATATCTGTTTTAAAAAACTCCGCAATCAAAACGCGCCCTAGCGCCTGACCACCTTGTTTTAAAACCCAAAGCTGTCCCGGATTCGGAGAAAAATGGTTTGAATAACAGCCTTGTGGCTTTATTTATTTTTTCGGACTTTGATGATTGTGTTCAAGGCTTTAATTAAAACCAATACTGATGTATGGCTTCGATAAACTCACTATCTGCAATCGGAGCATTTGTTGCATCACCAATCACAGCGTCAATACCACAGAAAGGACAAATGGCTGTTTTCTCTGTTTCGGTTTCCACCCAATCTATAACACTATCTTTAGGGAAAGTCTGTTTGCAGTAAATGCAAACACAATTTTTGCTCAGAGAAATGGACTGACAATTGTTGAAGCAGTGCATATGGGGAGTAATAACATCGTATTTAGTATCCACTGTTTAGACACCATTGCACCTAAATTACACACACTCTTGAAACTGCTGGCGGAAAAACTCGTAACCTATTGATTCTACACTGGGCCCACTAGGACTTGAACCTAGGACCAAAGGATTATGAGCTCGTTTATTATTTGTTTCAAGCGATTTTAATTTTTTCTAAACATTTCTAAATTTCAAAAAATGCCTTGTTTTAAGCTTTTAAATGCCTATAATCCGTTACACCTGAATTTAATCCATTTTAAACAATCTTTCTACATGGCTTCTACATGGAATGAGGAGAATTAATGAAGCTCACCAAAATGTTTGTAGATCGAGCAGAACCACCTAAAGATAAAGATCAAATATTTTATCGTGATGGCGAGCTGAAAGGCTTTGCTCTGCGCATAACGGCTGGTGGTGTAAAGAGTTTTGTTGTCGAAACGCTGATAGGGAAAAAAGTAAAACGCATGACTTTGGGCAAGTATGGCAAGCTAACCGTCGAACAAGCCCGCAATGAAGCTAAAAAATTATTGGGAAAAATTGCAACTGGCATTGACCCCATCGCTGAGCGTAAAGAGAAGAAGATTAAATCAATTACCTTGAAAGAAACTTTTGACGCCTACCTGATCGCAAGAAAAGAACTTAAGCCAAACACATTGATAGATTATAACCGGCTCATGAAGCAGGTATTTGCAGACTGGCAGAGTAAACCGTTACTTGATATCACTAAAGATATGATTGCAAAACGGCATCGTGAATTTGGTGAAAGAAGCAAGGCAAGGGCTAATTCCGCGATGCGGTTATTACGCGCACTTTTTAATTTTGCAGCGGGTGAGTATGAAGATTCGCAGGGCAGGTCGCTCATTCCAGAGAATCCGGTGAAACGTTTGTCACACACGAGAGCATGGTACCGGGTTGACCGAAAGCAAACGGTTATCAAGACGCATGAATTGGCAGCGTGGTTTAATGCGGTGATGGAAGTGAAAGACGAACGCAGTACTGGAAAGTCATCCATTTTGCGCGATTACTTTTTGTTATTGCTTTTTACTGGCTTACGCAGACAAGAAGCGATTGAGCTGACTTGGGATAGAGTGGATTTTAAAGGGAAAACAATCACGATTTCTGATACGAAAAATCATCATACTCATGTGTTGCCATTGTCTGATTTTCTTTTGAAACTGTTTGAAAATCGTAGAGCGGAATCCGAATCAGATGTTCAATTTGTATTTCCTGGAAGCGGTAAAACAGGCTATAACGTTGAGCCGCGTAAGGTGATGAAGAAAATTATTGAGCAGAGCGGTGTCATGTTTATGCTGCATGATTTGCGCCGGACATTTATTACTGTTGCTGAAAGCCTTGATATTCCTGCCTATGCGCTGAAGCGATTATTGAATCATAAAATGACGCAGGATGTGACAGCGGGATATATTGTGATGGATGTGGAGCGATTGAGAGTCCCAATGCAAAAAATAACAGATCATTTATTGAAGTTGGCTGGTGTAGTTAAATCAGCTGATGTGGTTGACATCTCAGAGCATAAAAGAAATCTTCAAAATCACAAAACTGCTGAAGAAGGAAATGGATGATGACATTTAAAAAAACTGGACGATATACAGTTCCATCAGATGAAGATTTTGAACCAGACTCAAACCAAGAAGTGCTTAAAAATTTTTTTGGCATCAAATCCAAAGAAAAAATGGAAGCGCTGGAGGAGCGTGAGTTAGGCAGGGCTGAATCAGAATTGCTGACTTTGATTGATGAGAACCATCGATTTACAGCCGAAGATATATGTGCCATTCATGAATTATGGCTTGGCGAAATTTATCCTTTTGCAGGTAAATACCGTACTGTAAATATATCAAAAGAAGGTTTCTCGTTTGCACTGGCAAGTCGTATTGTGTATCTGATGGAAAAATTTGAGTCGGATTTTCTTGCAAAATATACTCCTTGTCATTATTCAGATATTGAGCAGATTGCATTTGCGCTTGGTATTGTTCATGTAGAATTTATATTGATTCATCCCTTCCGCGAGGGTAATGGCAGGGTTGCTCGATTGTTAGCTGATCTGATGTCAATGCAGTCAAAAAATCCACCATTGAATTATAGTGCAATTGATCGCACCGTAAATGAACAAGGATTTATAGAATATATTATGGCTATACATGCTGGTATGAATTTAGATTATGAGCCAATCAAGAAAATTTTTAAGATGCTGCTCGTGCAGTCCGCTTAAGCAGTTTATAGATTTTCTTGTCTTTATGATGGGTAATGGTTGGCAGAATAACATCATCCTGCTTTGGTTTGATGCCTTCAACACCACAAGAAGTTCTCACAGAGCGAGCTACTAGCATTTTTCGCTTAGCTGCATCTTTGAGATATGGATTAGTTTTGATGAGTGATTTTGTTTTCATATTGATAATTATAGCAGAAAATGCCGATCTTAATAGCCTCTAACTTATTGATTGTGGAGGATGGTTTAGATAGATGGCAAGTTAATGAATTTATCTTACTCACTAAAGTTAACCATTTCACCTACCGCCATAACTGACAATAGTGATTTTTGTCAGTTATGACAGTGATACCATATTAAGCTTTCCCATGCTTTATGAAGAAAAACATCCTACAAGTCACCCGACATGTTGGCCGACAAGTGGTCAAGCAGCTACAAGCTAGATTTAGCTATGTGATAAACCGCTACTCCGCAAAAGCGGGTTTTATCATCTAGTTCAATAAGAGGAAATTGAGGATTGATAGGTTTTAAATAAGCTATTCCACCATCAATAATATACTGCCTAAATGTTGCTTCTTTCGCTCCATGTAATACAACGACAACATAATCGTTGTGTCTGGGTTTGGCAGCTTGATCAACTTGAATAATGTCTCCCTCTCTAAAACTCGTCATATGACCTGATAGCGCAGTCATCGCATCACCTTTGATACGCAAGGCATAATGACCTAATTCATCTGTGTAAAGATGCGGAATATATTCAATTTTTTTTAGCTTATCG
The DNA here is from genome assembly GCA_021324305.1 of Gammaproteobacteria bacterium. Taxonomy (GTDB): domain Bacteria; phylum Pseudomonadota; class Gammaproteobacteria; order DSM-16500; family DSM-16500; genus Aquicella. Next base: position 152,737 of record JAJPJI010000015.1, on the reverse strand, counting down.
ATCTGTTCTAAATCAGCAGTTTCAGCAACTTGCTTCCAAGTAATAATAGGAATTGGCGTAATGGGATTCAAAGGATCAAGTTCTTTGAAATATGGTCTTGGCTCGTTTGGATCAGGTTGGATTCCATACTGTAGCCAAATCGGATCAACCTTGAGTATTTTTGCAAGCTTTTGGAACTGTTTTGTGGGTGGAACACGACGTCCGCCTAAATAATGAGCAATCGCACCTCGTGTAAGCTCCATCTCGCGTGCAAGATCATCTTGAGTCATTGAAAGTTCTTTCAATCGACTTTTTACGCGATCAGGCCATTCACTAAACAATTTATGATCAAAGCTCATTATTTGGACTCAGTAGCATTTAAGCAAGGTGTAATAGTACACATTGTATAGAAAAATTTCAAAGGCCTAGTTTATATATACAAATAGTTAATAAAAAACTTGAATTTATATATACAAATAGTAATATCTCCAACACTTTAACTACTAGGAGTATATATTTATGAAATCAATGAAATCTCGTCTTGATTTAATCAAGGAATACGAACTATCCCCAGAATGGGTCATGTTTTCTCAAGAAACGGTGGCAGCTATCCGTGATTGCTCACTTTCAACCCTCGAGCGTGATCGTTGGGTGGGGACAGGCGTTCCGTTTGTGAAAATGGGGGGATTAGTTCGGTATCGCAAATCAGATATACGCGCATGGCTAGAACAGCATCAACCGATTCAATCAACGGCAGTGCTTGCCTCAGCGAAATAAGTTTTCCAGGAAAATAAATACTAATAAAAGGAGAATTTATGGTTATAAGAAAAATGTTCAATAAGTTTCAAACAAATTCAAATACAGATTTTACTCCGGTTATTGATTGGCCTGAGCCAGAACCATTACGCAATACCTTATCAGAGGTTAAACCATTAGCGTTGGCGCATATTCCTGAATCTTATCGAGACTGGATTACAGATGTTGCAGAACGTATGCAATGTCCGCCGGATTATGTTGCAGTTGCTGCTATGGTTACAACGGCATCCATCATTGGTACATCGTGCGGGATTAAACCAAAGCAGAATGATGATTGGTTAGTGATACCTAACTTGTGGGGAGGCATTGTAGGCCGTCCTGGCATGTTAAAAACACCTGCTGTTGCTGAGGTGATGCAAGTGATCAAGCAATTGGAATCAGAAGCAAAAAAAGTTTACGACCAAGAAATGGTTGGCTATCAAGCCGATATGGAATTTTATAAGGCAGATAAAGAAGCCATTAAAACAACCATATTAACAGCGCGGAAAAAAGCGCTTAAAACCAAATCAAAAGAATCGTCTTTTGAATCTTTAACATTGAAGGAAAATCTCATTCAAACTAATGAACCAAAAAAACCAATTTGGAAACGTTACAAAACGAATGATACTACCGTCGAAAAATTAAGTGAATTACTAGCGGATAATCCCCGTGGTCTTTTGCTGTATCGTGATGAATTAGTCGGGTTGCTTTCAACATGGGAAAAAGAAGGGCGCGAAGGCGATCGCGCCTTTTTTCTTGAAGCATGGAATGGTGATGGGTCACTCACAACAGATAGAATTAGCCGAGGAACTGTGCATACTGAAAATTTGTGTATTTCAATTTTTGGTAATACACAACCAGCAAAACTATCACGCTATTTGTATCATGCAATCCGTGGTGCAGATAATGACGGATTATTACAACGGTTTCAATTATTGATTTATCCTGATGAGCCAAAAAAATGGGAATTTATTGATCGCAACCCTCATCATCAGGCTAAACAGCGAGTGATTGAGGTCTTTAAAAAGCTAGCTGTGATAAATCCTGTTGAAATTGGTGCAATTAAAGGAATGAGTGATCGTTTTGCCTATTTTCATTTTGATGAAATGGCACAAAATTTATTTAATGAGTGGTATAAAAATTTTCAAGAGAAAAAAATACAAGCCGATGATGAACATCCCATTTTGGTTGAACATTTCTCTAAATTCAGCAGTCTCTTGCCCAGTCTCGCATTAATTTTTCATCTAATTGAAGTAGCTGATGGTAAGCAATATCGTGCAGTATCAAGCGATGCTTTTTATATGGCGCTTGGTTGGTGCGGTTATTTAGAAAATCATGCGCGCCGCATTTATGGGATGGTCAACAATCATGTTTACCAATCTGCTTCCAGACTTGCTAAAAAAATCAAAGACGGTGAGCTGAGCACATCTTTTTCGGTGCGTGATATTTATCGTAAAGAATGGGCGATGCTGGATGAAAAAACTGTTGTACAAAAGGCTTGCGATGAGTTGGTGGAAGCAGGCTGGATCAGGCCGGAATTGCAAGATTATGAATATGGCAGGCCAAAATCCCCTATTTATACCATCAATCCAAAATTGAAAATACATCATCCAACATCGGAAAATTTCTTCTAAGGTACGCAGGAGTCATCACCGACATAACTGACAATAGTAGTTTTGTCGGTTTTGTCGGGTAGTGGGCTGGTATTTGAATGATTAAGTGAAAAGTGTCTAACAGGGTGGCTACTCAAATTAGTGTGGTAAAAGCGGTTGGAAGCCCGATCAATACTGACTTTAATCCTGCACGCTGGCGCCTGACCACAATAACAAATCGTAAAGCGATGTTATTGTGGTCAGGCGCCAGCGTGCAGGATTCAGTGCAGCGACTGAATATTTTTAAAAGCAAAAAACATAAGGGGTTTATGAATATGATTTTGACTGAGAGAGATAGAGAGATCATGAAGTTTATAAATCAGTTTGGTTTTTGTGAGATCGTGCACATTGAGAAATGGTTTGGTTTACGAAAACCTAGAAGCTATAAAGTGATGCAGCGATTAGTGAAAGAAGGTTTGGTCATACATGAACGAATTTTACATGGGAAACATGGAATATTTCGGTTGAGTCGAAATGGAGCAAGGCATACAGATTTACCGCCGGTAGATAAGGTTTATTTGGGAAATTATTATCACCAATTAATGGTGATAGCAGTCTATATGCAGTTGATTAAGCGATACCCTGAAGCAGTATGGATCAGTGAGCGCGAATTAATACGTGATAAATTCAAGAAATATAAAATGGAAGCGGGACAGCGCGGACATATAGCGGATGGTGTTTTATTGTTTCCAGATAACAGACAAATTGCGATTGAAGTTGAGTTAACGATGAAGGGTAGTTGGCGATTGGAAAGGATATTCAGTAATTTAATTACCGAATTTGATTTTAGAGGAGCTTGGTATTATTGCGCACCACAGATTATGAAAAAAATGATCAAGGCAGCAGATGATTACGATACGTATATTAAGATTTTTAGTTTGGCTGAGTTACTGGATTTAAACTCAATACCGTATCTTAGTCGTTGTAATAGGCGAGTGTAGATGAAAGAATAGCTCCAGCTAAGAGGGTGTATAAAATGAAAAAAGATATGCAAATCAAGCTACTGACCGATTGCCCTGAGCATATTCCACATCTAGCCCAGCTATGGTATGACGGAATAAGTAAGCACTGGGTGCCTGGTGCGTCAGTTGAAAGAAATCGAAATAAGCTTGTCGATCATTTGAATACCGAGCAACTGCCAATGGCATTTGTGGCGCTGCATGAAGAGAAGCCAATCGGCATGGTTTGTCTGCGAAAAACTGACGGCATTCAGCCATCTCTTACGCCTTGGCTGGGTAGCTTAGTAGTAGATCCAAACTACCGCGGGCGAAAGATTGGTGAGGCGCTTATTGATGTGGTTAAGGTGAAAGCTAAATCATTTGGTCATGAAAAATTATACTTGCTTGCGTTTGATCCGACTATTTCTGAGTGGTATGGGAGGTTGGGGTGGGTAGTGATTGGTAGCGATAGTTTGTTTGAAAACGATGTAACTATAATGAGTTTACAATTTTCGTAAGTTTGAGAGCGATACTGATATTTTAATGAGACACTTGAGTTAACAGTTATTGAGACTAATCCAATGAATGATTTTAATTAATGGCTTTTTCCATCTAATAGCCTCTTTACATCTTCAATGCGATTTTCAAAATTATCTGGAATCCAATAACATTTTACTTCATCGTGCGAGGCGATACCTGGTCGAATTAAGTTTCTTTTTAATTGAGAAAAATTTTTCATGAATTTTTTCATTTCCTTTCTTAGAGGTTCTTTTATTCCTGCAGCAACATGGTAATTGTTTTCAAAAGTAGTAAATATGAAAATGACAGGTTCATTTGGTATTCCATTATTGCCTTTATTATCTATTATGTATTCCAAGCTCTTCTCAATCGCTTGTAAGTCCATTAGATAAGGTGATGCTGTCTCACCATTTTCTACAACGTCAGAATGTATAGGGTTAAAATCGGTGTCTGTTATCTCATAGCCACCTTTTCCCTTGTTTCCCTTAACAAAGACATATAAATGATTTTGTTTGTTATTTGGCATTGTCTTCAACTCAAAATATATCCATAAATGAATTATACCATTTTGAGTATTTACAATTCTTTCGCAGTAAAATGAATAACATGCAACCTAAAGTCAGAAGTGCTTTGATTTAATGAATATTTATTTGTCAAAAAAAAAGAGATTTTTATTAGAGGGAAAATGAGGTTAATACCGAACAATTTTTACTAAAAAAATATTTTGCGGTAGTATTCGATCCATCTTTTTATCAAGAATTTAATTTGGATGAATTGTTAAGAGGTTATGGATTAATAATTAAGTGATTTTACGGATCGATTTTTATACGTGCTATAATTAAATAAAGCGAGGAGTAATAAAAATGAAAAAAATATCCTTTCTTTTCTTTCTGCTTTTCTTCCTTTCAAATATCTCATTTGCTTGTGAGTTTGATACAGATTGTAGCCCAGGAAATACATGTATTATTTCTTCTGGAAGTATCTATGGAATTTGTACAGGCGGCATTGATCCTGGAAATAGTAATGATCAACAACCGGTTTATTCTCCAACTGATCCGAATGGTACAACCGGTGATACTTGTGAATTTGATACTGATTGCGGTCCCGGTTCTACATGTCTTAAAGGTAGTGGAGAAATTGAAGGCGCTTGTGTTCAAAATTAATGATGGAGAAATTCAATGACTAGTAAATTTATGGTTGAAAAGGATGGTATCTTTGTTAAAGATTTTGTAAATAAATTAGATGAATTTCGCTTTGCTGAAGCTGAATCTCTAAAGAATGTAAAAAATGAGTATTGTGTTGTTACTGAGGATAAGCTTTTGGTGGCTTCGTATAGACAAGGAAATTTAGGGATAATAGCGGATGATATGAAACAAAAAAATTAAGTTTGTTGGTTTAGAATAATTGTTGGAAAAGTTGACCTATTTGTAACTGTCGTGAAAAAATGCACTAACTTGTCATTGTGTTTTCCAAAGATAACTAGGCTTGATTCATCGTTTCGTTCTCTTTAATGGGATAAAAATGTTCCTTAAGTATGTTTAATTTTACTCTAGGCGAATTTGCAATCTGCTGTGTATATAGTGCATATATACTGTCCTGTATACCCCATGACATGTTGATGTCATAATGATGATTATTAATGGTCAACCAATACCCGTCAGAGGTAGTTTCATTTTTGTTAGCTGAACAAAAAGTCACTATGCCGATTAAGCCCCAAAGTGTTCGGTATGGCAGGATAAGAATATCTTTACCAAGAAATATGCTATCATCACGATGAAATCTAAAAATTTGATCGGATTTATCACCATGAATTAAGCTGCAACGTACTATATGATATAGTATTTCTGAAATTGAAGGATTGTCATGTGTTTCATCAAATGAATCTGTAAAAGAAAAATTCCCAAAAGTAGATTCATTAAGATTGATGCCAGGAAATGACATAAATTCTAAAACCCATAAATAATCAGTTAATAATTCTTTGTAATTTTTTCCACTACTTTTAGTTGCCAGAAAATAATTTTTTGCAGTCATATCTATAGCGATTGATGCTTGTTCAAATGCAAGCAAAAATTCATTACGGTGAAATGCGTCAATTGAATATTTTACGTGCTGGCCGATTGATAACATATGTCATCCTCATAAAATTTAACTTCTCGTACTAACAGATAGGGTGGCATTTTGTTGGAATTGGATGTTTTTTTAGGATTTTCCATTTACGCACTCATTATTTTTTGAATTCCATGGCGACAGTAACAGAGGGTGGAATTCCAATATTAATACTGAAACCAGTTATTCGAATATATGGGTTATTTTCATATTTCAGTTTTAATGCTCGCATTTTATATATTATAAGTTCGTACACATCTTTGGTTTGATATTTAAATATATGGAATGACATTTCCTCTTTATTTTCGAAATTCCCATAAAGATAAGCGGATTGGCCAAGAGTTGTACTTTTGATGGCGCTCAAAGGTACTTGTATTTGTATCATGCCAGACTTTGTTACTTTGGCTTGGGCTTTAATTTTATTAGTGGGTTTATTGCTTTCTTGCGATAGTGTGGCGATTTGTTGATTTATAGAAGCTAGTTCAAAGGAGATATCCTTTATTGTTTTTATGGCTTCTTTGTTTTCCGAGAATGCTGGGAGTGAGATCCAAAGTAAAAGATAGGTGAATAGTATTTTTTTCATGAAAAGCTCCCTGATTTATTAATCTTTCCTTCTACACCCCTTCTACATGAGATTTCTGAGATTTCGCGCCACTTTGTAACCTATTGATTCTACACTGGGCCCACTAGGACTTGAACCTAGGACCAAAGGATTATGAGTCCTCTGCTCTAACCAACTGAGCTATGGGCCCGTCTTGGAGACTGCAAGAGTGCCAATAATATATCGAAGTTAAACAGGTTTCTAGTCTTAGTTAAAGTAGATGAAGCACGTAAAGGAAATGACTCAGGTACAGGAAAAATACGAAGCTGCGTTAACCGTCCTTGGTCCGCCGGCGCCTGCAATTTTGGTCAAAATTTATTCAAATTTGGGCTTGTAAGAATCGTCATCTGAATATTCATCGTCACTGTCGGGATCATGATTTGGGCAGCATCGGTTGAATGCATTTATCATTGAGCACCAGATACCAAAGATATATGGCGATGCGTCATTTGCTTGCATCTGCTCTTTTTCCTGACTATGTCTGTCTTCGCTTTCTGTTTCAGCAGACATAGTCATTGCGGCAGGTTTGTCAGGGAGGCTTGATTTACCCGCGCTTTTTTTGCATTTCAGAGATTGCGTGCCTTGCTTCGTTTCCGTTTGACTGTTCCTGCTTTGGCCTCTCTTCCTTCTTGAGTTTTGCGCTTTATAAGATCGTTTATGCAGGTTACGTTCAGTCATTTTTGATTCTTCGCAAGCTTGTGAATTATTCGAAGGATGCTTTTTTGTCTCAGCATCTTCTTTGGTTGGTAATTCGAACTCAATTTCAAACTCAAGATCAGGATCGTGCTCAGTCTGGATTTTGCCAGATGGAGTGCATGGTTTTTTAAGTCTGGTCTTTTTAACCGTTGTTTCTGATTCACCCCGATGGAAAAATGCAAACATGCTGGATTCGGATTGAGAAAGTTCCTGAATGCCAGACAGGCGCAAATTTGCTCTGCCAGATGAATGGTTCAGTGTTTTTCCACGCTGCTGAAAGTACATAAGCGTACACATGAAGGCATCCTTGTTATCCTGACAGGTTTGACAGCAGGGCATGAGATCAATTTGATATATTTTGCTTATGCTCTTGATGGAAAATTTTTCACCGCCATGGAAAAATTTTTTTGCGATATCAGACTCAACAGCTTTTTGTTTGACCTGGGTAATCTTGTTGCCTCTTTCAACCCGGTAACTTATCTGAAGATTGTTTTCAAATGGGTAAAATGCGCAATTCACTATACCTTCTACCCTGAAATCTTCACCATGTTGTTCGTAAAGCTTTGCTAGCATCGCGCCAAAATCATATTCCGCGCAGTCTCTTACATTTCCGGTCAGTTGATGAAGATGAGACTTGAATTGAGCACTGCTTTCTTTGATGACAGCATAATGATATTCATCCTGTCTGACATGCCGGACTTTATTCAGATTGTTAGCCAGTTCATCCAGTTTATTCATGAGAACCGATTTGTCATAATCATCTTGTGATTTTCCTGAAAGTGCAACAAAGCAAATTTTTTCACCTTTCAGTGAGGCTGTGACAATTGAAATGCAATTAGGCCATACTTTTTCGTTACTGGATAAGCAAGTGTTTTGCTGCTTCAGCATTAGAGAGGCGGATATCAATTGACAAGCATGATTGTCATTGACGACGGCTGTCATGAAATGCCTTGCGCAGGTTCTGCTGTCACGTGATGCCTGGAAATAAAGCGTTCTGTCATCGTAATAGACATTGCCTAACGCATCTAATTGATTCCTGGCTTCTGTCGATAAATTCGTGTAGTCATGATTTGCGGATAGCTCACTTAGCAACCCCCGATTAATAGGGTACAAGATCCTGGATCTGATCATTTGACGTTTAAGCATGACAAGCCACTCTCGTTTATATGTTTTTTATTTATATTTATTTAAAGAGTGAGCATTATATGGATTGATTATTAAGGGATGATTAAATAAAGGTCAAACGCATGCTTTTGGATTGATTTATATGTAAATTACCATCCCCCTCCGCCGCCTCCTCCGCCACCACCGCCTGAGAATCCGCCGCCCCCGCTACCAGAAGATGAGGATGAAATCACGGAAGTAGTAATCGCTGCCCCGATGAATAGCGGCATGGAAGAAACCGAAGCGACCGACCAGCCTGAGCCTGAGTACCAGACCGGATGATAGCTGCTGGGTTCAATGCCTGCGTTACGCAAAACGTCATCAAAATTTTCTCCCCATTGATTTTCCACATCCAGAGCGATGGCGTAAGGCAGATATTTTTCAAACAATTCTGGTGTTTTTTGCGGGGGATTCATCTGCTCAAGACGATATCGTTCTGTCGTTGCAAGATATAATTTGAATCCTTCAATCTGGTCCATCAACTTTCGGCCTTCAATGGTTGGCACCTTGAGCAAGTGATAAAAGAAAATATTAATGACCACAATAAAAAACAGCATGGGCAGCGTGAAAATCGGAATAGCCGAACTGAAAATATAAATTCCAATGACTTCACCAATCAGGAACGGTGAAACAAAAATAATGGAAAGGGTTGCTCCGAGAATTTTCAAAAAGGAACCTGTGGCTTTTGCTTCCTCAATTTTGTAAAACATTTGTATCAGGATGACAGAGCAGGCGAATGTCCATATCGACAGCCATCCTACTGCCTGGGCTGCTGAAGCAGGATCATCAGCAGAAATGATCGCGGCGGCAAACGCAAACAATGTAAAGAGGGCGCCGACCATTAAATAGATGTTATTGGTAATGAAATACGTTGCTTGATACTTGTCGTGCAGTTTTTTTTGCAAAGCCCGCTGTGCCTTGCGTATTTGCGCATAATTGCTGGAAGACAGTTCCAGCGATGATCCCTGATTGAATAATTCAAGCGCAACGTTTTTTTCTTCGTCTGCGAGAATATCAATGGATTTCCCCTGATTAACAACGAAAAATTTATTGTTGTCATTTTCGATTTTCAAATAGCCTTCTGTCGCCATATTGATAATCGCAACAGTGAAGGTTTTGATATTAAAGCCCATGTGTAAAATATAGCGCATGGCTTCAGGGGTTAAATTCTGTGGCGGTTCAAATAATGGAATAATAGTGCCTTTGGGAGGATGTCGACCGTAAAAATTCCAGATCAGCAGATAATAACCAATCAGAATGAAGGTGATTTCAATGATCAGGTATTGCCCTGGGGTTAGCTGCTGCCAGAGCCACTGTCCCCAGGTCGGCTGACTGATGATGCCTTTTTGCCATGCTGCAGCCACGGTCAGCCCTTCTCCAGGCTCCAGGGTACGTGTGGTTGTGAAGGTCATCTGGTTGGGAGCGGTCTGCGACACGGCATAATCCTGTCCTTTACTGCCGGTGACGCCTGTATATCCCGCATATCGAGAGATGGAGGCGCCATCGGGAAGCTGTATATTCGCCTGGGCTCGTTCTATCGGAAAATCCCAGTTATTTCCAGTGATATTCCAGTAAAGTTCATCCGCGTCACGCAAAGAATTAATGGCACCATTGACGTGGTATTGAATGGTATAAGTGTAATCGCCAGGCGAAAGAATGGTATTCCGGTCGCCGATATAAATTGAAAGCTGGCCTAGCGTACGTTCAATGTGATAGGTGGAGTCCTGATCGTTTAGCAGGATGTGCTGGATATCATATTGCGTATGCCGGGAAATACCGTAGCTGTCGACATAGCGTGTTGGCAGCCGTCTTATAATGCCGTGCGTAATTCTATCTTGATTGGCAAAAACGGAAATCACTTCAGTCACATCAATGGATGCATTCTTGTTGACAACGATGGAGCTGACAAAATTATAAATGCGTTCTGGTTGATATTGAGCGGCTGCCGCTGGTGATATCAGAAGCAGAATGGCTGCTAAAGCGAGCAGCAAAAGTAACTTCAACCTCAGCATGTTAACTCCTAAAAAAAATCAGGTGAGTTTTACAGCTGGAACATCTCGTTCTTTCGCATCCTCGATTTCAAAAAATTCAGCGGGCTTGAAATTAAAAGTATTGGCAATCACATTGCTCGGAAAGGATTGTATGGCGATATTCAAATCCCGGACGGTGCCATTGTAGTATCGACGCGCGAGCTGGATTTGATTTTCAATCGAAGTCAACGTGTTTTGCAGGTCAATAAAATTCTGGCTCGCTTTCAAGTCAGGATAATTTTCCGAGACAGCGAATAATTGCCGCAAGGCATTGGTAAGCATGTTTTCATTATTGGCGCGTTCCTGCATGTTTCCGGATGCTAATGCTTGCGTGCGTAACTGGGTGACTTGCTCAAGTACGCCGCGTTCATGTCCCATATATCCTTTGACAGTTTCAACCAGATTGGGAATAAGATTGGCGCGTTGTTTCAGTTGGACGTCAATTCCGCTCCAGCCTTCCTGGGTGAGGTTTTTAAGGCGTACCAGACGGTTGTAAGCAAAGATGACATATAGAACAATCAGAACAATGATACCAAGCAGGATAAGAGCAATCATGGTCAGTACCTTAAATTAGGTCCATGAAACTATTATAGCTGATCCTGGCACCGAAGTTAGGTATGCAAGATAAAATCCCGTTGGCCAGGTTTAAGCCAACGGGAGTCATTCTGAGAGTTTTATTCCTGCTCTTCCAGGAAGCTGCGTAATTGCTCAGCACGGGAGGGATGACGCAGTTTGCGCAAGGCTTTTGCTTCAATCTGGCGGATACGCTCGCGGGTAACATCAAATTGTTTACCGACTTCTTCGAGAGTGTGGTCCGTGTTCATGTTGATGCCAAAACGCATGCGTAATACCTTTGCTTCGCGCGGTGTCAGTGAGCCCAGTACTTTTTGTACGGCTTCAGACAGTCCAAAGTTGGTTGCGGCATCGATAGGTGACATGGTGTTGAGGTCTTCAATGAAATCACCCAGATGTGAATCTTCATCATCGCCAATTGGTGTTTCCATGGAGATAGGCTCTTTGGCGATCTTGAGGATTTTACGTATCTTGTCTTCCGGGATATTCATCCGGCGGCTTAACTCTTCAGGCGTTGGCTCCTGGCCGGTTTCCTGCAAGAGCTGTCGTGAAATACGGTTTAGCTTGTTAATGGTCTCAATCATATGTACAGGAATACGAATGGTGCGTGCCTGGTCTGCGATAGAACGGGTAATTGCCTGGCGTATCCACCATGTTGCATACGTTGAGAATTTATATCCGCGCTGATATTCAAACTTGTCTACCGCTTTCATCAGGCCGATATTGCCTTCCTGGATCAAGTCCAGGAATTGCAGGCCACGATTGGTATATTTTTTTGCGATCGAAATAACGAGACGCAGGTTGGCTTCCACCATTTCCTTTTTCGCGCGGCGGGCTTTAGCCTCGCCAATGGACAAGCGGCGATTCACTTCCTTGATTTCGGCGATTGTCATGCGCATCTGTTCTTCGAGGCTGATTAATTTCTTTTGTGAACGTTGAATATCAGGAATGAATTTTTCCAGGTCACTGAAATAAGCCTTATTGGTATGCTGCTTGATCCATTCGACATTGGTTTCATTGTTGACGAATGAAGTAATGAATGCCTTGCGCGGAATTTTGCCTTTGTTGACGCATAAATCCATAATCATTCTTTCCTGGGCGCGGATCTCATCCAGCATGCTGCGCATTTTCCTCGACAGCTTGTTAAATTGACGCGGAGACAGCTTGATATCCATGAAAAACTTGGCGAGATCTTCGCGTTTGGCAAGGGATTTCTTGTGTTTTTGTCCGTGCTTTTTTTCTACTGCAACGGCTTCGGCATAGATTTTTCGCAATTCATCAAATCTTTCCTTGGCCTTGACCGGATCAAGTCCGGCTTCATCATCAAACGGATCAGCGTCTTCGGCTTCTTCATCCACATCTCCGACAACGGGTTCGGCGGATTTGGTTTTGGGTGCGCTGGCGCCTTCTTCACCTTCGTCACCATCATCTTCAACACCTTCGAGGTCAGGTTCGATATAACCACTAATGACATCGCTTAAACGCAATTCACCTTTTTCCACACGATCGTAATCACCCAGTACCTCGGCAATCATTTGTGGCTGATAGGCAAGCGTGGTCAGCATCTGGCTCATGCCTTCTTCGATTCGTTTGGCAATCGCGATCTCGCCTTCACGCGAAAGCAGCTCTACCCGGCCCATCTCGCGCATGTACATGCGTACTGGATCAGTGGTGCGTCCCAGTTCGCCATCAACCACAGCAAGTGCATTTGCTACTTCTTCTGCGGCGACTTCGTCTTCTGATGCTTCGCCTTCGGCGAGAAGTAATTCTTCCATTTCTGGCGCATCTTCGGAAACCTTGATGCCCATGTCATTAATCATGCTGATAATGTCTTCGATCTGTTCGGGATCAGTGATGTCAGCGGGCAAGTGGTCGTTCACTTCGGCATAGGTAAGATAACCCTGCTCTTTACCACGGGTAATGAGTTCTTTAAGGCGAGACTTTTGTGATTCTTTTTGGGAATCTTGTTGATCCATAGTATGGTAACCTGTCTGAAATTAAACGGTTGTCTGTATATAGTATAGCCAAGTATTTGCAAAGCAAGACGATCTTGTATTATCTACTATTTTCGGGCAAATGTCATGATCGGCATATCAAAAGCGTATTTTGCGCGCAGCAATCCATATGGCTTGGGATGGCTCTGGCGACGGCCGTACAGTGTATTCTCAATTGATTGAATAATATAAAAATTTATACAGACAGCATTTTCTTTTTTGCTATCCACTGACTTAATTCCTGTTTTTCTTCTTCTGTCAGGGGATCCTGGGCGGCCTTGGCTAGGAGCCGGTTAATTTCCTCGTCCATGGATAAGAGAGTCAATTGCTGAACGGCGCCCAGAAATTCTTTCTGGATGCCGGTTTCGGGAATCAGATGTTCCCAGCAGACAAGGCTGGCGATAAAACGTTCTTCCTTTTGTCCCTTCCACTGTTCAACCAGGCTTGCCGTACTGATTGCCGGGTTTTGCCTGATGATTTCGAGCAGCTGTCCAAGAAAGGCGTGACCAGGCAGGGTGCTTCTGGGCAATGGCTCGGTGATGAGATTTGCGAGTGACGGGTTTTGGACCAGCAATCCCAAAGCCATATGCATGGGCGCCTTGAGCTTGGGCCTGGCTGAATCCTGCGGGGAGGCAGGAAGGCTGAAACTGTCAGTGGTGGCGGCTTCTGGCTTTTTGACCTGGTTCTTTAATTCACTTGCATCGATTCTTGCGCGTTTGGCCAATTCTTCCACCAGGATTTCGGGTAGAATCCCCGCGGGTACCTGTTTGATATAGTTCAATGCTGATGCTGCGAAACGTGCGCGTCCCTCAATCGTGGCAAGATCACTCTGCCTGCTTAATATCTGAAAGAAAAAGGCAGAAAGTGACAAGGCCGAAGATAAACGCTTTTCAAATGCAGGTTTGCCTTCCTTGCGTATCAATGAATCAGGATCTTCTCCATCTGGCAAAAATAAAAAACGGATTTGCAGATTATCTTGCATCAGCGGAAAAATAACCTGAAGTGCGCGCCATGCCGCTGTGCGGCCAGCTTCATCGCCATCGAAACAAAACACAATTTCTGATGTATAACGCATTAAGCGCTGCAAATGGTGGCTGGTGGTGGCAGTTCCCAGTGTGGCAACGGCATAGGTGATCTCATGTTGGAAAAGCGCAACCACATCCATATAACCTTCGACTACCAGCACACGGTCCAGTTTGCGATTAATTTGTATGGCCTGGTACAGGCCATATAATTCGTGGCCTTTCTGGAACAAGGGGGTTTCTGGCGAATTCAGGTATTTGGGCTCACCTTGATCAAGAATACGTCCGCCAAAACCGATAATGCGGCCGCGATAGTCATGAATAGGGAACATGATGCGGTCACGGAAACGGTCGTAATAGCCGCCATCATCTTTTTTAATGATCAGTCCGGTGTCCAGCAGTTTCTTTTTATCCGCTTCGGTCTTGCCAAACTGGTCGAGAACATGACTCCATCCGGTTGGTGCATAACCCAGGCTGAATTGTTTGGCTATTTTCCCGGAAATACCACGGTTTTTAAGATAGCCGATGGCGCGTTGCGATTTACGCATTTGCTCATAATAATAATGGGTTACGTTAGTCATTATTTCATATAATGCGGGCAGTGAATCATCTTTTTTGACGCTGCCGGATGTATGAGGGACCTCCATCCCGACCTGGCGTGCAAGTGTTTCAATCGCTTCAGGGAAGCTTAATCGTTCATGCTGTATGATAAAGTCGATTGCATTGCCATGCGCGCCGCAGCCAAAACAGTAATAAAACTGCTTAGGTTGGCTGACAGAAAATGATGCGCTTTTTTCATTGTGGAAAGGGCAGCGGGCGAAATAGTTACTGCCAGATTTTTTACGCAATGGTACCTGCGTGTTGATGAGGTCGACAATATCAACTTTGGCTAACAGTAGTTCGATAAATTCCCGCGGGATGTTCACGCTATGACCTCACATCAGGATTCATTCTCCTGCCTGCAAGAGAATAAACTTTTAATCAGAGTGATAGTTATATCAGAGCCAGGAATGTTTAGGTAGCGTGCATGCTGCTGTCCGGCTCAAAATGAATGCAAGCTTAAGATAATAAATTGAAAAAATAAATCAATAATAAACGGGTCACGCTGTATCTGAAGGCAGGGAGTATAACTTCAAGACAGGAGTGGGTTTGCTGAAATCATTTGCGTGGCTACTGGTGCAATTATCCAGCCAGTTTTTCTTTTACCTTGGCGCTGACAATGGTCATGTCCGCTTTGCCTTGCAGTCTGGTTTTTAACAGGCCCATGACTTTGCCCATGTCTTTGGCAGAGCTGGCTCCCGATTCCTGTATGGCTGCGGCAACAGCCTGTTCAACTTCGGCTTCAGATAATTGGGCGGGTAGATACTGCTGGATAATACGGACTTCTTCCGCTTCTTTCTGTGCCAGATCGGCACGGTTGCCGGCTTCGAATTGTGAAATGGAATCACGGCGCTGTTTGATCATTTTGTTCAGGGTGGCAATGATTTGTTCGTCTGATAACTCAATACGCTCATCAACTTCGCGCTGTTTGAGGGCGGCCATAATAAGACGGATGGCTGCCAGGCGGTCTTTGTTCTGTTCGCGCATGGCGGTTTTCATGTCTTCAAGGATCTTTCCCTTGATCAGTGATGTCATTGTTTATGCTCGCTGAAAAAATGTTTAACAGTTGCGGTCGATTGCACGCCGCATTTGACCATACAAGCTCAACCCGGATATTGCCGGGCCGGGCTTGATAATGAATTACTTAAGCAGCTTCTTTCTTGTTGCCGGTGCCAATTGGCTGACGATCACGTTCCAATGCCATATGCTCACGCAGGATCTTCTTCTGGTAGCGTTTTACAGCAGCTGCCTTCTTGCGCTTACGTTTCCAGGTGGGCTTTTCATAGAATTCATGGCGTCTTAAGTCGGCGAGAATACCGGCCTTTTCGCACAGACGCTTAAAGCGGCGCAGGCTCAGTTCAAAATTTTCGTTGTCTCTTACACGTACTGTTGGCATATCGTAAGCTTTATCCTAAATTTATTAATCAATGAAGAGCGCCAATTCTAATGCCAGATGCGAAGAAATGCAAAGGCTTGGTGAATATCTATCTCCTTACGGCCGCATGACTGTCCAAAAATTAAGCGCCATTTAAATCAGTATAGTTTGTTTCTGAAGGGAGCGCTTATCAAGCCCCTTTTTTTGGCCCGCTTCTGCATTGGCAAGAGGCGCTAGCGTGAATTGCGGAAGGCGTTTTTTATCGCATCCGCAATTACCTGTATGGCTTTGATATTACGGTTACTGCCATGATAAAGCAGGCAAATTTCATCATCATAAAAAGGCGCTTTGGGTATGCTGGAAAGATTTTTCAATCTGGCGATATTGGCCGGGAGGATACCGATACCACAACCAATGGCGGTTAATTCTGCCACCACCTCAAGACTGTTGGTGGTAATCATGCGGGAATAGTTCATTCCCATTTTTTTAAGGCTTCTCAAGATTGTCTGGGTTTGGATCAGATCAGGATCACCTATCAGTTGAGCCCGATCCGAATGAATATCCTGGAGGGAGCGTTTGGAAAGACCTTGCCACAGGGTTATTTTATCGCCGGCAAGTTTTTTGATTATCAGGTCAGGATGCTTGACGGGGTTGACCACAATGCCGATATCAATGGCAAGATTAATCACCTGCTCAGTAATCTTGCGTGAACTATCATGTCTTAATTTGACCTCGAGTTTAGGGTAGTTATCCAGTAACTCAGCCAAAAAGCGCGGCAGGGAATAAAGCGCAACCGATGGGTGGCAGCCAATTGTATAGCATCCCTGTACTTCATGGACGGATGCCAGTGTTTCGGATTTGATAGTGTCCCATTGCTGCACCAGCTGACGGGTATGAAGAAGCAGCTGCTTGCCTGCCTTAGTAAGTGAAACACCGCGTTTGTGGCGTATCAAGATGGCGGTGCCAACGGCATCTTCAAGTCTTTGCATGGCAAGCGTTAGTGACGGCTGGCTGATTCCCAGGGTTTCAGCCGCACGGGAAAGGTTGAGCAGATTGGCTACTTCCAGAAAATAAGCCAGATCAGAAGAAGAGGGAATCATGATTTCACTCCAGGTTTTTTGAGAAGTTCAACGAGCACGCTTGCTTTTTATGCATTCATATCGACACAGCCAAAGCTTGGCGGTTAAATACGGTGTGATAGAATATGACACATTTTTTTGTTCCGGGTAAAGATTGAACATGCTTGTTTTGGGCATAGAAACATCGTGTGATGAGACTGGTATCGCGCTTTATGACGCAAAGCGCGGTCTGCTTGCGCACACCATTTATAGCCAAACAGATATTCATGCCAAATGGGGCGGCGTGGTGCCAGAGCTTGCATCGCGCGACCATGTGCGCAAGGCTGTACCGTTGATTGATGAGGTATTAATCAAGGCCGGCATCACCTGCAAGGACATAGAGGGTGTTGCATATACAAAAGGCCCCGGATTGGTTGGCGCGCTATTGATTGGCGCCATGCTCGGGCGGACATTAGGCTTTGCGCTGGGGGTGCCAACGATAGGCGTGCATCATCTGGAGGGGCATTTACTGGCTCCGTTTCTTGAGCTGAATCCGCCAGCATTTCCTTTTCTAGCCTTGCTGGTTTCAGGCGGTCATACCGAATTGGTCAAGGTGGAAGGGTTGGGAAAATATGAAATTATCGGTGATACGCTGGATGATGCCGCCGGCGAGGCATTTGATAAAACCGCCAAGCTGCTTGGGTTAGGCTATCCTGGCGGTGCGGCGCTCGCGAAACTGGCAGAAAAAGGCGATCCAAAACGGTTTCATTTCCCGCGACCCATGATAGACAGGCCGGGATTGGATTTTAGTTTCAGCGGCTTGAAAACATTTGCTTTACATACGGTAGAATCACATGGCAATGATAATCAGACCAAAGCGGACATTGCCCGCGCATTTGAAGATGCTGTGGTCGAAACGCTTACGATCAAATGCCGCCGCGCATTGCAGCAGACCGGGTTTCGGACGCTGGTGATTGCCGGCGGAGTTGGTGCGAATTCAGCGCTGCGCCATGCCTTGCATGAAATGTGTAAAAAGCATGAGGCCGCGCTTTATTTTCCGCGTCTCGAGTTTTGTACCGATAACGGTGCAATGATTGCTTATGTGGGATGCCAGCGGTTGATGGCCGGCGAGCGTGAAGCGTTCGGCGTGGAAGTTTTTCCCCGATGGCCTTTGGATCAATTACAGGGTAGTTAATGAATACTCTCTAATTGGATTAAGCGGCTTTCTTTTTTCCTATCTTGCTTTCTTCGCCCCGAATTAATTTTGCGATATTCGTGCGGTGGCGAATAATCAGAATCAGACTCATCAAGGCGGTGGTTGCTGCCCAGAGGAAATTATCCGTGAAATACCAGATATAAACCGGCGCTAGCAATGAAGCCATGAGAGAAGCGAGCGAAGAATAGCGAAACAGCATGGCAACAATTCCCCAGGTTGCAATCCAGCTAAGTCCGGCTGGAAAGGAGAGCGCCAGAATGCACCCCAGCGCGGTTGCTACGCCTTTGCCGCCTTCAAAGCGGAAAAAAATGGGAAACAGGTGTCCGAGGAATGCCGCAAAGGAAATAAGGGCGAGCGCGTTGGCTTCAAATCCCAGCCACCTCGCGGTGAGAACTGGTATGACGCCTTTGAGCATATCGCCAGCGAGGGTAATGATGGCGGCTTTTTTGCCGCCAATTCTCAGGACATTGGTTGCGCCCGGATTCCTGGAGCCCAGTGTGCGGGGATCGGGAAGACCCATTGCACGGCACACAATGATGGCGCTTGATACAGATCCAATCAGATATGAAATATATGTTGCAACTGCAATTTCCAGGTTGGTCATGCTCTGCCTGTCCTATAAAATGCGCTAATCTACATGAGGAGCCAGCGAGTGCCAACTCCTCTCTGCATACACTGCTAGAATATTTTTTTAAAAGCAGTGTTCACTTCCAGCTGCTTCGCAGCATCAGAAAAGGCTTCGCATGAGGCGACGATCTTCTGCTCGCCAGGCACATGTTTGGCGCGCATGCGGTTGATGGTATCCGATGCGTTCAGATGTCTGCAAACCTCAGCCAGTCTGGCGTTGAAATCAGGGTAGATTGTACGCAGGCGATCAATATATTTATCAAGCGCCATCCAGAAGAAATTTACCTGACCGTGTTTCCTGCATTCCTCTTCATATCTTGTAACACGCGCGCTTTGGATTTTTCCTTCACTGATTGACAGGGGCTGGTGGAGCCTGTAACTGCTCAGCTGTTCAACGGCAAGTTTGCTGGCTGGTTCAATGACGACGGCTTTTTCGTGTAAAAATAAAATAGTCGAAAGAATATCTTCTTCGCCAGGTTTTTTCTCGTGTCTGTGTGCCCGATGATAAATGGCGATTTCGCGTAGAACTTCGCTATAGTGATAAGGCTTCAATTCAGTTTGATTCATCAGGCTAAAATGTTGTTCCAGCGCTGCGCGCAATGGATTCTTGGCATGCGTGAGCGGCTTTGGCGTGGGGAATAATGTTGTGGAGCTGCTGACGTAGAATGCCGGATTTAACCAGATAATATTGGGCTTAGCCTTGCCAGGCTGGTCGTCATCACTTATTTCCATATCAGATGAAGCGTCTTCTCTTTCGTGTTCATCCGGTTCTATTGCCGGCAATAACGGTATGCCTGATACAGTTTCGGGATGTTGAGCTGGCTCGCCAGATTCTGTGGGTGCGCTTTCCAAACGTAATTTGGCCATGAATCTTTTTTTGGGGGGTAGGGTGGAGGTGTCGTTCCGATCGCTGGTGCTTTCATGATGATCACGATTTGATTTCATAATTGATCCCCGTTGTGAGTTTAAAAATTATGTGTATATTGTCATTCATAATTCTTTTTTGTCAATTTTGCTTAAAAAATACATTATCAATCAATATGGCATAATGCTAGGATACAATCTCAAAAATAAAGGAGTGAGGCGCACCATGCCAGCAAATCCAAATAACCTTATCTGGGTGGATCTCGAAATGACGGGATTGAATCCGGAAAAAGACCGCATTATTGAAATCGCTACGATTGTGACAGATTCTGAATTGAATATCCTTGCGGAAGGTCCGGTGTACGCGATACATCAATCTGACGAATTGCTGGATCAAATGGATGAATGGAATACGAGACAGCATAATGGATCAGGACTGGTGACCCGTGTGCAGGAAAGCTGTATTACGGAACAAATGGCTGAGAAGGCAACGCTCGAATTTTTACGAGCCTATGTGCCGGAAGGAAAATCACCCATGTGCGGTAACAGCGTCTGGCAGGACCGACGGTTTCTCTCGCGATACATGCCGGAACTCGAAAAATATTTTCATTATCGATTGATTGACGTCAGTACACTCAAGGAACTCGCGTTGCGCTGGGCGCCGAAAATTTATAACGGATTGCAGAAAGAATCGCGGCATCTTGCGCTGGACGATATTCGTGACTCAATCGCAGAGCTTCGGTATTACCGGGAAAAGCTGTTGAATGTGATAAAAGACTGATTGAGTTGCTAGCTTCGCTGGTGTGGCGATCTTCATGGGCTTATTGAATGCCAGACTAAAATCTCATCAACGACATAGCTGATCCAGCGCCCATAAAACATGCTCACGCACCAGCGCAGATGGGTGGTGCAGACGTTCGCGCAATGCATGGACGGCTGCCGCGCTGTACGGGGCGTTTCCCAGGGCCACGGCAATATTGCGCAGCCAGCATTCATGGCCAATGCGTCGAATTGCCGAGCCTTCTGTTTTTTGCAAAAACTCATCTTCAGTCCACGAAAAAAGTTCGATTAATTCAGGTGCAAGTAAATGCTGACGCGGATAAAAATCCTGTTCGCGTGTATGCTTGGCGAACTTGTTCCATGGACAGACTATCTGGCAGTCATCACATCCATAGATGCGGTTGCCGATGAGCGGGCGTAACTCAAGAGGTATGGATTCGCGAAGTTCGATAGTAAGATAAGAGATGCAGCGCTGTGCATTCAGTTGATAAGGACCAATAATGGCTTGTGTTGGGCAGATATCAATGCACGCTGTGCAGCTTCCGCAGTGGCTTTTCGTTATGGGTTCGTCAGCTGGTAAGGGCAGGTCTGTATAAATTTCTCCGAGAAAAAACCATGAACCTGCTTTCGAGTTAATGAGATTGGTATGTTTTCCTATCCAGCCTAAGCCGGCTTTTTCTGCGATCGGTTTTTCAAGGACAGGCGCACTGTCGCAAAACACGCGATAGCCGGATTCACCTATGGCGGCATGGATTTTCTGGGCCAGCTTTTCAAGGCGCTTGCGCATGAGGCGGTGATAATCACGACCCAGGGCATAACGGGAAATATAACCTTTTCCAGGTGTTTGCAGGACTTTTTCGATGTCTGTGTTGGGCGGCAGATAATCCATGCGTGCAGAAATAATCCGTATGGTGCCAGGAATGAGTTCGGCAGGCCGGGAGCGTTTTATTCCATGCTTTTCCATATACTCCATTTTTCCGTGCAAACCTAGCGCGAGCCAATCGAGAAATCGTTTTTCGTAGCGTGAAAGGTCTGTATCGGTGATGCCGATCTGCTGAAATCCCAGTTCCCGGCCCCATTGTTTGATGTCCTGGCTTAATTGCTGCATAGAAAAGTTTTGACAAAAAAGATTAATCATCGCTAAAATTAAAGCAGATTATAGTTGATTATCTAACAATGCGCCAAAGTATCCATCATCAGATTATTGGAACTTCTTATCCGCAAAATAGCGTGCGCAATTCTTTTGTCTATTTTACCTCTTATTATTTTGCCTGCTGCAGCAGGTAAACATACTCACTTTACAAACAAATTTTCTATATCAATCAAGTCCAAATCAGGTAATGTATAGCCATTACACCTCGTTATGTAATGGATTCTTGCCAACAATAAAAGAGTATCGGCTGGCTCGTTTCGGCAACCCCCGAACCGCGCAGGCCGGGAAGAATAACAATAGGGGGATTAACAATGGATTTCAAATTACTGGGCAGTATCTTGCTCATCGTAGGTACGTCGATAGGGGCGGGCATGTTAGCGTTGCCTATCGCGACTGCACAGATAGGTTTTATCGGTTCGCTGGTGTTATTGTTTGTCTGTTGGTTTGTCATGACAGCGGGTGCGTTTTTACTGCTCGAAGTCAATTTGTGGATGCCGACGAATAGTAATCTCAATACCATGGCGCGGGCCACGATAGGTCCTGTCGGCCAGATCATATCGTGGGTGACATTTTTATTGCTGCTGTATTCATTGCTGTGTGCCTATATCGGCGGCGGAAGTGATTTGTTTCATAGCCTGCTCGCGGCAGCGGGTGTGGAAGTGCCCCGCTGGGCTGCATCCGTGCTGTTTACAATGGTATTCGGATCCATTGTCTATCTTGGTATAAAATCGGTCGACTACGTAAACCGTGGTCTCATGTTCGTAAAATTTGGTGCCTACTTTTTATTAATCATTCTTTTGCTGCCTTTGGTGTCAACAGCAAAGTTGGTCGCAGGCAATATTCATTCCATCACATCTGCGACCGCTATCACAGTGACGATCACGTCTTTTGGTTATGCTGCGATTGTTCCCAGTTTACGAATTTATTTTGCAGGTGATGTGGAAAAATTAAAAAGAGCCATTCTGATCGGAAGTCTGATCCCGCTCATCTGTTATATTGCCTGGGATGCGGCGATCATGGGTATCATTCCGCTTGGCGGCGAACATGGTCTGATAGCCATCCTCAAATCCCAAAATTCGACCAGTGATCTCGTCAGCTCATTGAGTACCGCGGCGGCTGAGAGTTCGGTTACCTTTTTTGCGCAGCTGTTTACATCGATTTGCGTACTGACATCGTTTCTGGGTGTTGCATTATGCCTGACAGATTTCTGGTCGGATGGATTGCAGATTGAAAAAAAAGGCAAAGGCAATTTCATTATTACAGCAATCACATTTCTTCCACCCTTGCTGGTGGTGTTATTTTCACCGGGGGTTTTTGTCAAGGCATTGGAATATGCCGGTATTTATTGCGTTGTGCTGCTGATCCTGTTGCCTGCATGGATGGCGTGGCGTGGCCGTTACGCAAAAAATTTCAAGGGCAAATTCCATGTGCCAGGCGGCAAGCTGTTGCTCATATTCCTGGTATTGTTTTCCATTGTCATGATTATCAAGGAGTTTGTGGGATAGGATATTAGCGGTGAGGGTTAAACGCACAAACCATGCGCTTGCATAAAGAAGAGCGAAACCTCTGAAAAGGATTCATTTATCAATGATGGGTCCTGCGTAAATAACAGAGGTTTCTTCTTGTCCGGGCTTATTTTCTTCCCAGGCCAATAAATGACTTGAATGCTTCGGTAGCTGCCTGGATGACTTTATCTTTTGACGGAGTTTTTACGCAAGATGGCTTCTGTCTGAATAACCTGTCCCAATTTGCGGTGAACACCTGCTTGGGTTCCGGGGTTTTCACGCAGCCTTTGTCAGAATACACATCTTTTGATTTTGGCAATTGTACACAACCATCATTATGGTCAGGTGTTGTATTGGGTTGTGGTTTCATGTTTCATACCTCGTTTTTCTTGTGTGTTTATCGTGCGACGGGCGCAATTACCGATAGTAATAAGAATAAAATGATATAGTAAATTGCTTATCAAATCCTTAAGAACATATAGCGGTGGAAAGGATCTTGACTGGTTGTTCCTTTGACATCTCTGTATAATTTTTATAGCATGAAGAGCTATGAAAAAATTCTACAACTATAAAATGTTTTCCTCACGAGTGGGCTTTCAATATTCCCATCAGGTCACTCGCATGCTTGAGTTATGCCCTGCCGGGGCTAACTATTCGATATTTTAATATCATATCAAGAAGTTAAATGATCCCTCGCAAGAGAGATCAGATAGTGTTAAGAATAAATCAGTATTATTTTAAATTAGTGTTTTTTAATATTTTCACATGCGTGAGGGATTCAAAAATGAATTCTAAGTTGATAGGCGGTATTCTGCTGGTTGTTGGAACAACGATAGGCGCGGGTATGCTGGCATTGCCGGTGGCAACAGCACAACTGGGCTTTTGGGGATCCCTGGTGCTTCTGGTCGGCTGCTGGGCTGTCATGACAGCATGTGCCTTCCTGTTTCTGGAAGTAAATTTATGGCTGCCGCCAAACAGCAATCTGGTCTCCATGGCTGGCGCGACACTGGGCAAGTCCGGGCAGGCAGTCGCATGGGTTGTCTATCTCGTTTTATTGTATTCAATTATTTGCGCATATATCGCAGGCGGCGGTGATCTGTTCCATTACATCCTGGCTACAAGCGGCCTGGTCATTCCTCAGTGGGCTGCTTCCGTGCTGTTCACCTTTTTATTCGGAACAGTGGTTTATCTTGGTATTCGCTCTGTTGATTATGTCAACCGCTTCCTGATGTTTGGAAAAATGGGAGCGCTGTTACTCCTGATCTGTCTGGTGATGCCGTTTGTCAGCACAACAAACCTGAATAGCGGTGAATTCAAACACATTATTGCGCCATCAAGCTTGACGGTGACGGCGGTATCATTTGGCTGTCTGATGATTATCCCGAGCTTGCGCACGTATTTTGGTCAGGATATAAAAACGTTGCGTAAAGCCATATTGATCGGCACGTTGATACCTTTGATCTGCTATATTGCTTGGGACATGGTGATCATGGGCGTCATCCCGCTGGATGGCACGCCCAGCCTGAGAGCGATTACCAACTCCACGAATACGAACAGTGATCTGGTTGCAGCGTTAACCTCTATTCTGCAAAAAGATCATGTCACCATGATCGTCAAGTTTTTCACTTCTATCTGCATGGCAACCTCCTTCTTGAGTGTGTCACTCAGTCTGTCAGACTTTTTATCCGATGGGTTAAAAGTCAGAAAACAGGGTGTAATGGGCAATGCAGTGGTTCTGGGTGCGACATTCATTCCGCCGCTTTCCCTGGTATTGTTTTATCCTAATGCCTTTCTTCTCGGGCTGGAATTTGCCGGCATCAGTGTCTTCATTCTGATGATACTTTTGCCGCCATTGATGGCCTGGGTTGGACGCTATCGCAAGGAATTCCCAAAAGTGAGCTATAAAGTACCCGCCAACAAGCCCATGCTTGCCTTCCTGGTATTGTTTGCCGCTGTGATGCTGGTGATTTCGGGAACCTGGGGTATTGTGGCGCTTGCTTTGATAGCAACCACACTGGTTATCGGATTTGCGGTCGAGCGAGTCATTTAATAATTGTTGCTGGTCCGGATTGAGCTCTCTCTTCCTCTGTTCTGCAATTATTGCGGGACGGAGAAGAGGCAGAGCCTAGCCTGTCATGTTTCAGGCAGTGGAGAAGAGGATTGACCTCTCATGAATGTTATTGCAAATACATGGATGTGGCTTGGGTTCTCGGTCTTTCTGGTTGTCGCCCTCAGCGTTGACACTTTCCTTTTAGACAAAAAACATGCACGCGCGCATGAATCCATCCGTGTCGCGCTCTATTGGTCGCTGACATGGATTGCCTGCGCGTTAATCTTCAATGTCTTGTTGTGGGCTTATTTGTACATGACGACCAATCCGTTGGCCGCCGAAGAAATTTCACTGGATTTTCTGACCGGTTATTTAATTGAAAAATCATTGTCTATCGATAATCTGTTTGCTTTTTATCTGATTTTCCATCAGTTCCAGGTACCAAATGCTTATCAGCAGCGTGTTTTTTCCTATGGTGTGTGGAGCGCGATTGTTTTGCGTCTTTTGTTAATTTTATTTGGCACCTGGCTTATCAAGGATTTTCACTGGATTTTATATCTCTTTGGCATATTCCTGCTGCTGACCGGCATCAAGATGCTGTTTGCGGTCCATGAAGAAAAAAATTTGCTGACGAGCAGAACATTCCTCTGGCTTAAACGGCATATCCGTATCACGGATACACTTCATGGCCAGAATTTTTTTGTTGCCAAAAACGGACTGCTATATGCGACACCGCTCTTGATTGTGCTGATATTCATTGAAATCAGCGATCTGCTTTTCGCTTTCGACAGCATTCCTGCCATTTTCGCGATCACGACAGACCCGTTTATCGTCTGGACATCCAATATCTTCGCGATCCTTGGTTTGCGCGCCATGTATTTCCTGCTGTCCGGTATGGTTACCCGCCTGCATCTGCTCAAGTATGGGATTGCCATCATACTTGTTTTTGTCGGTGCCAAAATGCTTATTGCTCCATGGATTACTATCCCGGTCGAGTTATCATTGTGTGTCATTGCGGCCATATTGTTGCTGTTTACCGGGCTTAGTCTTTACTTTAAAC
Organism: Gammaproteobacteria bacterium; assembly: GCA_021324305.1. Lineage (GTDB taxonomy): Bacteria > Pseudomonadota > Gammaproteobacteria > DSM-16500 > DSM-16500 > Aquicella. The sequence goes on along the minus strand of JAJPJI010000015.1, from coordinate 126,380 downwards.
GCAAGTGATCGAGCGAGACACATCGATTGTGGGTACTCGCGCTCGCCTGGCATTTCCGGGATAATATACCCATTACACTTCAGAATGCGGACTCTGACGCACGAATCTTTCTAATTTCGCATCCTAAGTGTAATGGGTATAGTTAAACCTGTTCGGTTCATAAGGAAGGAATTATGCAATCCATCAAAACCCTCATTTACCAGACTCAGCAGATACGCGAGTTCGAGCGCCTTGCGCAAGAGCGGTTTAGCATCACCGGACAGGTAATGATGCAGCGCGCCGGAAAGGCGGCTTTTGATTTTTTGCAGCGCCGCTGGCCGCAAGCGCAAAAAATCGCGGTGTTCTGCGGCGGCGGAAACAATGGCGGTGATGGTTATGTACTGGCGCTGCATGCGCAAGAGCGCGGGATGGATGTGTCAATCTGGCAAGTTGGCAACCAGGATAATCTGAAAGAAGATGCCAAAAATGCCATGGAAGCATGTCGTCAGGCTCGCATACCCATGAATCCATTTGATGAAAAAGTCAATTTACAGCATCCCGATGTGATTGTTGATGCAATTTGCGGCATTGGTGCGCATGAGAATTTGCGCGACGACATTGTTGCTGCCATAAAAAAAATGCAGCGCGTACAAGTTCCGGTTTTTTCAATTGATATTCCTACGGGAATCGATGCTGATACAGGAACCATCCTGGGCTCCGCTGTGCATGCTGCTGCGACAATCACGTTTATTGGGACTAAGCTTGGATTGTTAACCGGCAGCGGTATTGCATATACAGGCGAACTGGTCTGCAATGACTTGCAATTGCCGACAGAATTATTTTCCTACGTTCAGCCTGTTGCTGAAAAAATCCATTTCAGTTCATATGGCAGCTATCTTAAGCCGCGCGCGCGCGACTGGCATAAGGGATTGTCTGGACATGTGCTGGTGGTGGGCGGGGATCTTGGATATTCAGGCGCGCCGCGCATGGCGGCGGAGGCCGCGTTACGTGTTGGCGCAGGGCTGGTAACCGTTGCAACGCATCCCGAAAATGCTGCCATGATGAATATTACCTGTCCTGAAATCATGTGCCGTGGTGTTGTTTCTCCTGCGGATCTCGAGCCATTGCTCGAGCGGGCGGATATGATCGTTCTTGGCCCAGGCATCGGCCAGTCGGATTGGTCAAAAGGCATATGGGAACATATCTGTAAACAAGCACACCCTCTGGTGGTTGATGCCGATGGATTAAATCTGCTCGCGCAAACTGATAAGTATAATGAAAACTGGGTACTGACACCCCATCCCGGAGAAGCGGCGCGCCTGATCGGGATGACATCACAAGATATCCAGCAGGACCGGCTTTCAGCCATCAAGGAAATCAATAAACGCTATGGCGGAGTGTGTGTGCTCAAGGGAGCGGGTAGTCTGGTTCTCGCGCCCAATTCATTGCCGGCCTTATGTGACAAGGGTAATCCTGGCATGGCTTCAGCGGGAATGGGCGATGTGCTAAGCGGGGTGATAGGCGGTCTGATTGCACAAGGCATACCAATGGGCGAGGCAGCCAAACTGGGTGTCTGCATGCATGCAATGGCTGGCGATCTGGCGGCAAAAGACGGGGAGCGCGGCATGCTTGCCATGGATTTGATGCCGTACTTGCGCCGTTTAAGCAATAATACCGCACAGGTCTGACAATTATCCTGCTTTGACAAGGTCTACTGAATGAAACCAACATTGCTGACCAGACATCTTGCAACCGAAGACGCCATGCTCTTGTTTGGGTCTCGTCTCGCTGCTGCGGTTGAAAACGGAGCGATCATATTTTTGCATGGGCCGCTGGGTGCAGGCAAAACCACATTGACCCGCGGTTTTTTACGCGGACTTGGCTATCACAGCAAGGTCAAGAGCCCGACTTACACGCTGGTCGAACCTTATGAGGTGGCAGGGAAAAAGATTTATCATTTCGATTTTTACCGCCTGAAATCGCCGGATGAACTCCTGCATATCGGAATACAGGAGTATTTTGCGCCGGACGCCGTTTGTCTGATCGAATGGCCGGAGAAAGGGTATCCATTATTGCCAGGAGCGGATTTGGCTTGCTATATTGCATTCAACGAACAGGGCAGGGAAATCAGGCTCGAAGCGTATTCAGCGCGTGGCGAAAATATATTGAATAACTTGTAGGGCTGCCTGAGGGAGTGTGACGTGCAACGGATTGCATTGACCATTATGCTTATTTTATTGTGCGCCGCGACTCTGGCAGCGGAGCCGGTATATCTTTCCGGATTGCTCATTCAGCCATCCGCTGCTTCTTCGCGATTTACTTTTATCCTGAGCGCGAAAACATATGGACGCGTAAAATATGCTCCAAATCCGGATCGCATTGAAATTGAATTTGCCAACACCTATAAACGATTCGAAATGCAGAATACCGAATTGGGCGGATGCAACGTGAAATCCATCGCGGTACAGGAACCGGGAAACGGTATACTGCGCTTTACTTTTTACGTGGATGGTTATTCGCAGTGGAAAATTAAATTCCTGTCGAGCGACGAGGAAAGCGGTGCGCGTTTGCAACTGGATATCATCCCGAAGAAAATGAGCGCGCGCAAGGATGTATTGCAACGTGACGCGGAAAGCCTGCGCCACACGTTTCGCAATGACATCGTGAATGCGTTTGCCTCCATGCGTGATGAATTGAAGAGCAAAACATTGCGCGATGATGAAGTGATCGGGCGGTCGCGTCTGGATTTACAGGATGAGGCTGCAGCAGGCAAGGCGCCGCATATTTTCACCGTTGTTATTGATGCCGGGCATGGCGGCAAGGATTCCGGTGCCTTAGGCGAAAACGGCGCGCAGGAAAAGAATGTCGTACTGGCTATCGCAAACAGATTAAAGATTGAAATTAACAAGCAGCCCGGCATGCGTGCGGTTATGACACGCAGCGGTGATTATTTTGTTCCCCTGCGTGAACGGCTCAATCTTGCGCGCAAGGACAAAGCAGATCTTTTTGTGGCGATTCACGCCGATGCGTATTTCGAAAATAATGCAACAGGCGCATCAGTGTATGCACTGTCACAGCATGGAGCAACGAATGAAGCGGCGCGTTGGCTTGCGCAGCGGGATAATTATTCAGAGCTTGGCGGCGTGGAATTGAACTCGCTTCCGGATCGTGATCCAGTGCTCCGGTCTGTCCTGGTAGATCTGGCCCAGACGGCGACCATACAAGACAGCATACGCCTCGGCAACAAGGTGCTCGATGCGCTGGAAAATATCTCGTCTTTGCATTATTCGCATGTGGAACGCGCACCCTTTGTGGTACTGAAATCGCCGGATATCCCGTCCATTCTTGTCGAAACGGGATTTATCACCAACCCAAACGAGGAAAGGCGTTTAACAGACCCTGATTATCAGGGCAGGGTCGCCCATGCATTGCAGCTGGGTATTTCTGAATATGTGCAGAAATACGCACAGAAAGGGGAGTAGGAACTGTTTCCTGATGATTATGCGGGGCACGAGCACTAACTATTCACTGTCATGTAACCCCGTTCTGTCATGTCAGCCTCACTCTGTCATGTTAGCAAATGCTGGCATCCGGATGCGTGTATGAAAAGCCTGGATCCCGGCCTTCGCGGGGATGACAATGAGCGCTGCCGAGGACAATGAGCGTTGCCGGTGACAGTTAGCGCTGCAGGGGGAAATTAGAGTTGCCGGTGACAATTAGCACTGCTGGGTATAATCAGCGCTGCTGGGGACAGTTAGCGTTGCCGGGGACAATGAGCGCTGCTGGGGACAGTTAGCGTTGCCGGGGACAATGAGCGCTGCCAGGGACAATGAGCGCTGCCAGGGACAATGAGCGCTGCCGGGGACAATGAGCGTTGCCGGGGACAATGATCGCTGCCAGGGACAATGAGCGTTGCCAGGGACAATGAGCGCTGCCAGGGATGGCAAGACAATTTGCGGGGATGGCAGGAATAGCTTGCGCAGGTATCGTATCCAGAGTGATCATATTTGACTCATAGCTTGTTTTCGCGTCATTTTCCTTTTATCGTTAGGCGATTAGAAAACAACGATATCATCTTATGAATAAACGAATCCAGAAACTGACCTCATTGGTTGCCAATCAGATTGCTGCGGGTGAAGTGATTGAACGTCCTGCTTCGGTGGTAAAAGAGCTGGTTGAAAACAGTATTGATGCAGGCGCAACCCAGATAGACATTGAAATTGAGCAGGGCGGGACTCGGTTGATCCGCGTGCGCGACAATGGATACGGGATACACCAGGATGATTTGCCGCTAGCGCTTAGCCGGCATGCAACCAGTAAAATTCATGACACCAATGATCTGGGACAAATCATGACATTGGGATTTCGTGGAGAGGCATTGGCCAGTATCGGTTCGGTCGCACGGCTGGTGTTGACATCTGCACTGGAGAAGTCTGCCGGGTGGCAAATCTCTGTCGAAGGTGACACATCGCCAGAGATCAAGCCTGCCGCGCATCCGCGCGGCACAACAGTTGAGGTCAGGGATTTGTTTTTTAATACGCCGGCACGCCGTAAATTTTTGCGTGCAGAGAAAACGGAATTTGATCATATCGATGAATTGATCAAACGCATGGCCTTATCTTCATTCGAGGTTGGCTTTACGCTCAAGCATAATCAACGCCTGGCAAGACAATATTTTCCTGCGTCTGTAAACGCCGTAAACAGTGAGCGCCTTTCTGCCTTGTGCGGTCCGGCTTTCTCGGAACACGCGGTGCATATTGAAGCAGAAGGCGCTGGCATGCGGTTGACTGGCTGGATAGGATTGCCGACTTTTTCTCGCAGCCAGGCGGACTTGCAATATTTTTATGTGAATGGACGCATGGTGCGTGACAAGCTGGTCCTTCATGCGTTGAAGCAGGCTTATCATGATGTACTCTATCGCGATCGCTATCCTGCTTATGTTCTATTTCTTGAGATTGCGCCGAATCAGGTCGATGTCAATGTGCATCCAACCAAGCATGAAGTAAGGTTTCGCGATGGACGGGTCGTTCACGATTTCATATTGCGCAGTGTCCATGATGCTCTTGCAACGACACACGCCGGCAATGAGTGTGAACATGCGGCCTCTATTCCTGTCAGTGATGCGAGAAGCATGGACACCATGGCAGATAATCATGCTGTACCTGTACATGCGCATGCATCACATATGTCATATGCATCAGGTATGCATGCTGGTCATCACTTTGTGAATAAGTCTCCGCGCGCGAGAGAAAATGTTATTCAGGAACAGCTTGAGATTTACCGTGCACTGCATGCTGATTCAGACGCGTGGTCAGTGAAACCGGCCGTGAATGAAAATCTGTCGCCGCCGCTTGGCAATGCATTGGGACAGTTACAGGGTATTTACATTCTCGCTGAAAACGCACAAGGCCTGGTGATGATAGACATGCATGCGGCGCATGAACGAATTGTCTATGAACAAATGAAAGCCGCACTTGCAAACCGGCAGATTCAGGTTCAGGCGTTGCTGGTACCGTTGACGATTACCATCAGTGAACGGGAAGCGGACAGCATTGAACAGTACCCTGGGTTATTTCAACAATTCGGATTTCATGTGCAACGAATTGGAAAGGAAACCATTGTGGTACGTGAAGTCCCGCAATTGCTGGCGCATGGCCCGATTGAGCAATTGATCCGCGACATCATCGCTGACCTGCTTGAGCATGGCGGCAGTTCGCGCGCGCAGGAAAATATCAATCGAATATTGGGAACACTTGCCTGTCATAGTTCGGTGCGTGCCGGGCGTAAATTGACGCTGCCGGAAATGAATGCGTTGTTGCGCGACATGGAGAAAACCGATCACAGCGGTCAGTGCAATCATGGGCGTCCTACCTGTGTCCAATTATCAATGGATGATCTGGATAAATTATTCATGCGCGGACGCTAATGGCCAGGTACACTTCACAATACCCAGTCATCTGCCTCATGGGACCGACAGCGTCAGGTAAAACGCAATTGGCGGTCGAGATTGTCCGGCATTTTCCCTGTGAAATTATCAGTGTTGATTCCGCCATGGTGTACAAGGGAATGGATATCGGTACGGCAAAACCAGATGCGGAAACGCTTGCAGCCGCGCCGCATCGGCTGATTGATATGCTTGATCCCAAAGAGCCGTATTCCGCAGGCCAGTTTCGCAGTGATTGTCTGCGGGAGATGGATGATATCATCGCGCACGGAAAAATTCCCTTGTTAACCGGCGGGACCATGTTGTATTTCCGCGTGCTGCAGCAAGGTCTGGCGCAGCTTCCCCGTGCTGACATGGCGCTGCGTGCCGAATTGCAATCACGTGCGGAAAAAGAAGGCTGGGAAAGCCTGCATGCCTTTCTTGCCAGTGTTGATCCCGATGCGGCGCTGCGAATCAAGCCGCGTGACAGTCAGCGGATTCAGCGCGCACTGGAAGTTTATCTCCTGACCGGAAAAAATATTTCGACATGGCAGTCTGAAGAAACCAATCCGCTGTCCGGCTATCGTGTTTGCAGCATTGGTCTTGCGCCCGCGGAGCGTGCGCGTCTGCATGAGCGTATCGCATTGCGTTTTGACCGTATGCTGGATGCCGGATTCATGGATGAAGTCCGCCGATTATATGAACGCGGAGACCTGACTTCCGGACTGCCATCCATACGCTCGGTTGGCTACCGCCAGGCATGGGATTACATGGCGGGACAGATTCATTTTACCGAAATGCGTGAAAAAGCCATCATTGCTACCCGCCAGCTCGCCAAACGGCAAATGACCTGGCTGCGCCCCTGGCCGGATCTGGTCTGGCTGGATGCTGAATCCATTCATGTTTTTGATCAGGCAGCGCGTCTTCTGGATGAAGTTATCAGCCCTCTTTCCAGGTGATGTGCCAATATTTTTCATTTTTCCTCTCTCAAACCCGGAAGCAGGTAATAAGCTTATTTTAATCAATGATTAACATTACCTTCAGAGAAGTTGACTATAATGAATATAGAAAAATAAGAACAAGAAAGCATTCATAAGTATAACGAGGGGGCATGTATGTTTCACGGCGAAAACAAAGGCCTGAAAATTCAAGCTGATGGCGAAAGAAAATCTGTTCCGGTTGACCAGGATCATGACGGTAAAAGTGGTGCTAGCCATTCGAAACCTCAGGAACTCAAGGCTCATTTTGTTGAAATATTTGAACTCCAGGAATACCGCGAAACTCGCAGAAATAGAGAAGCAGTCGTAAAGAAAATACTAGCAACTGCGAATGGAATAGGCTGGGGTGCAGCACTGGCAGGGTTGATGACCATACCTGGCGTCAATGTCTTGGTTGGTTCTATTGCTAGTGCGATAGGAATTTCAACTGCGGCGACACTGGGCGGTGCGGCTGTTGCTACCGGCGCTTCAGGCGGTGTGCTTGGTTCATTTGTAAATTACAGCAAAATTGATGAGGCAAATGAAGCAGAGCGCAACCAGATTCAGGTCATCAATGAAAAATTAAAACATCAACGCGATCTGCAGGAAAAAATGCTAGGCAATATCAAGATTGCTCTGAATTTCCTCGACCTGCAAATGGAAAATTTAAAAGCGAGTTTGGAAATTGAAATGGAGGAGGATGACTGGAAGCGGCTGTCGATCGAAGATAAATTCCGAGCAATCAATGAAGCATACACTCTCTTGGGTGTTGATAATGATAACTTCGAGCAGCTTGTGATAACAATATTATCTGTCAAGCGCACAATCAGTTTGCTGGAAATTGTTCATCTGTATAAGCCGCAGGAACTTGAAGAGAGCAAGAGAAATAGCAAGGTAATCCAGCAATTATATAAGGAAATGAAGCAGCAAGATGCGCAAGATCGGGAGTTGTTATCAAATCAACAAATCACTCGGGATGAATTCGATCAAAGAATGTTGGAACGAAACATGAAAGAATTCGTCATACGCTTGGGTAAGCTTCCGAGTAACTGGGATGATCTGACCTTGTCAGACAAATGGAGTGAAGTAGAGAAAACAAATAATGCAAGAATAGTCCGGGAAGGCAGGCAGCAATTAGATTCACTAGCGATTGAAAAACAGAAAATCGAAGAGGAAAACTTCAAATCATTAAAAGTAAATTACGAGATTGCCAAACTCAAGGCTGTCTATCAAGTACCATTAAAAACAATTACTGGCAGTAAATCACTACAAAAGCCCGGGCTTCTCAAACAAGATGTCCGACAAGCCCTTAAACAGCAAAGCGGGATACAGCCAAAGCATAAGAAAAAAGTTATAGAACCGGTAAAGCCCATGACTTTTGGCCAGTATTTGAAGGACAAGGCAAGTCGTGTAGGTAGAAAACTTTATTCTGCTGGATCAGGTGTTGGTATCGCAATTGGCGTGGGTGCGATTCTTGCCGCCATCTTTATTGCTTCCAATCCGGCTGGATGGGTAACAGGCGCGGTTCTGGGCGGCATGTTGTTGGGCGCCATTGTTCTCGGTGGAATCGCGATGTATGTTGACCACAGGGCAAACCGCAGCCAGGAAAAGAGTATGGCCAAACTTGGGCGACTGGAAAAGGAAGTTAATGACTGTACTCACGACCAGGAAGTTGGGCATACCTATATGGTTAAACATTTGCAATCAGTGGAATTGGGTGAAGCCTACAAGTTGAAAATTGGAGGCCTTCGTGCAGAGCTAAAGAAAAATACAGAAGAATTGGAAGAATTGAAAAAAGTTTTCGCTGAATAATTGAAAATAATCGAGCAGCAAAAACGGGTTATCAGTGAACAAGCTGAAACCATTAAAGATCAAAGCAAATCAATTGAACAGAAGGATAAGTCAATTGAAGAGAAGGATAAAAAAATTCATGAACAAGAAGAGCAGGCTAGGATGATGCAAGAACGGATTAAAGAACTAGAGGAGCAAGTTGCACAGAAAAAACGGGCGTATGAGCAGCTCATGAAGCTTGGTAACCCGCATGGAAACGGGAAAAAGGAAGTATCGCATAGACCGCTGCATCGTAGTGCGAGCTTCTCAGGGAAGCGGGTTGGGCATGAAAAGGTGGAAAAAGAAGAGTCACATGGCCGTCTGCATCGCAGCGCCAGCTTTTCAGGCAGAGAGGGGCAGCATGGAAAGCATACGCATAAACCCCTGCAAAGGCGGCATAGTATTTCCGGTCTTGGTGAACAAGGATTATTTCATGGAAGAAGAGAACCCGTTAATGATAAAAAGACTGGTAGTAGTGATCATAGAGTGGCCCCGAATAATGGGGAAAAGAAAGTCTAAAAAATCGGAGTAAGATGACAGTCTTCCTGGATGCCGGCAGCATCCAGGAAAGAGAATCGGGAGTGTCGATTACGGAATCAGATAATAAGGATTCGGCAGTTTGAATGTCTTGTCAGCATAGCCGCCGCGCAAATCGCTTTGCTGATCACCCATGTTAAGTATGATGTCATAGCCTTTTTCGGTGAGCTGATTTCGCATCGCGGTTTTATACACCGATGCCGGCGCTTTTTTATAATCGCCGGAGCGCAGTATCAATCCGTCATGGTTCAAATAACCGGCTTTTTGCAGGTTTTCTTCTGTCACCTGCCTTTCCTCTTCATGGCGTCCAGTGATGAAAAAAACAGCGATATGATGTGCCTTGGCATAACGATATAACTTTAGCGTTGGTTCGATGGCTTCGTCAGTTCCCTTGTCTTCATCCTGCCGGATTTCTTCAATCGTGCCGCCAAAATCCAGTCTGACCATGTCGGGATAATTGGACAGCGATGTTTCGTCGATATCAAGGACAATAGCCGGCTTTTTACCTTTGAAATCACCGCGTTCAACACGCAGCTCGAGATAACGCAGTGCTTTTGTCGCGACATCGCTAATGTCATGCAGGTATTCGCCGGAATCGTGATAACGTTCGAGTTTGTGTTTGATAACGGCGAGATTGACCGGTTCTTTTGCCGCAACAGCTGCCGAGGCAATCAGCAGGCAGGATACGAAAAATGAGAGGGTCTTTTTAAACACGATCGGGTTCCTTTTTGCACGGGTTCCCCGGCTGAGGCCGGGGAAGTTTCCGGTTATTCTTCTTCGGAAGGAGTAGGTGGATGAGCAACCATGCTTTCCTGGGTTTCTGAATGTACATGCGTTTCAAGAACGTGCTGTTCTTCGTGTACTTCGTTGATATTGTTAATATTGGTATAGCCGGCAGCAATTTCACGTAATGCAACCACGGTGGGTTTGTCATTGTCCCATTCCACTTTGGGCTGTTTGCCGCGCATGATTTGGCGCGCCCTTTTTGCTGCTACGATAACTAATTCAAAACGGTTTTTGACGTTTTTCAAGCAATCTTCTACGGTCACTCTCGCCATTGTTGATACCTTTAGCTTATATATTTACAAAGCTGTATATCATACAAGAATTTATCGAAAAATGGTATGCTGGATTCATAAACTCCACTTGAATGTCATCAATGAATATTCCAATGGAAATGCTTACGCCAGACCTTTTTGCATAGGCACATAAATATCAGTCGGGTAATCATATGCAGCGCCATCTACCACGTCTACGCCAGCACCGATAACACCGCCGAACACGACATTACCAAACGCCATCCCTTTGGTTTTTGAGGCAACCTGCTTGTAGGTTGGTTTGTAGCCTTTCTTTTCGCAGTTGATTCTTAGATCGTTATAGTCGCGATTGACGACAACTGTGCCTGGCGTGCTTGGGATATACCATTTGCCCTTGTTGTTCTCCAGGGAGCAGGTGGCACCGGTGACTGAACCGGTATGGACTGAGACAGGCTGGTTGGTTCCGGATACGATAGATGCACAGCCAGTCAGGGCGGATAAACCTGCTGCAGCAATAGCAATAGAGATAGCGCGTTTGATTATCATTAGAGTACCCCTCGTTATTGTTTAATTATTAAGTGAAATTGCGTTTATTGATAATTAGATGTGCAATTTTTGCGTATCAGGAAGCAAAAATCAATCAATTTCTTACGTGACGACAACATGCGGCTGGCTTTCCAGTGCATGCAGGAGGAATGTCTTTTGTGAAATGCCGCGTATTTTCAGGCCGGGCTGATGGTCACCAGGTCATGAATTAATGCAGCAAATTTGAATTGCTGGCATTTTTGCAGCAAGCGACCGGCTTCGACAATGGTCTTTAAATAGTGCAGGGCACTGACAAAATCATCGTTGATGACCACATAATCGAATTCTTTGATATGAGAGACGGTTTCCTTCACATCAGCCAGCCGCTTTTTAATTACATCGGGATGGTCCTGGTTGCGTTTGATCAGGCGGTTTTGCAAATCATTCAGTGATGGCGGCAATATGAAAATGCTTATGGAATCAGGAAACAGCTGCTTGATTTGCTGATGCCCCTGCCAGTCGATTTCCAGAATCACATCTTTGCCCTCGTCGAGTGTCTGCTTGACCCAGCTTTTGGATGTCCCATACAAATTGTCAAAAATGACGGCATACTCAAGAAAATCTTGATGATCAATCATTTGCTGGAACTCGGTTTTGTCAATGAAGTAATAATTGACTCCATTCATTTCGCCGGGGCGTTTTGGCCGGGTCGTATGCGAGATGGAAACCGTGATGTTGGGCATGGTGTCAACCAAGGCTTTAACGAGTGTGGTCTTGCCTGCTCCTGACGGTGCGGCGATGACGTAGAGATTGCCCTGGCTAGCCATATTTTTTTGCCTCTTCTGCAGCGGCGTCAGTGTTTTGATTCAGGTCAATGATGCGGTTGATAATGGTCGAGCTGGATGAAATTTTATTACCCAGTATGCGCACATCGCCGCCATAAGCACGCACGATTTCGGCGCCGACAACCTGGTCCAGGCGGTATTCTCCGCCTTTAGCCAATACATCAGGTTTGATGATTTGCAGCAGGCGTTCAGGTGTGTCATCAGCAAACGGCACGACCCAGTCTACAGCCTCAAGGGCGGCAAGCACAGTCATGCGGTGTTCAAGGCAATTTACCGGGCGGTTAGGGCCTTTTAATTTCTGTATGGATTCATCCGTATTGACAGCAACAATCAGATAATCACCCAACTGTTTGGCCATTTGCAGGCAAATGACATGACCAGCGTGCAATACATCAAAACAACCATTGGTGAACACTACTTTTTTGCCTTGCGCGCGGGCTTCTTTCACCGCTTTGAGTAATTGTTCTTCACTGACAATGCCAGATGTAAAACTGGTTTTGCCTGTCAGGGTCACTTGTAATTCAGGTGTGGTTACTGTTGCTGCACCCAGTTTGCCTACGGCGATGCTGGCGGCAAGGTTGGCAAGTGCAGTTGCCTGATGCAAGTCCAGTCCTGCTGCGACAGCGGTGCCAAGCATGCTGATGACAGTGTCACCAGCGCCAGTCACATCGAGGACTTCACGCGCATAGGCTGGCAGGTGCAAAGTGTCATCCTGACGGATGAGGGTCATGCCATCCTCTCCTCGTGTGACCAGTAGGGTATCAATGTTGTATTTTGAAAGCAGTTCGCGTCCCTTGGCCAGAATTTCCTGCTCATTGCGGCAGTGGCCAACAATGGCTTCAAATTCCCTGAAATTGGGGGTGATGATATTTGCATTTTGATAAATGCTGAAATCATTCCCTTTGGGGTCGACCAGCACCGGGATATTCGCCGCCCGCGCCAGTTTGATCAGGGATTGCGGGTCGGATAATGTGCCTTTTTTATAATCAGACAAGATCACCAGATTGGCGTTTGATAAATGTTTTTTAAACCGCTCGACTAACAAATCTTTATCAGCATGGATCATTTTTTCCTCAAAATCCATGCGGAGTAACTGCTGATGCCGGCTGATGACCCTAAGCTTGATAATGGTTGCAAGAGAATCCAGCTTGCAAAGATCATGCGTAACCGAGGCGGCTGTTAACTGACGGTCCAGCAGGCTGGCTGCCTCGTCGGCACCCGTGATTCCCAGTAAGGTGGTTTTTGCGCCCAGGGCAGAGATATTAAGCGCAACATTTCCTGCGCCGCCGGGACGGTTATCCGTGTTATCAATTTTAACGATAGGAACCGGCGCCTCAGGCGAGATTCTGGATGAATCGCCAAACCAGTAACGGTCAAGCATGACATCGCCAACAACGAGGACCGAAGCGGTACTGAAATCAGGCAATGATTTGGGTAATGGGTATTGCATGATGTCCTTGGATAACTGTGATTTATTTAAATTTGCGAGATTCTATCATCTTCGGGTGAGAGGGGCAAAATATCGTGTTAGCCATGCTGGACTTGCAAATCCCCCTGCGATCTAGCAACATTAGCCTCTTTCTGGATCTTACGGAACATAGCTAGCGTGCGTTATCTGTATACTTTCCTGTTTTATCTTGCCTTGCCATATGTTTTTCTCAGATTACTGTGGCGGTCATTACGGCAGCCTGAGTATCGTCAGCGGCTTGGCGAACGGCTGGGCTTTTGCCCCTTCAGGCTTGAAAAATGCATTTGGGTCCATGCGGTTTCGGTTGGTGAGACCCTGGCAGCGATTCCCCTGATCAAGTCGCTTCAGGCGCGTTACCCCCATTTACCCATGCTGGTTACCACCATGACTCCGACAGGAGGAGCGCGAGTGAAATCGGCCTTTGGTGACAGTGTCACCCATGCTTATTTGCCTTATGACCTGCCGGGCGCTATGAAGCGGTTTCTCAAAACCATGCAGCCAGTGGTCTCCATTATTATGGAAACAGAATTATGGCCAAACCTTCTGGATGCCTGCCATAAAAATAATGTTCCAGTATGTCTCGTGAATGCACGATTGTCTGAGAAATCTGCCAGGGGCTACGGCCGGATTGCGCCGCTGACCCGTGAGATGTTGCGCAATATCGATTTCATCGCTGCACATGGCCAGCCAGATGCCGAACGTTTTGTCGCATTAGGAGCCCGGAAAGAACGTCTTGCGGTGACAGGAAATATCAAGTTTGATCTGGAGCTGCCGCAGGAGCTCGCGGAAAAATGCCGGATCTTGCGTGATCAGCTTGGTAAACACCGTTTTGTCTGGATTGCTGCCAGCACACATGAAGGCGAGGAAGAAATCATTCTGGCAGCGCATAAAAAAGTTCTCGAAAAAAATCCGGAAGCATTATTAATTCTGGTACCCCGCCACCCAGATCGTTTTGATGCCATTGCAAAATTGTGCGAACAGTCGTTTGTGACGGCACGTCGGAGTAAAAATCAGCCTTGTACCGGGGAAACAAAAGTGTATCTGGGCGATACCATGGGTGAATTATTGCTGTTGTACGGTGCGGCAGATGTCGCATTCGTTGGCGGCAGCCTGATTCCTCGCGGCGGCCATAACATGCTGGAACCGGGCGCGCTGGAAAAACCCATTTTAACCGGTCCGCATCTGTTTAATTTTGCTGAAATCAGTGAACTGTTTGTTGCAGCTAATGCTCTGACAAAAGTGACCAGTGAAGAGTCACTGGTGACGTTTCTGATTGCGTTAATGCAAAATCCAGAGGAAAGAGCCGCAATGGGACAACGTGCGTTGCATGTGGTTAATGCAAACCGCGGCGCATTGAAAAAGCAGCTGGAATTAGTCGGCACATTATTGAAATAGAACCTGTCCAGTTAATCAGGATTTAATCCTTCCCGAGAGCTCTTTTTATGCCTGCAGGCTCTTGTAATGTCTGTGGGCTCTTGTCATTCTCCGTGCAATCGTAGTGATCGCCCGCAACTTGAATTGTCATCCCCGCGCACCGCCCATCATCCTGCGTACCACCCATCATCCCCGCGCACCACCGTCATCCTCGCGCACCATTCATCATCCCTGCCTGTGAATCTCCCGTCATCCTGCGAGCTGCCCCGTCGCAACGTTAACTGTCATCCCCGCGCAGGCGGGGATCCAGGTTTTTCATTCATAACTCTGGATGCCAGCTTGCGCTGGCATGACATCGGTAATATTTTCATGATCGCTCGGAAAAATAGTCAGACTGCAGTAGCCAAATGATTTTGTCCTGATTGTGTTCCCTCCGTTTCAATATAACAAAGCGGAGATACTTTCGGGCACTTGATAAAATCATCAGGCGCAATAAAATTGATTGTATTGTAATCAATCGTGACACCGATGGATTTAAAGCAGGTGTACGCATATTCAGAACAAATGAAAGCGCGCTGTTTTTCCGGATCTGCATCTTGTCCGGGGAAGCCCAGCGTGTGCATGCCAAGGCGCGCGGCGATATGAATGATTTCTTCCGTCCGGTATGGATAGCCCAGCAGATCAACAGCTGAGCGTGACAGTTTTGCAATATTTTCCTGGCGAACATCCTGATGCCGCGCGAGCATGAGACGGCCTTCGTAACCTTTGCCCGTACCATTATAGTCCCGGACATAATTACTGAGAGGAACAGTTCGCACGCCGATGCTTTCCACACTTTCCAGCACCATGATGCGCTCAATGGAATCGACACGCAGGATAAAGCCGACATGGCTCCAGACGCTGCGGGTGGCTTTCTGAATCAGATTGGAAAACATGGAATTACCCGAGCACAACAGAATGTCACCGGAGCGAATGTCGTGTCGCAGTTCTTTATAGTGTTTGCTTGGTAGTTTTGGATATTCTTCCATGAATGAGTTCTCCTAGCGTATGCTGTACAAATTGCAAATCCCTGAATGCCTTTTTCTTGTCCACCGGGTTGCGCAAGAGATAGGCAGGATGGTACGTGACAATCAGGGGTGTGTGGTTTTTACCATAGTAATGCGTTTTGCTGCGTAACGATTCCAGTGACGATTTTGTCTGTAACAAATAATGAGCGGCAATTCTGCCGACGGCCATTAATAGCAGCGGTTGAACAAGGTGGATTTGCTGATTGAGAAATGAAGTGCACAAATTGACTTCCTCAGCCAGTGGATCACGATTATTTGGGGGTCGGCATTTCAAAATATTGGCGATATAGACCTGGCTGCGATCAAAGCCTATAGCCTTGATCATGGCGGTCAGTAATTGACCCGCGCGTCCTACGAATGGCTCACCCTGCTGGTCTTCGTTAAATCCAGGCGCTTCACCAATTATCATCAGGTTGGCCTTGCGGTTGCCTGTCCCAAATACGGTTTGTGTCCTTGTCTGATGCAGTCCGCAAGCAACACAGCTGGCTACGTTGGCCTGCAATGTTTCCCAGTCCTGGCAGGTTGATGGAGTGGAAGCGATAGCAGAATTCTGAACCGGAACGCGAAGCCGCCATTGATGAATGCCCAGTGCTTTTAAATAATTGTGACGCGATGTATCCATGATTTTCCACTCAAAATGAGCATACATTTTGTCTGCATGGAGCAAGAGATGCAATAACCAGTTAATCTCACTGGAGAATGCTTCTCATATCTTCTGGTAGGGATAATACGCTGGTTTCCAGCAGGTTTTTCTGATGGCTTCTTTCAGGTTGACATTATCAGGAATCTGGGCCAGTCCTTCATTGCGTGCCTGTTCAGCAACGGCAAGAGCCACTATCTGGCTGATCATTTTTGTTTCAGAAAGTTTGGGGAGAAGCGGTGCCATCTTGTCCTGGTTGACGGGAGAGCAATCGCTTAATGCCCTGGTGGCTGCCCACAACATGTCATCAGAAAGCCGCCTGGCTTTAACAGCAATGCATCCGAGGCCAATGCCTGGATAGGCAAGGGCATTGTTACTTTGTGCGATTCGATACAACCGGCCTTCGTAACTGATTTCCGGGAATGGGCTGCCTGTTGCGATGATGGCTCTCGCATTGGTCCATTTCAACAGATCTTCCGGTTTGGCCTCGGCCAGGGAATTCGGGTTGGACAAGGGCATGATGATGGGCCGGTTAACATTTGCTGCCAGCATGTTGACGATTTCCTCGGTGAAAGCGCCGGCAATGGTTGAGCACCCGATAAGAATGGTAGGCTTCACATGGCTGACTACATCGTACAGACTGATATAAGCGGGATCGCGCATATCCCATGCCGATATTTCTTCCCTGCTGCGGGCATAAGGTTTCTGGAATGAGAGCAGATTGGAATCATCGGTCAGCAAACCCTGTTTATCCAGCAGCCAGATATGGCTGCGTGCATTTTCCGGAGATAATCCGGTACGTTCCAGTGCATCCGCAATCTGGTCAGCAATACCCACGCCGGCGGTACCTGCGCCCATGATGACCACGCGGTGCTGGTTCAGAGGAATGTTACTTGCTGTTACGCCAGCAAGAATACAGGCAAGAGCGACGACGCCTGTACCCTGCATGTCGCCATTGAAAGTGCAAATTTTCTCGCGATAACGATTTAAAATATGTCTTGCGTTTTCACGTCCGAAGTCTTCCCAGTGCAAGAAAAGATGGGGAAATTTTTTTGTGATGGTCTGTACGAATGCATCGATGAAATCGTCATATTCCTGGCCTGTCACACGTTCATGGCGCCAGCCAAGATACATGGGGTCATTCAATAAGTGCGGATTATTGGTTCCAACATCCAGCTGGATGGGCAGGAAACGGTGCGGATTAATCCCGCCGCACAAGGTATATACCATGAGCTTGGCGATCGATATATTGATGCCGCCAATTCCCTGGTCGCCAATCCCAAGGACTGCTGCGCCATCAGTGACGACGCTTAAATCCACTTCGGGTGGAACGCGATGTTCGAGAATCTCGGAAATATTGTTCCGGTCCGCATAACTGATGTATAGCCCTTTGGGTTTTCTGTGTTCCAGACTGAAGCGTTGGACAGCTTCACCGACAGTCGGTGTGTAAATGATTGGCAGCATTTCTTCAAGATGCTCGCTCACCAGCTTGTAAAACAGGGTTTCGTTATAATCATGGAGTACATTCAAGTATATGTTTTTACCGAGATTTGTATGATGTTCGTTATATTGTACATACATGCGGTCGGCTTGCTGATCCAGTGTTTCCACGAGATAAGGCAGAAGGCCGGTCAATCCAAATGTTTTGCGCTCTTCCAGGGTAAAACCGCAGCCCTTGTTCAGTTTTGGTGTGCTTAACAGGTCGTTGCCGGTGAGGCATGTCTCGATATGATCTATATTACCTTGGTCATTATGTATAATTTTGAATTCAAACATAGACATAACTCTTTAAAGTATTGAATTTATCAGTAAAATGCCAGGTATTCTTAATCAATTATAACTGATAATGTGTTACCGTCGGTTAACGAGAAATTCCGGAAGCGCGGAAGAATAGTGATTCATTCCAGCAGGACTCACCGTGAATTTCTGGTGTCAGCCTTAATCTATCGCTTGAGGAACTAACTATAATGAATAACATCGCTGTTTATGCTGGAACCTTTGATCCGATTACTTTCGGGCATATCGATCTGGTACAACGCGCGACAACCATTTTTGATGAAATCATTGTTGCGATAGCAGCGAGCCCGGTTAAAAAGCCGCTTTTTTCATTGGATGAACGTGTGGAACTCACATCGAATATTTTAAGCAGTTTCAGGAATGTGAAAGTTTCCGGATTCAATTCGCTGCTGCTGGATTTTGCGAAGAAACACGGTGCTAATGTGATATTGCGGGGATTGAGGACGGTGACCGATTTTGATTACGAATTTCAATTGGCGAGCATGAACAGGCATTTGAATTCCGATATTGAAAGTATTTTTTTAATGCCGGCTGAAAATTATATGTATATTTCGTCCAGCCTGGTGCGGGAGATTGCATCGCTCGGTGGAGATGTGTCCGCATTTGTGCCGGAGCAGGTGGCGAAAGCATTAAAATTAAAATTAGGCAAATAACCAGAGCATCCTGATTAACATGACGGTTCATGTTTGCGGGTATGTTCTGGATGAAAAAATGAGAGTGGCGAAGCATGTCTTTGATTATCACTGATGAATGCATTAATTGCGATGTCTGTGAACCTGTGTGTCCCAATACTGCCATTTATCAGGGTGAGCTCATATATGAAATTCATCCTGACAAGTGCACGGAATGTGTCGGGCATTTTGCGGAGCCGCAGTGTGTCTCCGTCTGTCCGGTGAATTGTATTATCAAGGACATTAATCATCCGGAAACCAACGAGGAATTGCTGGAAAAATATAAAAAGCTCACGGGGAATGAAAGTTAATATTTTATGGATGACTGTTTATCCATGTGAAATTTTTCTCTTTATCGGTTTTTTCTCTTTATTGATCAGCCATGCATTAATCGCCCGTAAATCATCAAAGCTAAGGGTTCCGGCTGCCTGTTTCAATGCAAGCAGATTATTAACGAATGCATAACGGTCAGTCGCGTATTGAGTCTGCGCCTGATAAACCTTTTGCTGCTGGTTAAGTACGTCGACCAGTGTTTCAGTCCCCACGCGGTAACTTGCTTCCAGTCCCTGAAGTGAACTGATAGAAGATTTGATCGCCTGTTTATCGGCGGTTATCTGGCTGATGCCGGCAACAATACTGAGATAACTTTGTCTCGTTGTATTGACGGTAGTGCGGGTGGTCTCTTCCAGTTGCTGCTGCGCAACACGATAGTTGTAGACAGCCTGATTGGTCTGGGCGACGACGCCGCCGCCGGAAAAGATCGGGAAATTAAGATTCAGCGCAAGCGAGCGGTCACTTGTTGTGCCTGGACCGTTACGAACCGAGAAAGTGGTGTACTTATCGATATTATCTGTTAATTGTCTCGAGAAGGTTGTCTGAACATTAATCGTGGGTAAATGTCCCGCCTCCTCAACGCGAATAACTTGTTTTGCCGCATTGAGGCTGTAACGTGACGCCTTGATAGACCAGTTTTGTTCCAGTGCCTTTTTGACCCATTCTTCAACGTTGGCCGGGTTTGGTCTCACCAGCGGAAAATCATCACTTAATGATGACAAGCGGGGATAATAGACACCCGTAATCACGCGCAAATTTTCCCTGTCGTTTGCGAGCGTGGTCTGAGCGGCAATGTAGGTTGCTACGGCAGAATCGTACGAAGCCTGGGCAGTATAGACATCTGTAATGGTTTTCAATCCGACTTTGTATTGCTGGTTGATTTGATCAAGCTGTTCAGCATAGGCAAGCTTGGATGCTTCGGCATAACTCAGGTTGTCTTCATCCTTGAGTACGGCGAAATAGGCGCTTGCGACTCGAATCATCAGGTTTTGCAATGCCGCGTTTAATGTGGCGTCGGCGCCTTTTGACAGGGACACCTGCTGCGCAACGGTGGAAAATTGAGCAAAATTGAAAACAGTCTGTGTCAGGTTGAGATTCATGGTGTAGCCGCGCTGTGTCAGGTTGCGTGGAAATATCGAGGCTGAGGAAGCTTCCGTCACACTTTGATAATTCGATCCGGCGTATCCGATTCGCTGCACAGAGGGATTAGCAGTGAGATTAATATTGGGCAGAATTGCCGCTACGCTGATAGGAACGCCTTCTTTTGTGGAGAGCCGCTGTGCGACCGCCTGCTGGAATATTGGATCAGACGTTTGCGCCTGAAGGTATACTTCAATCAGGTCAGCGGCGTGAACAGTCGTTTGCCAACCTAGCAGGGCTGTGAAGATTAGCGGTCTTATTTTCATGAACTGTGTTCCTTGCGTAACAATTAGACAATCACTCTCTCATTTTTTTGCTTTTGTTTGGGTGACCTAAAAAGATACGAGCTTTGCCTTCGCAATGCAAGGACGATTACCCGGTTCTTCCTAGCTAAATATTCTGGAAAGCAAATTTTTTACTAATGTTTTCAGTTTTTCGGCCTCATTGATGACAGGAGGCTGGAGCTCCACACTGCCATCCTCATTGTATTTGGTTGTGATGCTGACCAGGCCGTTTTCAAGCGCTTCTCGTGCGAACCTGGCAAAAGATGATTCCGAGTCGGACAATATCATTCGGCTGGTATCGGGTTTTATTGCAGCCAGTGCGGCTGTTGTTGATTGATTTGTCAGCCTGTTCCACAAGTTGGCTTGATATTCTGCGACTTTCTGTACATCCATCGCAATACCGCCTTCCGGCCAGTCATAATAATGATTGGCTGTCCAGGGCATTTTCCAGCGCAGGTAAGGGTATGCGGGGATGTAAATAAGGTCTTCACCATAACCTGCAAAAAAGATGACACTGTTGCCCCACTCAATTTCCTTTGCAGTATATTGATCTTTCCCCATCCGGTGATAAACCTGCAGTAAATCACTGAGCGGCACCCACCAGGTGGCTGGACGATTGAGGGAGGAGCTTTTCTCCATTTTCAAAAGCAAGTCTATGCCGGGGTCGCCATAAGTGTGTGCCTTGTCCCAATCGCCGCTAAAGTCCTGCTTACTGCTGGCAGTATAAAAAGTCCAGTGAATGATTTCATCAGACATGCGGTGTGCCGCGCAGCCGAATAAAAAGGCAACAAGTTTTGGATTTTGTGTGGCAGGATCTGTGTATTTTTCCTTGAGATAATCAGCAAAGGTAAAGATAAACGGGTCCCAATGCGAATCCTCGCCATATGTATTGCCATTCACATAACCTGAATCAGGGTAATAGGCGCCAACAAGGTAGGCGTCCAGGTTGTCGATTAACAGATTGCGCAGTTTTGCATCGGGAAGTTTAGCGATCGCTTCTTGTGCAATAAACATGTGCGTTGTGCCGCCGCCCGCATAGCTGCAGGAAAAAAAAGCACTCAGGATGGATACGATAAAGACAGACAAAATTTTTTTCATGATGTTCCCTGTTTATAATATGCGTAAGTATTATATACCCATTACACTTCAGGATGCGAAGTGTAATCGTTGGGGGTGTTATTCATCTTTCACAATAAGGCTGGACTAGACTCATGAAAATTTGGCGAACGGAAATTGATCTGAAAACGGTGAATGAACGCGGCAAGAATACAATGTCCGAGCATTTGGGAATTGAGTTTATCGATGTTGGCGAGGATTATCTCGTGGCGCGCATGCCGGTTGATCATCGTACCAAGCAGCCTGCCGGCATCATGCATGGCGGAGCGTCTTGTGTGCTGGCAGAGACAGTTGGCAGTACGGCGGCGCAGTTTTGTGTCGATATGACAAAAAATTATTGCGTGGGTATTGATATCAATACAAATCATGTGCGCGCCATGCGCGATGGCTTTGTTGTTGCGACGGCCAAACCATATCATCTGGGTAAAACCACGCAGGTCTGGGGCATTGAAATCAGGAATGAAGAGGGAAGTCTGGTTTCGGTAAATCGCCTGACCATGGCAGTGCTTATGAAGTGAGCTGGTTTTTCCATGAGCAAGATATTGATCCTGTTATCCCAGACTGATTGCCAGCCTTGCGGCGGCAATCATGCTTCCGGCATCCGCGTGTTTGGTGCCTGCAATATCAATCGCTGTTCCATGATCGACAGATGTGCGTACAAATGGCAAACCCAGTGTGACATTGACTGCATGTCCGAAGCCGATATATTTGACCAGGGGCAATGCCTGATCATGATACATGGCGAGTATGGCGTCTGCGCGCTGCAGATATTTCCGCGTGAAAATGGTATCGGCAGGCAGCGGCCCTTCAAGAGAGTAGTGTTCTGCGCATAACTCCCTGACTGCCGGAGCAATGGTATCGATTTCTTCGCGTCCCAGATAGCCGCCTTCTCCGGCATGCGGATTGAGGCCGCAAATTAAAATATGCGGCGCGGTGATCCTGAATTTCTGCTTTAATTCATCATGCAAGAGACGCACGACGGAATCGAGGAGCTCTTTTGTAACGGCTTGGGAAACGCTGGAGAGAGGAATATGCGTTGTTGCGAGAGCCACTTTTAATCCGTCAACAACAAATAACATGACTGTTTGCTGAACGCCGCAGTATTGGGCAAAAAATTCAGTATGACCTGTGAATGCAATACCAGCCTTGTTGATGACACCTTTGTGCACGGGTCCCGTTACAATGGCGTCTGCTTTTTTATTCATGCAAAGCGATGCCGCCGTTTCAAGTGTGCGTATGACATAGTCGGCATTTTTAGTATTCAGGCTGCCAGGTTCTGCTGTTGCGCTTGATCTGACAGGAATGATTTTCAAAGATCCGGGTGTATGGCTGCCAGGCGGCAAATCGGGATCAGATGTTTGCAGCTGCAGCGGCAAATCCAGACACTTTGCACGTTTGGCTAAAAGGTCTGGATCAGCAATGACAACCAACTCTGCATCCCATGGCTGCTGTGCCATCTGAATGGTAATGTCAGGGCCTATGCCTGCAGGTTCCCCTGGTGTAATCACGAGACGCTTGTTCATGTCTACACCTTCATCAGTTCAAGGTATTACGATACCGGATTCATCACCACATACGCCTGGCTGCGCATTTTTGAAACCCAGTTTTGTACCTGTTCTTCAAATTTGCGCTGCATCAATAATGCTTCCACCTGCTTGCGTGAAGGCGCAGCCTGTTTTGACGTGTCGGAACGTTCTGCAACCAGATGCAGGATATGAAAACCGTTTGCGGTCTGGATCGGGCCGGCAATTTCATTTTTTTGCATGTTAATGACATGCTCGGCAAATGCTGAAGGAATTTCAGCGAGCTTGCGCCAGCCAAGATCACCGCCTTTCAGGGCGTTGCTGCTGCCGGATTCCTGTTGGGCAACTTCGCGAAAGTTTTGTCCCTGGTTAAGTTTTGCAATCACGCTTTTTGCATGTTTTCTTGCAGCTTCAATTTCATCGGTTGATGGTGTGTCCGACAACGGGATGAGGATATCTTCCAGATGGTATTCCTTGCTGGTATTGTTTTGCCAGAGTTTGGAGCGCATGAAGCTGTCGACTTCGCCAGGCGCAACAGCAATGCGGCTCGCAACTTCCTGTTGCTGTAATTTTTGTATGGTCATCTGATTGCGCATTTCATTCCTGTAATCTGCAGTTGATAGTCCATCAAGATTGATGCGCTTGTACAGGTCGCTGACCGACATATTGTTTTGTGTTGCGATATTCTGGACCGCGCGATCCAGGTCGGCATCGGTAATGCGGATGCCGACCTGCTTGGCGATTTGCAGCTGCAATTTTTTATTAACAAGCTGATTTAAAACCTGTTTTTGTAATACAGCGTCGGAAGGGATGCTGACACGTTCCTGTGCCATCTGTGCTTTCACCATACTGAGTGTATGTTTCAATTCTGATTTGGTGACAACATCATCATTCACGATGGCAACGATCTGGTCCAGGGATTCGCCAGCCGGTTTTGCGTAACTGCAGCCGCAGAAAATCATCAGGGTGAATATGGTAATTAATAGTACGTTTTTCATTTAAATTTCCTGCCCAAATTGTGTTTTGTAACCTGAAATAGTGCTTAACAATCCGCTGGCATTGCCTGTGCCGATATCACCCAAACCTTTTAGGGAGAATTGAACGTAAAATTCGCTGTTATACTGGGGCTTATTGTTGTTATTGGTATCAAAGCCGATAAAAGCCTTTCCGCCAACTGCTCTGACCGCCCAGCAGCAAGTGTCGTATTGTAACCCATATAGCAGGTTCTGCAAATGCTCGTGGTTCCAGTTCTGGCTCCAGCGGCCGACCACGCTGATATCACGAAAGACAGGCCAGGCTGCCGAGACATCCGTCACCTTCAGGTTGTTGCTTGGGCTGGTGGTCGAAATGCCGGAAAGCACGTCGCCGCTGCGTGCGTAGGTATAACCAAAATTAAGCAGCCGGACATCGTCAGGCTGATACTGGAAAGCGAGGGTGGTGTTGTCCAGCTGCTTGGATATCGGATTCCAGATCGCGTTCGCATTAAAGCTCCAGGAGCGGTTGACGTGATAATTTAATACGCCAGAAACAGGAGACAGGCGTTGGCTGTTGCTGTGGTTCGATGGATTATCACTGCACGTCGTCTCATCATTGCATAACGTAACGCGGCGTTCAGCAAAATATAAAATGTCGCCAACACCCAGTCTGACCTTTTCAAATCCGGTTTCCTGGTCGATTAATCGGGTGGTGATGCCAACGCCAATCTGATTGGCGTCACCGATTCTGTCAATGCCGGTAAAGCGGTTATAGTTGAAGATCTGGTCATAGGTGAGAGTATTGACGGTGGTGTCGAATACGGGAATGCTGGTCTGGTTACGGTAAGGAATGTAGGTGTAATAGACTTGCGGTTCCAGTGTCTGCTGGAATGCATGACCGAAATAAACCGCATCCTTCTCAAAGGTAAGTCCGGAAGCAATATCCAGAATCGGTACAGCACGCTGCTTGTTTTTGGGTGTTCCGGTATCCGCTGTCTGATAAAGATTGTAATCCGTCAGCGCCATCTGCAGCCGTGGATTCACATAAAAAGATGTCCAGTACAACGGCAGGTTAATGCCGGGTTGAACATGCATACGATTGCCAATCGGCAGGTTGGCAGTTGTACCGGGCGTATTGCGAATATCAAAGTGCGTGAGTTCACTGTTAATAAAATACTCGAGACCAAAAGCCTGGTCAGGATAATCGCCGTTCAAAATTAATTGTGGAAAGCGACGATACTGGTTTTGCACGGGTGATTCATTGATGGGATGCAAGGTTTGGTAAGCCTGTATGCGTCCAGTAAAATTCCAGTTCGGTCCCTTGTAGTAAAGATCACCTTCCTGCAATAACTGGTTAGCCGTGATTTCATTCAGGTTGCTGCCGAAATCGCGCAAGTAATAATCGTCGCTTGCGTAATTATAATCAATATGACTGGACCAGTTTTCGTTAAATCGCGAATCATTACGCCATAAAAAACTTTTACGGGTATCGCTGTCATTCAGTAATCGGTTTAATTCTGCCTGGGTCACCGCAGCTGTCTGGGTGGATGTGTCCACGGGATGGGTATATTGTGGATTTTCCGCAGCAGCAGTTTGAAAATCCCGGAAAGCCTTGTCGTTTGGCAAGATGCTCAATGTAACGTTGCCTTCACTGGTTTCCGTGAGATAACGAAAGTTGTCTGACAATTGCAGGCCGCGTTTGGTAAGAATGCCGGGAGTAATAGTCATGTCATAATTAGGTGCCATGTTCCAGTAAAACGGCGCAAGGAAATAGGGGCCCCATTTGCTTGATCCGCCTAATGTTGGCCAGAGAAACCCTGTTTTACGCTGTCTGTCGATTGAAAAACTGATGTAAGGAACATAGAAGACAGGAATATTCCTTATCAGTAATCTGGCATGCGTGGCGTAACCGCGGCCTGTGTTTTTATTGAGGACAATATGGCTCGCTTTGACGCGCCAGGTTGGATCAATGGGCGGGCAGGTGCTATAGCTCGCTTTGGACAATTCGTAGATTTTGGGATCTGTCTGTGAGAATTCGTAAGCTTTTCCCCATGCAGTTAGCGAGGTAATGATGCGTGCCTTCTGGGTTTCTTTGACAGGCACATTGTTTGATCCAATGATTTGCCTGTTGTTGTTGATGGAAGTTCGATACAAGATATCAATCAGGGACTTCGATTTTGTTATGAAGTTGTAACGGCCCTTTTTGCCTATCACCAGGCTGTTGGGTTCCCGCAAATGCACATTACCTATCATGTCAATCGCGTTTAATTTTCCTGTCATGGGATCACGGTATAAATAGGCTTTATTGGCGGTCATTTGCTGTCCAGAGCGGGTAACAGTGACCTTGCCTTCCAGTATCGATGTCGCACGCTGGGAGAGCAGGCCTGATGTGCTGGTGACGGCAACGGAATTGTCCTTTTCATTTGCCAGCGGGTAGAGGAAGGGTTCTTCCAGATAATAGCCGCCGCATTCAGTGTCCGGGCTGACTACCCATCCCAGCTGCTTTGCAAGTGCATCTTTTGTCAATGAAGAAGATGAATCGGGATTGCTGTTCGCTTTATCTGCTCCGGCAGCGGATATGGCGATGGGCGGAATAAGACATGCCGCAGCAATAATGCTTAATATGCGTGATTTTTTTTTTGCAGACATTTCCCAGTCTCTGAGCTATATTCTTTTTTCCGTTATTGTTTATATACTGCGCACAACCTCTGCCTCTCATCCAAGGGGAGCAGAAAAATTTTAATAACCTAACGAATGCCAGACGCCAGTGTAACGAAAAGGGATAACTAATGGAATCCGCTCAAGAGTTAAAAATCGCAGAAATAAAAAATGCTGAACGTCTGACGGAACTTGAACAATGGTTGCGCGCGAAGTGCGCCTTGCAGGTAGATGCCTTGCAGCCCATGCACGGTGACGCGAGCTTTCGCCGCTATTTTCGAATTCATGCGCATGGGAACTCGTTTGTTGTGATGGATGCTCCGCCGCCACAGGAGAATTGCCGCTCCTATGTTGCTGTTGCAAACGCGCTCAGAAGCATTGGGTTGAAAACACCCGAAATCATTCATGCTGATCTTGCGCAAGGCTTCCTGGTAGTCACGGATTTTGGGGATGCCACTTATCTGAAAACATTGAACACAGATAATGCTGACAGACTCTATCAACGCGCACTTCGGGCTCTTGCCCTGCTGCAGGGTTGTCGTTCCGTTGCAGGGCATATCGTACCGGTATTCACTGCTGATTTTATGTGGAAAGAATGGGCATGGCATAAAGAATGGGTCCTGGAAAAAATGCTGGGGCTTGCTCCTCCTGTGGCAGAAGATGATCTGGATCAGTGTTATCAATTTATTGTCAGGTCCGCGGTTGAGCAGCCACAAGTCTTTATGCACAGGGACTATCATTCAGCCAACCTGATGGTATTGGAGGAGGACAGCGTTGGTATTCTGGATTTTCAGGATGCCTTTATTGGACCGGTAACTTACGACCTGGTTTCATTGCTGCGGGATTGTTACATTGACTGGCCGCGCGAACGTGTGCAAGATTGGGTGGTATCCTATTTCCGGCAGTTATGTCATCTCGGAACTCTTCAGGGTATAAGTGAACAGGATTTTCTACGCTGGTTTGATCTGATGGGCGTACAAAGACATCTTAAGGCATTGCTTACATTTTCCAGAAAACATGTGCGTGACCATCAATCCCATTATCTGAAGTATGTACCGCGTACACTGGAATATATACTGTCTGTCAGTCAGTATTATCGTGAACTTGATATTTTGCATGATTACCTGCGCGTTACTGTACAGCCTGCATTTGAAAGAGTGATGAAATGAAAAAAGCGATGATTCTGGCCGCTGGCCGCGGTGAACGTATGCGCGACCTGACTGCGGAAGTGCCCAAGCCGCTGCTGAAGATAGGCGGACATTATCTGATTGAATATGCCATATCCAGTATTAAACAGGCTGGTATTAATGAGATTGTCATTAACGTCTCCTATCAGGGAGAAAAAATCATGGCGGCACTGGGTGACGGCGCGAATTATGGAATAAAAATTTTATATTCCATTGAACCTGAAAGGCTGGAAACCGGGGGAGGGATTTTTCAGGCCCTCTCATTGCTGGGCAATGAACCATTTCTGGTCATGAGCAGCGATGTTATCACTGATTATCCGCTCAGCAACATGCCGCAGAATCCTGATGGGCTGGCGCATTTAATGATGGTCAATAATCCGGTTTATCATCCGCACGGAGATTATGGATTACGCAATGGAAAAATCGCCCTGGATACGGCTCCGGCATTAACGTTCGCAAGTATAGGCGTTTACAGGCCAGAATTATTTGAGGGCTGCGCAGCAGGCCATTTCCGGCTAACCAAAGTATTGAATCCCGCCATATCCTCAGGCCGGGTCACGGGGGAACACTATCGGGGCCTGTGGTATAACATTGGCACACCAGAAGATTTTGCTGAAATAAATCAACGCGCCCGAGAGGATTCGAACCTCCGACCCTTGGCTTCGGAAACCAATACTCTATCCAACTGAGCTACGGGCGCATTAGGACGTTACAAATATCCCATCTTGTTTCAACATGCAATGGATTTTAACTGTTTGGGCAGATGTCTGTTCATTTGATGCATTGCAACCTCCTCTCCCCAACCCTCTCCTCCAGCTAAAATGCTGGAGGAGAGGGTGCATTGAAGACGCCTCTCCTCGCGGGCACTGTTGCCTGAGGTGGTGCATGGAGGGAGCTTCTCCTCGCGGACACTGCTGCCTGGGGTGGTGTGCATGGAGGGAGCTTCTCCTCGTGGGCACTGTTGCCTGAGGTGGCAGAGTCTCTCTTTGTGAAGCCTGTTGCTGGGGGAGAGGTGCGGCTGTTTCTCCCTCTCCTCCAGCATTTTAGCTGGAGGAGAGGGTTGGGGAGAGGAGGTTTATATTATCAAGGACAATAATTATGAAAGATATAATGACAAATCATGTTCGGGAATTAAGACGAAACAGCTCTGATGCAGAAAAACATTTATGGTATTTTTTGAGAGCCAGAAGATTGGGTGGGTATAAATTTCGCAGGCAGTATCTTGTCCATCCATTTGTGGTCGACTTTATCTGTCTGGAAAGAAAACTTATTATCGAACTGGATGGCGGGCAGCATTCTTTACAACAATCTTATGATGAAAGGCGCAGCACATTTCTACGGGAAAAAGGTTATAGGGTGCTCCGCTTCTGGAATAATGTCGTGTTCCAGGAAACAAGATCTGTGCTCGCTGCTATTTTATATGCATTAAATAATTCTGAATATTAATCTGAAATTTCTCCTCCTCTCCCCAACCCTCTCCTCCAGCTAAAACGCTGGAGGAGAGGGTGCATTGAAGACGCCTCTCCTCGCGGGCACTGCTGCCTGGGGTGGTGTGCATGGAGGGAGCTTCTCCTCGCGGACACTACTGCCTGAGGTGGAAGAGTCTCTCTTTGTGAAGCCTGTTGCTGGGGGAGAGGTGCGGCCTGTTTCTCCCTCTCCTCCAGCGTTTTAGCTGGAGGAGAGGGTTGGGGAGAGGGGGAATTTCATCTTGCGGCCTTGCCGACAAACACATTTACAAGGAGTGACATTTATGGCGCTTGCAATCGTTTACAGCCGTGCTTCTTCCGGAATTGCCGCACCACTGGTGACAGTGGAAACGCACATCTCTTATGGTATGGCAGGGTTTCATATCGTTGGGCTTCCCGAGGCTGCGGTCAAGGAAAGCCGTGATCGCGTACGTAGTGCATTGATCAATACGCATTTCGAATTCCCGGGCAGGCGAATTACCGTTAACCTGGCCCCGGCAGATTTACCCAAGGAAGGGGGGCGGTTTGATTTGCCAATTGCGCTGGGAATACTGGCAGCGTCCGGGCAGGTTCCGGGGAAAATTCTGGAGGAATATGAATTCACGGGAGAGCTGGCACTGTCAGGTGAGTTGCGGCCCGTGCGTGGCGTGCTGCCTGTTGTATTGGGTGCCTATCAGGCACAGAGACAATTAATCATTCCAGAGCATAATGCGAAAGAAGCTGCTCTGGTTCAGCAGGCTTCCGTGCTTTCTGCCCGCCATCTGCTGGATGTATGTGCTCACCTCAAGGGAGAGCAGCGTCTTGCGTTTTGCGAATTCCAGGCGATGCCCCATGTTGGCAAGGTCTCTGATCTTGCTGATGTCAAAGGACAGTTTC
Organism: Gammaproteobacteria bacterium; assembly: GCA_021324305.1. Classification (GTDB taxonomy): domain Bacteria; phylum Pseudomonadota; class Gammaproteobacteria; order DSM-16500; family DSM-16500; genus Aquicella. The sequence goes on along the minus strand of JAJPJI010000015.1, from coordinate 96,153 downwards.
ATGCCAAACGGGCGCTTGAGATCACGGCTGCCGGGCGGCACAGTCTTCTGTACATTGGTCCTCCTGGCACAGGCAAGACAATGCTGGCCAGCAGGCTCACAGGTATATTGCCTGAACTGAATGAGCAGCAGGCGCTTGAAGTGGCTGCTGTCGCCTCAGTGAGCAGCAACGGATTTGATTCGCAGCAATGGAAGCAGATTCCATTCAGATCTCCGCATCATACGAGTTCCAGTATTGCTCTGGCTGGCGGCGGGCGACCACCACGTCCCGGTGAAATCTCGCTCGCACACCATGGGGTCTTGTTTCTGGACGAACTGCCTGAATTTAGCCGGCATGTACTTGAGTGTCTGCGAGAGCCGCTGGAGTCTGGAACGATTACCATTTCGCGTGCATCATATCAAACGCATTTTCCAGCAAACTTTCAGTTGATAGCTGCAATGAACCCATGTCCGTGTGGTTATGCAGGCAGTCTGGTTGATCTATGTAAATGCACAGATGAACAAATCAGACGCTATCTTGCCAAAATCTCAGGCCCATTGCTGGACAGGATTGATATGCATGTCGAAGTGGCGCGTCTGCCTTCCGATGTGCTGGAGGGAAAGGAGTCGGGGTTGCCGGAAAGCAGTGCAGCCGTGCGCGCAAGAGTTATCAAGGCGCATCAACTTCAATTTGAGAGACAGGGTAAGTTCAATTCCGCCTTAACGGTTCCGGAGCTGGATCGTTACTGTGAGCTCCGGCAGGGTGCGCAGTCATTGCTCAATCAGGCCATGTCTAAATTCAGCTTCTCCGCGCGCGTCTATCACCGGATTGTCAAGATTGCCCGTACGATCGCTGACCTTGCCGGGAGCGATATAATACAGGAAGCGCATCTCGGCGAAGCTTTAAATTTCAGGTGTCTCGATCGTACGAAGTTAATGATTTAATGCTAATTTTGTTCATTTCGTGACCTGCGGTTTGCAGCAAGATTTCATTCAGCGTCTATAATGAAAATATATGTCCCGGGTGGTTTCTTTAGGGTGTATAGTTGTGATATGAAACAGAATAATTAGATGAGGAGGATATATGCCGTTGACATTTTATCCGCATCTGGAAGACTCGCAAAAGGGAACTCTGGAAGAACGAATTGATGTACTGATGGAGGCTGCAGAACGTTACAAGGCGGTTGTTCTTGATGAATCGACAAAAGCAGTCCCCTCTGACCCTAGCAAGCGTATGGTTCCAAGGGAGCAGGTAGCTGCTTATAACTGGGAAGAAATCGCGCATGTTTTGCGTGCGATACGCGAACTTAGTGAAAGTAACAAACAGGATAAGCTTAAAAAAGCGGATCTTCTGACCAAGTTGGCTGAAGTCTATGAATTATTGCGTGCTGCAAAAATGTCCAAGCTCGAAGCAGTCAGGCTTGCACTGATTAGCGAGGCAAACCAGCTAAAAGGTGGAGCATCTCAAGTTGCCTGATTCTTATCTTTATGAAGTGTCCAGCATTCAACAGCTTGCTGGGCACGTGTCGCAGATTTTTTTGCGGGCAATCACCTTGCCGCCTTTGTCATACGCTGCTGGCCAGTATGTGAATGTGATGCATCACAATCAAAGTGCCTCTCCGCTTTCCATCGCTTGCGCTCCGCATGTGGACGGTGTCCTGGAATTTCATCTTTTTCATCCTCCGGAAAATCACCAGGCCGAGGATTTGATGCGTCTTGCCCAGAATGAAAAAAAATGGCGTATTACGGGGCCGTTTGGTACATGCACGGCGGCCTGTCTTGATCTGAATATGCCGGTCATATTTATTGCGCGCGGTACAGGTTTTGCACCGATAAAGGCGGTTATTGAAGACCTGGCCTGGTCCTGGCATTATCCGCCTTTGCATTTTTATTGGAGCATGCCTGATCTTGATCACTTCTATTTGATGGATTTGCTGGAAAAGTGGAGTGCTGAATTACCCGGTTTTTCATTTACACCGGTTTTTCAGGATCGGGATTCAGAAAAACCGGATTCGCTGCTGGAAATCTTGCTGCGTGGCCACCTCGATTTTTCAACTTATCAGGTTTATTCCAGCGGTTCACCGCGCTTTGTGAGTGCAGTGTGTTCAGAGATGCGGGCGCACGGATTGCAAAAGGAGTTTTTTTATTCGGATGTTTATGGATGAGCTTTTTGCTGCTGTCATGCCGGCCTTTACCCGGTCATAGGGAAAGCCGACATGGTCAACCTAATTTCGTATCCCGTCAGGCCGCGATTTCTTCTTCGAATGCCGCACGTAATTTCTGCATGGCATTTTTTTCGAGCTGGCGTACACGTTCGGCGGAAATCTGGTATTTATCAGCCAGATCCTGCAAGGTTAGTTTGTTGTCATCCAGCCAGCGGGTTCGAATAATATCCTGGCTGCGTTCATCGAGCTTGTCTAGGGCATGATAAATGGTATCACTGGATTGCTCTGACCAGTCAGCATTTTCCAGTTGCTGTGCGGGATTGTAGCGTGCGTCTTCAAGAAAGCCAGCAGGCGCAAGGTGATGATAACCTTCATCTTCATCGTCATTATGGCCGTCAAACGAAGCATCTGACGTGGCCAGGCGCATTTCCATTTCCCTGACTGTTTCGGGCTTTACCTTCAGGTCTTTGGCAATGTCGTTCACTTCTTCCTGGGTCATCCAGCCAATGCGTTTTTTCAGGTTGCGCAAGTTAAAAAACAGCTTGCGCTGGGCTTTGGTAGTGGCAACCTTGACGATGCGCCAATTGCGTAAAATATATTCATGTATTTCCGCCTTGATCCAGTGCATGGCAAAAGTAACCAGGCGTACACCCATATCCGGGTTGAACCGGCGGACGGCTTTCATGAGACCAATGTTGCCTTCCTGGATCAGGTCTGCCAATGGCAGGCCATAACCAATATATCCTTTGGCAACGCGGGCAACATAGCGTAAATGGGCCAGAATCAGGCGCTTTGCTGCAGCCAGCTCGTTGTTTTTCTGCAGCCGGACAGCGAGATCGTGTTCTTCTTCCTGGGTTAGCATGGGTATCTGATTTACGTAATGGAGATAGGCTTCCAGGCTGCTAACCGGCAGGCGAATATCAACGGTTTGTAAGCTCGTATTCATATTGCCCATAATTATGCTCTTGAAGAATGGTGAGTGTTATATTCAGGGCGACTATCATACCAAAATACGCCCCTTCCCTCAAGTAAGCCCAGTCCTAATCAATAAGTATAGCTGATATTCAAGACAGTACGGGGCGGCTACTCTGCAAACAAGGCATCCACAAACTCATCTGCCTTGAATGGCCGCAAGTCTTCGATCCCTTCGCCTACGCCAATGAATCTAATAGGAATTTTTGTTTGCTGGGCAATGGCGAAAATAATTCCGCCTTTTGCCGTACCATCGAGCTTGGTCAGGACAATGCCGGTAACACCCATGGCTTGATTGAATTGTTTGACCTGATTTAATGCATTCTGGCCCAGGGTGGCATCCAGGACGATGAGTGTTTCATGGGGCGCGGAAGAGTCGATTTTGGCAAGTACTCGCTTCACTTTCTGGAGTTCAGCCATGAGATTTGACTGGGTGTGCAGACGTCCGGCGGTGTCTGCTATCAATACATCAGTGCCTCGGGCCCTGGAGGCCTCCATGGCATCGAAAATAACTGCGGCAGTGTCCGCGCCTGGTTGTTGTGCAATGACAGGTACCTGGTTGCGCTCACCCCAGATTTGCAATTGTCCGATTGCGGCCGCGCGGAAGGTATCGCCAGCCGCCAGCATGATATTTTTCTTCTCATGTTTGAGTAGGTGCGCGAGCTTTCCGATCGTGGTGGTTTTTCCGGAGCCGTTAATACCGACGACGAGGATGACATAGGGTTTGATCGCAGCGGGGATGGTCAATGGGGCCTCACAGGGGCGTAAAATCTGTTTCATTTCATCCTGCAATATCCGAAAGGCTGCCTGCGCATCGCTTAATTCTTTGCGAGCCAATTTTCTTGTGAGTGTCTGGATGAGTTGATCCGTTGTTTCTATTCCTACATCGGCAGACAGCAATACCATTTCAATTTCATTTATCAATTCCTGGTTGAGTTCCTTTTTCCCAAGAAACAGGTTGGCCATGCCGGACGTCAGATTAGCGCGGGTTTTCGCAAGCCCCTGTTTTAGTCGGGCAAAAAATCCAGCGGGTTTTTCAGCGTCGGTGTGATCATTGGGAGAAGATGAATTGAATTCGTGTGTTTCAGCGTTTGCCGCATTGTCTGGCTGCTTTTTTCTTTTGAGGAAATCGAACATTTCTTACCTTGTTATATCGAGATTTATGACGACAGGCGCTAATGTTAGCATAGTTCCCGTCATCCTAGAAACGGCAGTTCTGAAATGCGGCAAGGTGAAGTGAGAATTATTGCGGGAAAGTGGCGCGGGAGAAAATTGAAAGTGCCAGAGGTTGAAAACTTGCGTCCAACGCCAGACCGGGTGAGGGAAACCTTGTTCAACTGGCTGGCGCCGTATATAAACGGTGCCCGCTGTCTGGATCCGTTTGCCGGAAGCGGCGCATTGGGATTTGAGGCTTTATCCCGCGGTGCGGCTTATGTAGAGATGGCGGATCAGTCAACCGAAGTAATACAGCTTTTACGGGATGAACTGGTCAGGTTTGGCGGAGAGGGAGAGAAGGCGTGTATCTACCGTGCAAGCATCCCCGCAGGGCTCAGGCCGGCAGGCAAGCCTTTCGATATTGTTTTTCTGGATCCGCCTTATCATGAAAACCTGTTGCTGCCATGCTGCCGCTATCTGGAGGAGCATGGATATCTGGCAAATTCATCTTATATCTATCTGGAAGCGCACGAGCTAATCAAGGATAATGATTTGCCTTTTAACTGGCAGTTATCAAAAACTAGAAAAGCGGGACAGGTTTTTTATCATTTGGCACATAGAGAAAAGAAATGACAGAGAAAAAACATAAACCAAGATTGCTTAGCGGTGATACGTCAACCGGGCGCTTGCACCTGGGGCATTGGGTAGGTTCAATAGAAAACCGCGTATTGATGCAGGATGATTACGATTGCTATTTTATCATCGCGAACATACAGGCACTGACGACTCGCATGGACAGGCCGGCTGATGTGCACCAGAATGTGATGGAAGTCATGCTCGATTATCTTGCGGCAGGAATTGATCCCGAGCGCAGCACGATTTTCGTCCAGTCCGAAATAGCCGCGATTGCTGAACTCACGGTATTTTTCAGTTTGCTCGTGCCTTATCCGAGACTGATGCGTAATCCGACCATTAAGGATGAAATCCGCGACAAGGGGCTGGGAGATAATTATTCTGTCGGGTTTTTGCTCTATCCCATTAGCCAGGCTGCGGACATACTTTCATTTCGGGCGGATGTTGTTCCTGTGGGGGAAGACCAGATCCCTCACCTTGAGTTGACCAGAGAAATCGCTCGCCGATTTAACCAGGTGTATTGTCATGTGGATCCGCATACCCAGGATGCTGATTACCTGAAGCAGGGCGGTTTGTTTCCTGTCGTGGAAACCAGACTCAGCCGCACAAGGCGTCTGGTTGGCATCAATGGTCCGGGGCCGGACGGGAATTTGATGAAAATGTCGAAATCCCTCAACAATGCCATTTTTTTGAGTGATGATCCGGATACGGTCAAAAAGAAAATCATGGCAATGTATACAGATCCAAAGCGGCTCAAGGCGACTGACAAGGGTTCCACTGAAAACAATCCATTGTGGATATTTCACGAGGCATTCAATCCTGATAAGGCCTGGGTCAGTGAGGCTGAAGAACGTTATCGTCAAGGTACCATTGGTGATGTAGAATGCAAGCGGCGCCTGATCGATGTGTTGGTTGCGCTAATTGAGCCCATGCGGCAGCGCAGATTGCAATATGAAAAAGATATTCATTATGTTAAATCTATTTTGCAGGAAGGCACAGCTAGGGCGAATGAAACAGCGAATGCTACGCTGATGCTGGCTAAAGAAGCAATGAGGCAGAGGTATTTCTAATGGAATCCAATAAAGATAAAAAAGATGCAGACGTCTATAGGGCCGGAAAGCTGACCATTCTTGAGTTGATGGCAGTGCTTGCCATCCTTGGAATACTTGTCACCTGGGTGTTGCACAGTTTTTTTGGCGGCTGAAAAAAATATTCACCAATGAGCGAAGAAAGTACAAAATATTTCTTTTTTTGTCTCGGGGGCTATATTTTTATACCAACTCTTTGCACCTGTTTAAAATTGGGATAATATACAAATTTTATGTTAAGGGTTTACTCAAACCCTGGCTTGGTTTCCCCCGTGTTGGGTGAAAACAGGTAAATTGATAAACTGATATGGGTTAATTTTTGATAAGGAAAAAATCTCATGCGTAAAAAACTTCTCGTAGCCTCCCTCGTTGGCTTGTGTGTAATTGGTCTGGCAGCTTGTTCCAAAGGTGAAAACAAAGCTCAAAGCACCTCTGCTACTGCTATGGCAACTCAAGAGCAGTCTCCAGCTGAACAGGCAGCTCCACAACAGACCGCTGAAGCAGCTCCAGCTCAGCAAGAATCCAATCAGCAAGTTGCTGAAAACAACAGCCAGCCAGCAGCTACTCCGGAAGCACAGACAACTGCTCCAGCAGCACCTGTAACAACTGCTGAAAACTCAAGCATGTCATCAACAATGGGTTCAAGCGCATCTGCTCCAGCAGCCGGTTCCAGCACCACCGCGCCAGCTGGTTCAAGCACCACTGCTCCAGCAGCCGGTTCCAGCACCACTGCTCCAGCTGGTTCCAGCACCACTGCTCCAAGTTCAGGCAACTAATCAAACCTGAAAAGCAGCGCGTTTTGATCAACACGCGCTGCTTTATTTCGAGTTATCAAACTGTTCCTTCATGTAAAAGCATTCAATTGTGTTGTGCCAGCAGAGACTGGTGTCCTGATTTTCTCATTATTTCTTGATGACGACTTTATCATTTTACAGAATGGTTGGTACATCAGTATCTGATCATATAAAAGCGTAACAAGCAGTACTGATATGGCGGAGTTTTGTGATAACCTTATTCGATATTTTTGATGGAAGCCGGACTCTAGAATAATATGAAATTTTTCCCATATTACATACGTCAGATAATTAAACAATTATTGTGCGCGATTATTTGTGGATTATTGGTCACTTCAACATCGTTTTCGGAGCAGCCAGTGGCACAAGTAGCAGCCACTAATACCGCTACGCCAGCAGTGGCAAGCGCGCCCGCAGCAGTGGAAACAGGTCAGACGGCGGAAACCAAACCAGCCAGGCGGCTGTGGAATTTGCAGGATGCGGATATTCTGAGCGTCATCAATGAGGTTTCCCAGGAGACTGGTAAAAATTTTATTGTTGATCCGCGTGTCAGCGGAAAGATTTCCCTCATATCCAGCAAACCCCTGAAGCAGTCAGAAGTATACGACGTATTTCTCTCGGTACTCGGGATACTGGGTTATTCGGCAATACCCACGGGGAACGTTATCAAGATTGTTCCGAATATGGAAAGCGGGGAAAATGCAACACGTATTGCAACAAATTCATCGCCGGGCAAGGGAGACGAAGTGGTGGTGCGTGTCATACCGCTTGAAAATGTCTCTGCTTCGCAGCTTATTCCGGTATTGCGGCCGATGCTGCCGCAATGGAGTAATATTTCCGCCTATACACCTGGAAATGTGATTATCCTCCTTGGGCGGGCGTCCAATCTGGAAAGAATCCATACCATCATCCAGGATGTCGACAGGGCTTCAACGAATGGTATCCAGATGATACCGCTGCATCATGCGTCGGCCTCGCAAGTCGCCACTGTATTAAATAACCTGTTGTCTGCATCTCGTGCTGCCGGTGAAAATACATCTGTTTCCATTGCGGTCGATGAACGCAGTAACAGCATTTTACTGGGAGGTCCAAAGGCTGCCCGGTTGCGTATGCGTGTATTGATTTCAGAGCTGGATCAGCCGGCACAGGCTCCGGCAGGTAACACGGAAGTCATTTATTTACGCTATCTTGAAGCAAAAACATTGGCACCGCTATTGAGCAAGATTGCTGCCAATATACTTGGAAAGAGCAGCGGTTCTCAGTATGAGGTCAGCGCTTCCAACACTGCTGGTACAGGAGCAGCAAATGCCGCATCTGCAAGCAAGGACACATCAACGTCAACCAATATCCAGGCAGAACCCAATACCAATGCGGTGATTATCACGGCGCCTCCGACGCTGATGCAGGCGCTCAAACACGTTATCATGAAACTCGACATCCGTCCGGCACAAGTGCTGGTCGAAGCCATCATTGCCGAGATCGATGAGAGTAATATCGAAAGTCTGGGTATACAGTGGGGAAGTGTCACACCGTCGGGAACAGTGGCGCCCACATCTACTGGTGCGCCGACTTCATTCCCGCCGCTAGGTGCGGGTGTGGTGGGTATCATGCCGAGTGTGCAGATACAGGCCGTATTAAGTATTCTGCGTAATCAAAATGGTGTCGATATTCTTTCCACGCCATCGATTATGGTTCTGGACAATCAAAAAGCTACGATTGAAGTTGGCCAGGATGTGCCATTCCAGACTGGATCTTATGCCACATCGAATAGCGCAACCACGGTTACACCGTTTACCACCAATCAGTATAAACCCGTGACATTAAAGCTGGATGTGACGCCGCAAATCAATCTCGGCACCTCGGTGCGGCTCAAATTAAGTTTAAAGAATGACACGCTTCAAAATCCGCAAAATCCCGGACTGACACCGCTGATTAATACGAGCAAAATTTCAAATTCCGTTATTATCAACAGCGATGATGTCCTGGTGCTGGGTGGATTGATCAGCAACTCCAATAATGAAAATATCAACAAGGTTCCGATCCTGGGCGACGTTCCAATCATCGGGCCAATCTTCCAGCAAAAAACCAAGAATCAGCAAAAGAAAAACCTGATGGTTTTTATCAAGCCAATTATTATCACCAATAATGATAATGCGATGCTGATTTCAGAAATGAAATACGGAGAAATTCGCAGGACCCAATCCAATTTCACCGATGATCTCGCTACCATTGGTGACAGGCCGGTGCCGACGAGATTGCCGCCCTGGAAGAATAAACGGAACTTGCCAACGCCATTTGGGAAGGATCCATGAAAAACAGGATAAATCCACTACGCTTTGCGTACGCGAAACGTTACGGTGTGCTGGTAACGAGCATCGAGAACAATATCGCGAAAGTGATTTATCACATCAAGCCGCCATTGAATGTGCTTGCTGAGATCAGGCGGCAATTGCAAATGCCTGTAGAACTGAATCAGGTAAGCAGTGAAGAATTTAATGACCAACTCGTTAAAACGTATGAAACTGATTCATCCACGGCCATGCAAATGGCTGAAGATCTTGGCGAATCGCTGAATCTTTCCGAGTTAATGCATGAACTCCCGAAAGCAGAAGACTTGCTGGAGAAGCAGGATGATGCGCCAATCATACGCTTGCTGAATGCCTTGTTGAGTGAAGCAATCAAGGAAGAGGCTTCCGATGTGCATATCGAAACGTTTGAAGACCACGTGACCATTCGTTTTCGCGTCGATGGCATATTGCGTGAAATCATTGAGCCTCCGCGAATTCTAGCGCCATTGATTATTTCACGTATTAAAGTCATGGCACGTCTTGATATCGCGGAGAAGCGCTTGCCGCAGGACGGCCGCATTACCTTGCGCATCGGGGGCAGAGCGGTGGATGTGCGTGTATCAACCATGCCTACCAATCATGGCGAGCGCGCCGTGCTTCGACTACTGGATAAACAAACCGCTCGCCTTGATCTGGCGGAATTGGGAATGGATCCCAAGACACTGGATTTGTTCGTGTCACTTATCAAGAAGCCGCACGGAATTATTCTTGTCACCGGTCCGACAGGTTCTGGTAAAACAACAACACTCTACTCGGGCCTCATTATCCTGAATGATAAAAAACGCAATATTCTCACAGTGGAGGATCCTATCGAGTTTGATCTTGTCGGGATTGGCCAGACACAGGTTAATAACAAGATTAACATGACCTTCGCAAAAGGGTTGCGCGCAATTTTGCGGCAGGACCCGGATGTGGTGATGGTTGGTGAAATACGTGATCTTGAAACAGCGCAAATTGCCATACAGGCGAGTTTGACGGGTCACCTGGTTCTTTCAACCCTGCATACGAACAGCGCGATAGGCGCGATTACCCGTCTGGATGATATGGGTGTTGAGCCTTTTCTCCTGGCATCGAGTCTCGCGGGGGTGCTTGCCCAACGGTTGATGCGGTTATTGTGCAACGATTGTAAAAAGCCGATGCTTGCCACAGCGCGCGAATGTGAAGTGCTGGGGGTGCCGGAAGCATCCTCACCGGTTATTTACCATGCTGCGGGTTGTGCGAACTGCAGGCATACGGGTTACTCCGGCAGAAGCGGTGTTTATGAACTCATTGCTGTGGATGAATCGTTGCGGACCATGATTCATGATCGTGTGCCTGAATTGCAAATGAGAAAATATGTGCGCGGGTTGTATCCAAGTTTGCGTCAGGATGGTTTTCGCCGCGTTTTAAACGGAGAAACATCACTGGAAGAAGTTTTGCGCGTCACAAGCGAGGATTGATATCACATGCCGGCATTTCATTATGTAGCAATCAATAGTGACGGCAAGGAGCAAAAAGGCGTCATCGAGGCGGAGAGTGAAAAACACGCGCGTCAGCTATTACGTGACAAGGCATTTGTACCACTGAATTTGCGTCCCGCGCAGGAAAAAAAAGCGGCGGGTAAAACTGGACGCTTGTCAGCGTTCAGTAGACAGAAAGGCTTGAGCAGCAAGGAGCTGGCCTTGTTCACACGCCAATTTGCAACCTTGTTATCAGCAGGATTGCCTGTTGAAGAATCCCTGGCTGCGGTTGCCGAGCAGACAGAAAAGCAGAGAATCAAAGCCTTGATTCTCTCGGTAAGAAGCAAGGTGGTGGAAGGGCATGCGCTTGCTTCCGCGCTGCGCGAACATCCGGAAGCATTCACGGCATTGTTTTGCGCGACCGTTGCTGCGGGTGAAAAGACCGGGCATCTTGATAAGGTGTTAGTGCGCCTTGCGGAATATACCGAACAGCAATGGCAAATGAAGCAAAAACTGAAAACGGCTCTTATCTACCCTGCGATGATCGTGCTGGTTGCTTTTGGTATTGTCGGGTTTCTTCTTGAATATGTCGTTCCAAAAATGATAGCGGTATATGGTCATCTCAATCAGGCGTTGCCGTTGATGACGGAAATCCTGATTGCGGTCAGCGGTTTTGTAAAAAGTTATGGACTCTATGTATTGATTGCCATTGTCGCGGGCGTTTTTATGTGGCGCCGGGCATTAAAACGCAGCGAGGCTTTACGCGAGAAGTCACACTATTTCCTGATGCGCCTGCCGCTGATTGGCTATGCAGTCAAGACAGCAGATACGGCGCGGTTCTCACGTACCTTGTCTATTCTCTCTGCGTCTGGTGTCCCAGTACTTGAAGCCATGACTATTTCAGCTCAACTGATTACAACAATTCCAATTCGTCATGCAGTGGAAGATGCGGTACACCGTGTGCGTGAAGGCGCTTCTATCCATCTCGCGTTAAAGCAGACAGGCTATTTTCCACCGATGAGTATTCACATGATTGCGAGCGGTGAGGCAAGCGGTCAGCTGGAATCCATGCTGGAGCGGGTTGCAAAAAATCAGGAAGATGAAATCAGCAGGCTGATCGAGGTTGCATTGGCTCTTTTTGAGCCAGCCATCATACTTATCATGGGTGTGATTGTGCTGTTCATTGTTCTTGCTGTGCTGCTGCCAATCTTTAATCTGAACGAGTTCACTGGTTAGGCAGATACATGTTTGTAGTCTCTCCCGCATCCAGGAGAGACTTGGCATTTCTCTGCGTCGCGATTAACACGGACTTCAGCAATGATGACCCAGCTTTGATGTTAACTTCTTATCCAGCCGTTCCAGTTTGCCTTCAATAGTCTCGGCATCCGCGTTTTTGATTGCCAGATAGGCAGAGCTTTTTTTCTTGACACCATGTTTTGCGTTACGCGATATGCTGAAAAAGCAGAATTGATGTTTTAAACGTTTGGCATATTGTTTTCCCAATGCTGGCGTAAACCTGGTGCAGTGATTTTGAATGTTGTGCGCCATCTGCAAGGTAATGGCTTTTTCAATCAAGGACCATTCTCTGCTTGTTGCCACGATCTGACCGTTTGAATCGCTGCCTTGATATTTTTTTCTCTCCGTGGCAGATGAATCGTTCTGATCTGTGATCGGTTCGGATCTGAGATAGTCAAATACTTTTGCCGTCAGATAGCCATGTAAGTTCTTCAGGATGTCATTGTCAGGGCATTTTTTAATGAAGGCGATAATTGTTTTTGCATCTGCCTCTTTCTCGGTAGTCAGTGTCTTGCTCAGTTCACTTCTGGCATCAGAATAACGTTTCTCGACAGCTTCAAGAAATTTAGTTTGCTCATGTTTGGTTAGTAACTGGTGTTTGATGAAGATATTCAAGATTTCAACCAGTTGATCAATGTTTAGCAGGCAGGTGAATTTAATATGCCAGTGGCTTTCGTCCAAGATGAAGCTGTCACGATGGTATAACATGTGATCATCATCGTTACGGCGCACAAACTTGTCATAGTCGAATATATTTTTTGACTGACTCTTAAGTGTATAGGAGTCAGGAGATAATTCATCGTCAGTTTGTTTTGTCTGCTTGAATGACTCGGAAGGCAGTTCATCCTCTTCATTCTCTTCTTCTCCACTCGTAGAGATGGTTGTGGTTGCGCCATCCTGTACAGTCATTTTCTTTGACTTCTCGGGAGTGGTGACGTTTTTTTTATGAATAGCTTCAAGTGCCTGGATGAATTTTTCATTCTCGGTCGTCGAAACCTTATCCGGTAATCGTTTAATGACAAATTGAATGCCATGGCAATCTTCAATGACACTCAGGCAGTTTCTTAACTTATGCTCGCTGTCGCCTTCGTAATATTGAAAGACAGGATAAAAAGTAATCGCATCATCTGCAAAACTGATATTCAGATTTTTACCCTTGAAGACTAATGCTGGCATTGTTAATACCTCGTTTTGTATGTTTTGGTGTCAGGTTAAAATTGATAGCTAACCGTTATCATTTTTATTGGGCTTTACCCGTAGAATATTTTTTGTGGGCTTTTTAAATCTGATACTGCATCCTGTCTGTTGCCTGAGTTGGTATTTGATGGTTTTGATGCAAACAAGAGCTGCTGATTGTTATAAAATGTCTTGGCGGAAACTTGTCTGATGCGTTGAATTTCTTCCTTGTTTGTCCTGAATAAAACAGTGGATGCCTTGCCTCCTTCTGTGAGTGAAATCGTGTACGGACCAGTGAAAAACGAATCGCCATGTATGGCATTTGCCTTTATGTGGAGCGCATAACCAAAGGGAATTTCAAAAGCTGCAAAACTATAGCGGTCTTTTCCTTCATTCCGGCCCAGAATCAGGCCACCTTTACAGTCAGGATGCATAGGCATGAACACATGCGGGAAATCATGTTCTTCCACGAATATGCCGCCACCGCCATCCGGTTTAAGGACATAATCTTCGATATAGTCTTCATCGAAATGATAGGTCACGAAATACAAGTCATAAGGAGAGGTATTAAAGCCAGAAATTTTTTGATTGGCAGGAACAAGCATGGCACTAAAGCTGGCTAGAAATTCAGAGGATACCTCGCTTGCGGAATGCGTGGGAATGTAAAGGGTATCTATCGCATCCGCTAACTGTAGTATTCCGGTTCCGCCAAAAACATTGGCATCGGCGCCTGTTTTTGCCGGCTTTTCACTGGCATGGAACCATTTGGCATCAATGGTCACCGTCATGGATGAGTATTCCTGCAGTGATTGTAATGTCAATGTCGTCGGGATTGTTTCATTGCTACCACTCACCGCCGCCAAATTCAGGTCATTGCCGGGATGGATGATTTGATACAAGTCAGTTGTAAACATGAGTGGCTTGTCTTGCCTGGAACGTCGATTTACAAATGTTTGTTTGATTTCCTGTTCGCGGGGTTGAAATTCTTCATTGGGGATATGAATCTTGACAGAATATTGTATGGCGATTGAAGTATTGGAATTCGACTCCAAATCAGATCTTGTTGATCTCAACATGGGTTCCTCGTCGCTTGTTCTATTTTACTTTTTGACGTGCGGCTGTTTAAAAATTGCCTAATCTTAACAATGGAATCTTAAGGATTTATTAAGAGAAAAATTGAAATTTCCGGTTGAGGGCAGGCAAGAGACGGCTGTTATTCAATAATATCAATATTCATACCGCCAAAGACTTGTTCAATGGTTTCTTCAGCAGCGTCGGCCAGCGTGTAACCGGTTTCACCAAACCAGCGGCGAATGGCGACCAATTCGCGACCACGCAGGAAAATGTAAAAACCCAGATAGGCAACATCGGGGTCCATGCCATCAACTTCCTGAAAGGCGTAACGTTCCGCGTATGGCAGTTTTTTATGAGCTTCGGTTTTGGTGTATTCAGACAGGATTTGAAATGCTTCCTCCGCAGTCGAAGCCTGTTCGCAACGCGCCTGCACTTCTTCGTAATCGTGAATGCGCTGATGCACGATTTTTTCCAGTTCGTTTTCATCGAATAATTCCGCGAACCCATGCGGCAAGCGCTCATTCAACCCAAAAACCTTGTTCAGGAAGTCTGCTTTTTTGATTTTTACAATGGCAGGATCAATCAGTTTATGCAGCAAGGGAACCAGCAGACAGGCGCGTTTGAAAGACGGCAGGTTCAGGTAGAGGGTTTTGTCCTTGACGAGCATGGTGCCAAGACGAATGGGATGCTGTGGATTTTTCTTGAATGAATCCAGGGATTCAAAATGCAGGTCATCACATTCATTGCGCCAGAAGAGATTCCACCCGCCGCCCTGTTTGGCGTCTTTGGGTTCGATGAATTGAAGTTTTGCAATGGCGTCATTTAACTTTTCTGGCTGCAGGAGATCGTATGCAACACGGATAGGTTGATAAGCCTCGCCTGTTTCTACAGTAAGAAAAGGCTTCTGCAACCGTTCAAACATAAGAAAACTCCTATCCTATTACCTTGTCTTGAATTTAACCTACCCTAGTTTCGGTCTTACGTATTCTTCAACTTTCTGTACAGCTTCGACTTTCTTTTGTGCTCCGACCTTTAATTCACGTGCTTTTTCGTAGATACCCTGCAGAGCCTTGTCCATATCCGATTTCTGTGTAACATCTGCCAGTTTTTCAGAAATCTTTGGGTCGCTTAATATCATGGCTTGTTTCTGCAGTAAGCGATAGGTGTTTGTATAATCCTGATTTAGCTTGTGAAGTTCTTTTAGTTCCTGATCATATGCTGCTTTTAATCTTGGGTCGTTAGGAGTCTTTCCTTGCAGTAATGCCAGTCGGTTTTGTATCTGTTCAATTTCTTTATTTGTTGCTGATAATTCGGTATGTATTTGCTGCAGCTTTTCAACATAGTTTCTGACATCATCGCCAGCAACATTTCTTGCTACAGCAGGATCCATTACGTTTGCAACAGCAAGCTTTTGTAGCTTTGAGTTTCTTTCATACTGTGGGGCTAGCAATGCCTCAAGGGTTTTTTTAATATTATCAGCTAACGATTTCAAGCCGTCAGATGTTCTTCTGGCGGTGTTCAAAATTGATTCGTAAATGTCTTGCTGTTCTCTGGGTTCCATAAACGGGCTCCTCGTGCATCTATAATTGACCATTTAAGTTAATTATAAACGCTTTTTCTTACCATCAACTTAAATTGTAACTCTATTTCATTGCAAAATAATACCTGTTTACATTTTAAACATATTTTGCTAAATTTTCAAATCATTAACCCTAACAAGGCGGTGGTATAGTAATATGAAAAACCGATTTCAATCAATCAATTATCGAAATGCCTCTGGTTTTACCCTTATCGAAGTCATGGTGGTTGTTGTTATTTTAGGCATTTTAGCGGCGATCATCGTTCCAAAGATCATGAGCCGTCCTGAACAGGCGCGTGTCGTCAAGGTCAAGCAAGATATTGCGGCAATCCAGAGTGCCCTGGATTTATACAAGCTGGATAACGGGATTTACCCGACAACAGACCAGGGTTTGCAAGCGCTGGTTAGCAAACCTTCCACCCCGCCGGTACCGCGTGACTGGAAATCTGACGGCTATCTGCAGGAGCTGCCAGTGGATCCATGGGGTCAGGCTTATCAATACCTGAATGAAAACGAAAGACCAAAAATCTTCAGCTATGGTCCAAAAGGCAAGGATGGTAATAGCGAGATTGGCAACTGGAATAATAATGGCGAATCACAAGCCTAAGCATGCAGGTATTGAGAGTACGGGTGGTTCATGGACATCACCCGTACATGGTCTCGCATTTTCAGGACCTTTTTCACGCGATGCCACTGCGCGCGGTTTTACACTCATCGAATTATTGGTGGTGATTTTCATTATCAGTATTGTCACCAGCGTGGCTTTGCTGAGTGTCGGCCGTAATGAAAACAAACGTCTGGAATCCTTTACCAACGAACTGGTGCAAATGGTAACGCTCGCCGAAGAGCAGGCCATGCTACAGCCGGTTGTATTGGGCTTGTCGCTTGGAGAAAACTCATACCAATTTTCCTCCTACCATGCGGTAGTCGATAAAAATGTGAATCCCTGGATGCCGTTTAAGGATAGAGTGTTAGGCGCGCATAATATTCCGAATGATATTCAGGTAAGCGTGGTCATGAATGGAAAATTGTCATCAGATTCTGATGACAATAACGACGATCCCAAGGAAAAAGCAAAGAACAATATCCCACAAATCGTGATATCAACCAATGGTGATGTCACGCCGTTTACGATTTACATCGGAAAGCGCGGGCAAAAACCCAGGTATGTCATCAATGGTGATGCTGATGGCAATGTCACTAGCAGACTGCTGTCTTGATGTGGTTTGATAACAGGTAGAAATGCTGCCATGCATAATAAATCCGGTCTTACCCTGATTGAAGTGTTAATCGCTCTTGCCATTATTGGCATTGCACTTACCGCAGTGATCAAGGCGACCTCGCAAAATATTCGTTCCACCAGTTATCTGGAGACAAAAACATCTGCCATGTGGGTAGGGCAGCAAGTCATTAACGAAGCACGTGCCAATTTGCTTAAAATGGGCAGCTCAACAGACAATCAGAAACTGACAACGGAAATGCTGGGCCGGGAATGGTATTGGCATGTGGCGCAAGAGGAAACACCCAATAACCGGATCAAGAAAATAACGGTGAAAGTATTTGCCAACGAAGACGAGCAGGAATCTCCCGTCGTGACCCTGGAGAGTTATGTCTATCATGAGGAATGATATCTGTTTCCCCGGATTTTTCAGGCGAAGCGTGCGTACAGCCGGCTTCACGCTTCTTGAAATTCTCATTGCCTTGTTCATTTTCACGATACTGTCCCTGATGATGGTGGGCGGTCTTCACAGTGTCATCAATGCGCAATCCGGGAGTGAAGACAAGGCTGAACGTTTGCGCAAATTACAGATGGTATTGCTGGTGATGTCGCGTGACATTGAGCAAGCCATCAATCGGCCGATCATAGATGCAAACGGACGGGAAGAAGCAGCTTTTGTCGGTACGCCGCAATCAATGGTTTTCACGCACGCGGGATTTGCCAATCCAGCTGGCGCAGTCGCACGCAGTACCCTGCAGCGTACTGGTTATTTATGGAGTGAACTGGCACTGTCGCGTTTGACCTGGCCAGTACTGGACCAGGCGCCGCAAACGAAACCGCATTCCCGGCGTCTCTTAACGGACGTGCCCGAGATGCAGTTTCAGTTTCTGGATAAACAGGGACGGTTTCATGATAACTGGCCTCTCGAAGACGGCGATGATGAGCCTTTGCCTCGCGGTGTCCGCATTATCATGACGGTTGTAAATTGGGGAAAACTGAGCGAGCTTTATCTAATCGCTGCGCAGGCTGGCAAAAATACACAACTGCCTCAAAAACCAGGACAACTCGGGTCGACGCCTGGGAGCGGAGAGCAAAAAATGGATGGCAAGCCGGATGAAAAGCGGGAGTGATTAACTCAATGAGGACGGCAAGTAAAACACCAAATATTCGTGCATCAGGACAACCTCGATATGTGCGGCGTCAGCAAGGTGTGGTGATTGTGCTGGCATTATTTATTGTTGCGCTGGTGGCGACACTTGCCTATGTGATGATGTCGAGGCTGGAGCGTGATACACGCAGAACGAGTTTGTTGCTGCGCGATACACAGGCTGAATTTTATGCGCAGGGATCTATAGCCTGGGCCATGGAACAATTACGCGCTAACCTTGCCAACCAGAAACCTAACCTGCCTGTGGATGTTATCCCCCTCAAGTCGCCTGTCGATGAGGTAAATGGATATAAAATCTCCAGTACGATTTATGACATGCAGGCACGATTTAATCTGAATAATCTGGGCAATCCTGAGTCGCAGGCTGATTTCAAGCGGCTGCTTCAGCTGGTTGACCCAAAAATCAATGAGCAGCAGGCGCAGCAAATCGTGTTGGCGGCGACTGACTGGATTACACCGGGGCAGCAGCAGAATGAATATAACAAATATTATATGGACCGGCCGCTTCCTTACCGCGCAGCGCATCGGCCCATGGCAAGTGCAAGTGAATTGCAGCTGGTCAAGGGAATGACGCCGCAATTGTTCAGTCTTCTGCAGCCGTATGTGACCGCTTTGCCGGTCACGACGCAGGTAAATTTACGTACGGCGACTCCGCAGGTAATGGCTGCTCTTGCGCCAGGCATGACAGTGGATACCGGAAAGGAAATCGCGCGGGTGCGCGAGCAGTCTCCAATTGCCTCCACGCAGGCCTTTTTGAATCTGGATTTGCTCAAGAACCATAATATTCCAGCGGAAAAAATTACGGCCCTCAGCAATTATTTTCTGGTCGAGACGAATGTGACAATAGAGAAGCAGAATGTAGTGATTTATACTCTGCTTGAGCGTACTGGCAATGATGCCAAGAGTGCGGTCACTATCATTTGGCAAAGCAAGGGATTGCCAGGATAATACAAACGTTTCGATGCCCGGGCGGTGTGGCTGATTTTCAGAAACATATTTCACAATTTCTTCAGCAGAGCCAGCTGATGTTTAAGGACCCATGGTCATGCAAGACAAGTTAATAATTTTTTTACATACCTATGATGCGGAGCGCCCCGACTGGGTTGTGCTGAATGCAGATAATGTTTTCAGGTATAACGTGCGGCACGGGAACCCTGCTGATCTGACGGATGCTGCACAAGACAAGGAAGTGATTGTCATCGTGCCCGCTGAGGATGTTCTGATTACTTCGGTGTCGCTGCCAAAAATGAATCGTTCACGCCTGGCCCAGGCACTTCCATTTGCATTGGAAGAAAAACTCATTGGTGATGTTGATACACTGCATTTTGCGCAAGGCGAAACACAGGCAGATGGAAGTTTGCCTGTGGCTGTGGTATCGAAGGAAAAGATGCAGGCATGGGTTTCCTTGTTACAGTCCTGGAATATTCTGGCTGATGCACTGATTCCTTCAACGCTAGCTTTGTCAGCGGAAGAGGGTGCATGGAGTGTCGCAGTGAATGGGATGGCGATCGTGCGTTCCGGGCTGTATCAGGGCTTTGCTTGTGATAAAGACAACTTGAAGGAAATGCTGGAAATCGCGCTGGAAGCCTCGGAGTCCAAACCGGAATTGATACGTATACACAATTATTCAACGCATGCCGTATCAGAAACGCTGAACCTGAAAATTCCCGTCAAGGAAGATTTCAATGAAACAGACCAGTTATACGCTGATTTGGCGAAAAACGCTGGCAAATTGCCAGCTATCAATCTTTTGCAGGCGGAATACCGCACCAAAAAATCACGTTATCCCAAGATGCAAAAAATCTGGAAAGCGACATTTTACCTGGCAATGTCATGGGTCATATTGTTATTTTTTTATCCCACGATTTCTTACCTTATACTCAAGCATAAGGTAAACAGCATCGAAAGCCAGATAGAACAGATTTATAAACACAATTTCCCCCAATCGAGTAGTATGGTTGCTCCAAAGTTGAGAATGGAGGAAAAGCTGCGAAGCTTTACCTCACAGGCAGGGGACAATAAACTTTTTTCATTACTGGGATACATTGGCAAGGCAATGCTTGAGAAGCCGAGCATCAAGATAAAGCGATTTGATTTCAAGAATAATCAATTAACATTGGAATTGATGACGGCGTCGTCAGAGGATTTTGCCGCATTCACCGATTATCTGTCGCGACAGGGCTTAAATATAAAGCAGCAGAATGCAACGATGCAGGGGGCGCGCATCAATGGAATAGTCGTGGTGGAATAAACCATGTGCTGGTAAGAGGCGTTTATGAATGAAACAAACATGAAAATCAGGGAATGGTGGGCTGGATTGGCATCACGCGAAAGGCTGGCCATCGTCACGGGATCGTGTGCAGTCGCTATTTTTATCGTCTACCAATGGATATGGATACCCTGTCTCGACCACATGGAAAGCATGCGAAAACAGATCGCAGCTGACCAGAAAACGCTGCAGTGGATGCGTGCGGCAGATGAAGCAATTCAAAAAGTGGAAACTAAATCCAGGGGTAAGAATAAAGCAGCCACACCGATTGTGTTGTTGAGCAATCTGCAAAAGCAGATTAAGGCAGCTGGATTTGAACAATATCTTTCTCAATTGAAACAGGCGACAAATGATTCGATTGAAATGAGTTTCCGAAAGATTGAGTTTGATAAATTAGTCAGGTTCCTTATTTCTGTTACAATGGATCAGGGTCTCACGATTACACAAATGTCAGCAACCGCGGAAAATGCTCCGGGAATTGTGACAGTGGATATTGTGATCAAGTAATTCCCGGCACAGACGCGTGCGGATACGTCTTGTAATATCTCAAAGCAGGTTAATATGTCGAAGATAGCAGCCATTCAAATGTGCTCATCACATCTTGTCGAGGCTAACCTTGCAACGGCTGCGGCACTTATCGCTGAAGCGTCTGCGCATGGTGCGCAACTCATCGTTCTGCCCGAAAACTTTGCAATCATGGGGTTAAACGAAACAGATAAACTGGCTGCGCGTGAAGGATTCGGTGAGGGTAGAATCCAGTCATTCCTGTCTCAACAGGCAAGACAGAGTCACGTATGGATTGTTGGTGGAACCATACCTGTTAGCTGCGATGACGAAATGAGAGTTCGTGCTGCCTCGCTATTATTTGATGACACTGGGAAATGTGTCGCACGCTATGACAAAATTCATTTGTTTGATGTCGCGGTTTCCAAAAATGAAATATACAGAGAATCAGATACGATACAGCCGGGCAGCCAGATTGTTACGGTAGATACGCCGTTTGGCAAACTGGGAATGGCGGTTTGTTATGATGTGCGCTTCCCGGAGCTGTTCAGGTGCATGTTTAATGAGGGGGCCAATATCATCACGCTCCCTTCGGCATTTACCGTCCGGACCGGCGCTGCTCATTGGGAAGTGCTGACCCGAAGCCGCGCGATCGAAAACTTTTGTTATCTGATTGGTGCCGGGCAGGGAGGCACGCACACAAGCGGGCGCAGCACGTATGGCCACAGTATTATTGTCGAGCCGTGGGGTACGATTGCTGCGATAAGGAATAATGCCGATAGCGGATTGATTTATGCCGATATAGATCTTGCCAGACAGCAAGAAATCAGAAATTCTATTCCAGTTGCCCGGCACCAGAGGATATTTTTTGACATTAATGACCTCAGGAGGGTCAATTCATAGCAAGCTTTCTCAGCCTGCTCTCTCCAGTTACCTAGTTCTCAGTTCGTTGCGCGGTTGATAGTTTTCCTGGCTCGATATGATTCCCAGGGCCTTGATCGCGGGTGGATATCCTTTGTCTGCCGCGCGTTTAATCCAGAAATAACCAGTATCCGTATCCTGGGCCACACCTAGTCCGTAATAATACATGTAGCCAATTGCATACTGGGCTTCTGCGCGGCCATCAGCTGCAAGAGGCCATAATTCACGCATGGCGCGCTTGTAATAACCATCATCAAAATAACGTTTCCCTTGCTGTAATTCTGACATAACGACCGGCGATGGCGTTGTGCATGCCATAAGACAAAGCGAAACAAGACAAATTATAAATACTCTGGTCATTTTACGGGTTCTCCCCGGTTGGTTTTGGTTTGAATTTTAATTGCTCTCGAGGCAATGGTAATTTTTCAAGGTGACCGTCGTTTTCAAGAATCACAGCATCGGAAGTGATATCATAAACTTTCACCCCATAGGGAAGAACGTCACCTACTTGATAGATTTTACTAGGTTGCCCGGCAATGGAAATATAGGCTTTCGAATAGGCGCCTAATTGTTCCGTGTCCACATTTACAATGCCAGTGACACGCAGCTGGAGGTTGGTAATCGGCATATTTCCCAGTTTGTTCTTGGAGGTACCAAATAAATGTTCATCAGGAATGGCTGATACCAGGTCTGAAATCTGATTTGAATTGTATAGAACCGGCATCTCGGTGCTGGCTTGATGCACTAAAATCCAGTCCGAACGCCATTGCCATGCAGCATAGCCAAAGGTCAGGCATGCTAGAGCTGCAACGCCCAGGCAAATCACCAGCGCAGTGCGCTGGGAGAGGTTTATGTTTACGGTCAAATCGTTCAGGTTCATTGTTTGCTCTGTCATTCATTCAGGATTTGTCAGGCCACTATGGCTGACGCATCTAATTTCGCATATTATAGCTGAAGTGGAAGGATTATCATGGAGAATCTTGCATGAGTTATATAGACAGAAATTTGCTGCCGGATGAGAAAATCCTCTTTCGTACTAAAAAACATCTCATCATTTTTCTAGTTCCGTTAATCCTGACCATCTTGTCGATCGTTGCATACAGCTACATGGAATCCAACAATATTTTAAACAAGGTCGATTGGGCGCCTACCGTCATCGTGCTTTTGTTTTGGGCATCTTCCGGGCTGGATTATCTCACTTCCGAATTTGCTGTAACGAATAAGCGCGTCATGATGCGTGAAGGTTTTTTTAACCGCCATGCGAATGAAATGCGGATAAATACGATTTCCCAGGTTAATGTAGATCAAAGCCTCCTAGGGCAAATGCTTGATTACGGAATAGTCTCAATCAACGCATTTGGGGCATTCGATGCTTATCCGATGATCGCGCATCCATTCACCTTTCAAAAGTTCGTAAACGAGCAGCTGGACAAGATGACCCAATAAAGATTAAGGCTTTAATGCGTACGCAGTTCTTATTGATTTCATTTTTATCTTGCCTGGTGTCATAAATCAGATCAAAAAGTCTATCCGTTAAATAGAATGTTTTGATTAGTGGCATACTTGTGTGGTTTCATGGCTGATAAGGTGAGTGCGATGGTTGTCTGTTCGGTTAATCTGTTCTTGCTGGATAAAATATGGCAAAGTACAGCCTGGGCCAAAAGGCCGGAATGAACAGACAAACTAATATGGTTGATATTATTAAATAATTTTCTTTATCACAATCTGAATTATTCAGTTTGGAACAACTGTCAAAAATAATACTTTTTATGACTTTTTTCTTTGCCAGTTGACCCAATATAAGCCTGGAAGCTTTCAATAATTAAACAATAAGGTCTGCTTATCATGTTTCAGCTAAAAAATGACCGCCTGCTCAAGGCAATTTCACGTGAACCGGTTGATATGACACCTGTCTGGATTATGCGCCAAGCCGGAAGATACCTGCCTGAATATCGCTCAGTCCGTGCGCGAGCTGGCAGTTTTGTGAACTTATGTAAAACACCGGAATTGGCTTGCGAAGTGACCTTGCAGCCCTTAAGACGTTATGCACTGGATGCAGCGATTATTTTTTCGGATATTTTGACTATTCCGGATGCAATGGGTCTGGGCCTTGAATTCATCGAAGGCCAAGGACCGGTTTTTGCTCATCCGATTCGGAACGAAAATGCAATTAACCGCTTGTCAGTTCCTGATCTTGAAAAATTGAAGTATGTCTATGATGCCATTCGTATGGTACGACATGAACTGGCGGGACAGGTTCCCCTGATTGGCTTTTGTGGCAGTCCCTGGACGCTGGCGGCTTATATGATTGAAGGTGAATCAAGAAGCGGGTTTCCGCGTGTGCTTAAAATGATGCAGGAAGAGCCATTTTTATTGCATAATCTTCTTGATGTTCTGGCTCAGTCTGTCAGCGCGCATTTGAATGCCCAGATAGAAGCGGGTGTGCAGGTAGTCATGCTGTTTGACACCTGGGGCGGGTTGCTGGATACCCCGAATTATGAAGAATTTTCCTTATATTACGTGAAGCAAATCACCGCTAACCTGTTACGCAACTATAATAATAATAATAGTAAGATTCCACTGATTTTATTTACAAAGGGAGGAAGCCGCTGGCTTGAGCAAATGGCGACATCCGGCTGCGATGTGATTGGTGTGGATTGGGAAGTTTCGTTAGGCGAGGCGCGTTCGCGTGTGGGTTCAAGAGTGGCTTTGCAGGGGAACATGAATCCTGGTGTTTTACTGGAGTCGCCAGAAGCGGTTCGTAAGGAAGTTGAACGCGTGCTGTCGTCATATGGCCAGGGATCAGGTCATGTTTTTAATCTGGGCCATGGAATTACACCCGATGTTCCGCCTGATAATGTTAAAGTACTGGTGGATGCTGTGCATGAAGTCAGTAAAACATATCATGCCGGATGATGGAAACAGTGGCTTCAACAGACTTGAGATTTGCGCGCACTCGTTTGCGATAGAGGGTGACTTATGCAGTTCAATAAAGAAATTTGTACAACAGCTTCGGTTAACAATATGCATATGAAGCCGTCTACAAGAATGTTTTTAGCTTTATTCATCCTGCTTTTCACGGCATTGATGGTCGCTGAAAAGGTTTTTGCCGCGGCAAATGCGAAGCCTTTACCAGCGGACCAGGCGTTTGTTCTTGATGTTACAATGAGTAATCAGGATACCGTGAACGTGCGCTGGCATATTGTGCCCGGTTATTATCTCTATCGACAGCGCATGCATTTTAATATTGAGCCAAAAGCAATCGCAGATATTCGTTTGCCGCAGGGAGAAATAAAACAGGGATTGAATCATAGTTACGAGATATATTCCGGCAATGTCAGCATCCCCATCGTTTTTCATACTCAAAATAAACAATTACAACTTGGCATCGATTATCAGGGCTGCTCGGAAGGCGGATTTTGCTATCCTCCCGAACATAAAACAATTACCCTGAATCTGGGCGGCCAGGCGACAGTGCAAGACATATCTGCCAATAACGCTTCATCCGCTGCCAGTTCTTCATTCCAGACTTTGCTGACCGATCAAAATGGCGTACGTAACCTGCTTGGCACGCATGATCTGGGGGTGATGCTGCTCATCTTCCTTGGTATGGGATTTCTTCTGGCATTCACGCCATGCGTGCTGCCCATGATCCCTATTCTTACCAGTATTATCGTTGGGCATAAACAGCCGGTGACAACCGGAAAGGCATTTTTGTTATCCTCAACCTATGTTCTGGGTTCATCCATTACATATGCGATCGCGGGAATCATCGCAGCCATGATGGGTCATTCTCTCCAGGCATGGCTGCAGCAGCCATGGATAATTGCCTGCGTAAGTGGATTATTCGTTGTGCTTGCGTTTTCACTTTTTGGATTGTACGACTTGCGCTTGCCGAGGAATTTGCAAAATCGAATTACAGCACTGAGCCGTAAGCAGGAAAGTGGAACGTATGCTGGCGTATTCATCATGGGTATCGTGTCAACATTGATTGTTTCTCCCTGCGTTACCGCTCCTTTGGTAGGTGTGCTTATGTATATAGCGGAATCAGGCAACATGATCCTGGGAGCTGGCGCATTATTTGCAATGAGTATTGGCATGGGCATACCATTAATCCTGATTGGCATGACCACTGGAAAATGGCTGCCCAGAAGAGGGCCATGGATGAATGCAGTGCAAAAAATATTTGGCGTGCTGATGTTAGGAATGGCTGTTTGGATGCTAACCAGGATATCTTCAGCGACAGTCATTATTGTATTTTGCGGTGTGATGCTGATCGGGGCGGCACTGTTTTTTGGGGTATATTTGCCCCGTCAGGCAGGGCAGCAGCGCTTCAACCGGCGTCTTGGTATGGCCGCGGGAATAGCGGGTCTCTTGCTTTTGGCTGCCGGGTTCACCATGCCGTCAATTATGAATTCATTGGCAAGAATAGGTAATCCTGCTGTGGCCAATTCATTCATTGTTGTGCACAGTGTGGCAGATCTGAAAAAACAATTGTCGATAGCTCAGACTTCACATAAACCGGTGCTGCTCGACTTTTATGCGGACTGGTGTGAATCCTGCGTGGTCATGGACAAAAATGTTTTTAATCAGCCTGAAGTGAAAAATGCATTGAACAGATTTGTCTTATTGCGCGCTGATCTCTCCGCCAATACATCAGATGATGAAACCTTGTTAAAAAATTACGATGTGATTGCTCCGCCGACAGTAATATTTTTTAACAACGCCGGTCAGGAAGTAAATTCGCGCAGGATTGTCGGCGAACTCAACGCTCAGGATTTCATGACACGAATCAATACCTTTATTACGGCAAGTTGTGATACGAAGGTTTCATGTTAAGCGCCCGCTGGTCGCAGAGACAAAGCTGGCGTCACTATGGATGACATAATGAAAAACGAGAGGGCAAAAATGCTTGTTAATTCACATGCGGCACTAAAACTTAACACATCAGCCATCGAGCAGCTGCATTTCCTCGAGCGGCATTTTCTGATGCGGCGTAAGTTGATTGAAAACTGGTTTCAGGAGCAATGGCGGTTGACCACGCCGCCTGTTTATGGGTCAGTTGATTTGCGCAACGCTGGTTTCAAGCTAGCGCCCATAGACATGAACCTGTTCCCTGCCGGATTCAACAATCTTAATCCTGATTTTTTGGCGCAAACAGCGGCTGCGGCAAAAAAAATCATCCAGGTTGTTTCACCGTACGCAAAAAAAATATTGATTATCCCGGAAAGTCACACCCGTAATCTTTATTACTGGTCCAATGTCCGAACCCTGCAGAAGATATTGGAATCGGCTGGTTTCGAGACACGCTTTGGTATTCTGAATGAAGAAATCCGGTCGCCGCACGAAATCGTACTGGAATCCGGAGACAAGGTTCTTGTCGAACCATTAAAGCGAGTGAATGAAAAATTGTATGTCGAAGGATTCGATCCGGATTTTGTTCTCCTGAATAATGACTTGTCTGACGGTATTCCTGAGATTCTGCAAAATCTCAATCAATTAATTGTTCCTCCCGCTGAATTGGGCTGGAGCCAGCGGCTCAAATCCGAGCACTTCCAGTACTATGCTCTCGTTGCGGCAGAATTCGCAGAGCAGGTTGATATCGATCCTTGGCTGATTTCGCCATTGTTCCGTTATTGTGGGCAGATTGATTTCATGCAGCAGGAAGGGATGGAATGTCTCGCTGCCAATGCGGAAGTGTTGTTTGAAGAAATCCAGAAGAAATATGATCAATACCATATTCCTCATCAGCCTTTCCTGATTGTAAAAGCAGATGCCGGAACCTACGGAATGGCGGTCATGACTGTACGGAATGTCGAAGAATTGAAAACAATGAATCGCAAGCAGCGGACGCGAATGTCCATGACCAAGGGTGGTCAACCTGTGCGTCGCGTGATCATTCAGGAAGGCGTTTATACTTTTGAAACATTTGGTCCTGAACATGCGGTGGCTGAACCGGTTATATATTTGTGGGGCAGCAGCGTTGTAGGCGGCTTTTATCGCGTGCACAAGGATAGAAGCGTGGATGAAAATCTGAATTCACCCGGAATGAAATTTGAACCCCTGGCGTTTGCGCAAACCTGTACTGAACCGAGAGACGACATGGAGCCTGATGCCTGTCCTAACAGGTTTTATACTTATGGAATCGTAGCCCAGCTGAGTATGCTCGCGGCTGCGCGTGAAATTAAGGATCAAATGAACAAATGACAATCCATCTTGGCGTCGTTATGGATCCAATACAGTCTGTTCAATATAAAAAGGACAGTACGCTGGCAATGCTTTGGGAAGCACAGGCGCGTGGCTGGAAAATCAGTTATTTCGAGCAGAGAGATTTGTTCTTGCGCGATGGATTACCGTATGGTGATGCGCGTGATTTGCGTGTTTCCCGTGATCCCGATAACTGGTTTGAACTTGGAACCAAACAATGTATTCCCCTGGATGGCTTCGACATTATACTTATGCGCAAGGACCCGCCGTTTGATGAAGAATATATTTATACTACCTATATTCTCGAACATGCTGAGCGGCAGGGCGTTCTGGTTGCCAATCGTCCTCAGGCATTACGTGATTCAAATGAGAAACTGTTTGCTACCTACTTTCCCCAATGTTGTCCAGCCACGCTGGTGACGCGCTCGAGCGAAAAACTGAGAACATTCTGGGAAGAACATCGTGATATTGTCTGTAAGCCATTAAACAGCATGGGTGGGGTATCTGTCTTTCGATTGCGTGATTCAGATGTGAATGCAAACGTGATTTTTGAGACGCTCACGCATAATCAGACATCCTATATAATGGCGCAGCGTTTTATTCCAGAGATCAAATCCGGCGATAAACGAATACTGATGATAGATGGAAATCCGGTTCCATATCTCCTGGCTCGAGTGCCGCAAGCAAATGACTGGCGTGGAAACCTCGCGGTTGGCGCTAAAGGTGTTGTGCAGCCCCTGTCAGAGCATGATCGCTGGATTTGTGCCCAGGTCGGTCCTGCTTTGCGCGTGCGCGGATTATATTTTGCCGGGATTGATATCATTGGTGATTATCTGACGGAAATTAATGTTACCAGTCCGACTGGAATACGTGAGATCGATGACGGCGCCGGCGTGAATGTCAGTGCGATGCTGCTGGATGCCTTGGTTCCATATATGAAGAAGACAAGAGTTTGAGACTTTTACAGAGCTCTTTTCTGCGTTCTGCGGATAAACCGCAGGAAAGGACAAGCGTCATTGCAAATGCATTGTCAGCCCGAGGCCAGGATAGTATCCTCACAGACGAAACTGCATCCTGCGATTGGGCAGCACATCCATGTGCCGCACGGTCTGCTCGGATACCACCGCTGGCCTCGGCTCTTCTGCCCCGCAATGTTGTCAATGATGGCACACCCTCCACACATCATCCTCAATCACAAATGCAATTCAGTATTGAAAATTTGGTTATTCATTATCAATTGATAGCAATCCATAAAAGATGAAATATTCAATTTTGTTTATTCGTATCGATATGATTTTCTAAATGAGAACATGACCACGTGCCGGGAAGTTCGGGGCCTGGGATGGTATCCGAGCAGACCGTGCGGCACATGGATGTGCTGCCCAATCGCAGGATGCAGTTTCGTCT
Organism: Gammaproteobacteria bacterium; assembly: GCA_021324305.1. Classification (GTDB taxonomy): domain Bacteria; phylum Pseudomonadota; class Gammaproteobacteria; order DSM-16500; family DSM-16500; genus Aquicella. The sequence continues at coordinate 66,761 of JAJPJI010000015.1, read as the reverse complement.
GTGAGGATACTATCCTGGCCTCGAGCTAACAATGAAGCATGAAGATATGCATATTCTTTTCACAACACCACTTTGGATCCTGCGCATCAAGCGCAGGACGACAAACGACATGATAAGGATACTCTATGACAACTAACCATTTGCCTTACTGGCTGGCGGCAATGTATTTGCCTGGTGTCGGTCCACGCACATTTTTACGCTGGATGGACCATTTTGCGGATATAACAGCGCTGTTTCATGCAACAGATGATGAGTTGCGTGCAAAAGGCATTCCATGCGCGCATGGAAAAGCGCTGCGCAGTATTGACTGGCAATCTATTGATGAGGATCTCGAGTGGGCACGCAGTCCTGATCACCATATTATTACAATTGCAGATCAAGAATATCCGCGCTTGCTGAGAGAGATTGCTGATCCCCCGCTGGTATTGTTTGCGCGCGGTCATCTGACAGCAATAAGGTTGCCACAGGTCGCTATTGTGGGCGCGCGCAATGCGACGCCTGTTGGGCTGAAAAATGCTGAACGGTTTGCGTATCAGCTTGCTGAACGAGGATTTGCTGTTACCAGTGGGTTAGCCCTGGGAATCGATGGCGCAAGTCATCGCGGAGCACTGGCTGCTCGCGGACTCACCATTGGGGTATCAGGTACGGGGTTGCATGTTACCTATCCGCCAGCGCATCGCCATCTTGTGGAAGAGGTGGTGGCAAATAATGGTCTGGTAATCTCTGAGTTCCCTCTTTCAGCCAAGCCTCATCCTGGCAATTTTCCACGTCGCAATCGCATCATAAGCGGGTTGAGTCTGGGTGTGCTCGTGGTAGAGGCAGCCTTGAAAAGCGGGTCGCTCATTACTGCCCGGCATGCACTGGATCATGGTCGCGATGTATTTGCCATCCCGGGATCCATCCATAACCCGTTGGCTAAAGGGTGCCATCATCTTATACGCCAGGGGGCAAAGCTGGTCGAAACGATTGAAGACATTCTTGAGGAATTAGGTGAGATAAATGCGGTCTGTCTATCCGGCCATCCGCCCTCCGGGACAGAGAGCCGGCCAGTACTTTCCCCTGATCATAGACAATTACTTGATCAAATCGGATATGAAATCACACCCATGGATGTGATACTATTGCGCAGCGGATTGACGGCGGGCGAAGTTTCCTCCATTCTTTTAATATTAGAATTATATGGTTATATTCAATCCGTAAGAGGGGGATATATCCGCACAATTCTTGATCAGTAAGGTGGATTAGCGAATAGTATGTTTGAAGTATTAATGTATCTTTTTGAAAATTATATGGATGGAAGCGTAGCCCTGAATGCAGATCAGGATACGATTGTTAGCGAATTGGAGCAGGCGGGTTTTAGCCGCAATGAGATTGGACGCGCCCTGGATTGGCTTGATGGGTTGAACAGAGTGCAAGAAACTGTGCAATCCGGTCCTCAATTTACACCACACGCCATACGTCACTACTCGATGGAAGAAAGTGAACGGCTTGGCCTTGAAGGAAAAGGGTTCCTTCTTTACCTAGAACAATTGAGCATTTTGGATCCAATGACGAGAGAAATCGTCATTGACAGGCTAATGGCATTAGATCACCGCGAGGTAGATTTAGGGCGGATCAAGTGGGTTGTTTTGATTGCATTATTTAACCAACCCGATAAAAAATCAGCACTTTCTCTTCTGCAGGATATGATATTGTCGGATGCCTTTGATGTCCTGCATTAATCATCTCTCGCAAAATATAGGCTATATTCTCTAGATAGAACTTATTTTCTAAGGAAAACTTATTTTCATGACTAATCTTGTCATTGTTGAGTCACCAGCCAAGGCGAAGACGATAAAGAAATATCTGGGCTCAGATTTCAATATCGTTGCCTCATACGGCCATGTCCGTGATTTGCTGCCAAAAGAAGGCGCAGTTGATCCGGCGCATGATTTTGCCATGCGGTATGAATTGATCGAGAAAAACGAAAAACATGTCACGGCAATCATCAGTGCAATGAAAAAAGCGGATGCCTTGTATCTTGCTACCGATCCTGACCGCGAAGGCGAAGCGATATCCTGGCATATATATACAATCCTGAAAGACAAAAAGGCGCTTGGTAAAAAGCCCGTTCATCGAATTGTTTTTCATGAAATCACGAAATCAGCTATCCAGTCAGCAGTCGATCATCCGCGTGAAATTTCCATGGACCTGGTGAATGCACAGCAGGCACGGCGCGCCCTGGATTATCTCGTTGGTTTTAACCTTTCACCATTGTTGTGGAAAAAAATACGTTACGGTCTTTCAGCTGGACGCGTGCAAAGTCCCGCGTTACGCATGATCGTCGAACGCGAAGAAGAAATTGAAAAATTTGTCACGCAGGAATACTGGGATCTGGAAGCGGGTCTCGAAGCAGAGAAAAAGGCTTTTACCGCCAAGTTGATGATTTATGACGGCAGCAAGCTGGAACAATTTTCCATTACCAATGAAGCGCAGGCGAATGAAATCAGATCGCGATTACTGAAAGAAGCCAATGGAAAATTGCGTGTTGTCAAAGTAGAAAAGAAGCAGCGAAAACGAAATCCGGCTGCGCCATTCATCACCTCTACCTTGCAGCAGGAAGCAGCCCGAAAGCTGGGGTTCGCGGTTCAGCGAACCATGCGCATCGCACAGCAGCTTTATGAAGGGATAGAATTGGATTCGGGGTCTGTGGGTCTTATCACTTACATGCGTACCGACTCAGTGAATCTGGCGCAGGATGCTATTAATGAACTGCGCGAACTGATCGCGGAGCGTTATGGCAAGGAGAATGTGCCTGAAGAAGCACGTATCTATAAGACAAAATCCAAGAATGCACAAGAAGCTCACGAGGCGATTCGTCCGACCTCAGCCATGCGTGCACCCGAATCAGTAAAGGCATTTTTATCCCCGGAACAATTCAAGTTATATGATCTGATATGGAAACGCACGGTTGCCTCACAAATGATTTCTGCGACGATTGATACATTGACACTTGATATGTCTGCGGGCGCAAAAAACCAGTTTCGCGCAACGGGCTCGGTTGTTGTTGACCCTGGCTATATGCGTGTTTACCAGGAGGGAACGGATGACAAGCCTGAGGAATTGGCTGATGAGCATTTGCTTCCCCAGCTGGCGGAGGGCGATGAAGTCAAACTCAATGATATCGTCTGCAATCAGCATTTCACGGAACCGCCGCCGCGGTATTCTGAAGCGACCCTCATCAAGGCATTGGAAGAACATGGCATAGGCAGACCATCTACCTATGCTGCCATTGTTTCCACTCTGCAGACCCGTGAATATGTTGTCCTGGAAAACAAGCGTTTCAAGCCAACCGATATTGGCCGTATCGTGAACAAGTTCCTGACGCAATATTTCACTCGTTATGTGGATTACGGTTTTACCGCAAAACTGGAAGATGAGCTGGATGAAATTTCCCGTGGGGAAAAAGAGTGGGTACCTTTGCTCGAAGAATTCTGGGATCCCTTCAAACATCAGGTCGATAATATTCTTGAAACCGTCAAGCGCAAGGATGTGACCCAGGAATTGCTTGATGAAAAATGCCCTGAATGTGGCAAGCCCCTCTCCATTCGATTGGGCAAGCGTGACCGTTTTATCGGTTGCACAGGATATCCTGATTGTTCTTATACCAGGGCAATGGAAGAAAAACCCGAAGAAGCGTCGCAAGACGCTGAAATTGTCGAAGGCCGCCAATGTCCGGATTGCGGCGGTGATCTCAAGATCAAGCATGGACGTTTTGGCAAGTTTATTGGCTGCGGTAACTATCCAAAATGCAAACACATCGAATCACTGAACAAGCCGGCGGATACAGGTGTCGAGTGCCCTGAATGCAAACAGGGCAAAATTGTAAAGCGGCAATCGCGCCGCGGCAGGGTATTTTTCTCCTGTTCACGCTATCCGGATTGTAAATACGCGATCTGGAATGAGCCTGTCGCCCAGAGTTGTCCGAAATGTGCGTGGCCAATTCTGACGATAAAGAAAACAAAAAAACGTGGTACCGAATTGGTATGTCCGCGTCAGACCTGTGGATATGTCGAACAGGTAGAGGATGTGAAAGAATAACGATACCTTTTGGATATAATAATGAGTCTATTAGATGATACCGCCATATTTGTGGCGGTTGTTCAGCAAGGTGGATTCAGCCGCGCCGCAAAGCACCTGGGGTTGTCAAACGGGCTGATTAGCCGTCGGATTGCGCAAATGGAAGCGCAATTGGGTGTGACACTGCTCAAGCGTACGACCCGTCAATTGCAAATGACACCTGAGGGGGAGTTATTCTGGCAGCACGCACAGCGCATACAGCAGGAACTGGATTCAGCACTTTGCCTGATTCAGTCGCTTGCTGAAAAACCGCGCGGCAGTATCCGGATTAGTGCGCCGCCTTATTTTGGCCGGCACTATTTGATGCCCATCCTCAATAAATTCATGACTAATTTTAATGATATCAATATTGATTTGATATTAACCGATCAATATACCGATCCAGTAAAAGAAAAAATTGATTTGCTTATCCGGGGTGCAGGTTATTATGACGCGACACTCAAGGATAGCAGCATGAAAACCAGATTGTTAATCAGGCAAAAAATCAACTTGTACGCGAGCCCTGAATATCTAGTTAAACATGGAGAACCGCAAGTACCGGAAGATTTATTGAATCATTCTATCATTGGATTCATGAATGAGACCCGGTATTCTGAACATGAATCCTGGTCATATCGTTATAAAAACAAAAAAGGCAGCATCACAATTAATCCAGCATTCAATTCTAATGATATGGATAGCCGTGCGGCTGCGTGCATGGCTGGCCGCGGCATTGGAAAATTCACCGAGATGGTGTACTTAAAGGCACAGTCCAGCCAGCCGATACGACCGGTTCTTGAAGCGTACAACTGGGGTGAATTTAATATTTATGTGGTATATGTCCAGCAACATGCGCTGCCTAAACGTACGCGGTTATTGATCGATTTCATCAGCGCGCATACTCAGACAATCTTCCAGATGTAACTAACCTGGCGTTGAGATGACGGAATGAAAAAAAGGCGGCGTATAACATACACCGCCTGGATATGCTCAATGTAGACTGGCATTCCGTGCCAAAAAATCCATCCCTGAACACACAAAACGAGGAGTGGTTGCACAAGTCCTTTTTCGCAAGAGTAGTCAATCCTTGACCACAGGTGCAAGTATACATAAATCTGCCATACAGATGGGATTTAAAATCAATAGCTTACCCTTGAGTTAGCCGTATTTCTCAGTCGTCAGTTTCGCGCAGCCATGAAAATATATTCATATAAATCAATTGCTTGTATTATCAAACGGAGCCTGTTGCTGCCTGGTTAGCGATTTCTTGCAGGAATATGTCTGATTTAATTAATAGCCAGAGACTTACATTTGAAAAGGTAAAATAACCTATTCCTTAGTTCCTGTTGCAAGTTCACCACAAGAAGCGATAATAGCAGGATTCATATAACAAACGGGTGTCTGATTTTTTAGTCTCCTTCATAACCAGGATATTTAATTAAAACCATGAAACAACATATTGAAACTCTGATACAGAATGCGCTTACACAGCTCAAGGATTCTGGCTATTTGCCGGAAATGCCTTCCTTGATTCAGGTGGATGCCACGAAAGACAAGCAGCATGGAGATTTTGCATCAAACGTTGCACTGATACTGGCAAAAGTTACGCAAAAAAAACCACGTGAACTCGCGGATCGTATCATTCAGGCGTTGCCTGCTTCGCAGTATGTCATCAAAGCAGAAGTCGCCGGTCCTGGTTTTATCAATTTTTTCCTGTCACCGGATGCATTGACCGGCGTTGTTGCCAGAGTGCTGGCCGAGAAAGAGAAGTATGGCCGCAGCAAAATTGGCAGAGAGAAAAAAGTACTGGTTGAATTTTTGTCGTCAAATCCAACGGGTCCCTTGCATGTGGGTCATGGACGTGGCGGTGCTTTTGGAGCCGTTGTTTCCAATCTGCTTGATGCGGTGGGGTTCAAGACTTACCGTGAGTATTATGTTAATGATGCCGGCAGACAGATGGATATTCTCACGGCGAGCATTTGGCTTCGATATCTGGCATTGTGCGGAGAAACAATCATATTTCCGGCGAATGCTTATCGGGGTGAATATGTTGTCGGTATCGCCAAGGCCATATTCGATCAGCATGACCGACATTTTCATGTTTCCGCAAATCAGGTTTTTGAAAATCTTCCGCCTGATGAACCGCAAGGCGGAGACAAGGAAGTTTACATCGACGCAATTATCGCCAGGGCGAAGGCATTGCTGGGAGATAAATATGAGCCTGTATTCATATTGGGGCTGGATAACGTGCTCGCTGACATACGCGATGATTTGGCTGAATTCGGTGTCCACTACGATAACTGGTTTTCTGAACGGCAATTTATTTCCACAGATGTGGTGGATAAATTGCTCGATAAATTAAAGGAAAGCGGTCACGTTTATGAGCAAGATAATGCCTTATGGTTCAAGTCAACAGATTTTGGCGACGAGAAAGACCGTGTACTGGTTCGCTCTAACGGACAGCGTACCTATTTCGCAAATGATGTCGCTTACCATCTAAGCAAATTTGAGCGCGGGTTTGATATTGCGATTGATATTTTTGGAGCGGATCATCATGGCTATGTACCGCGTATGAAAGCGGCCATGGAGGCGTCAGGCATTAATCCGGAACGTCTGGTGCATTTGTTGCTGCAATTTGTGACTTTATACAGGGGTGGTTCCCAGGTGCAAATGTCGACACGCAGCGGAACATTCGTGACCTTGCGCGAACTACGCGAAGAAGTTGGCAATGACGCAGCCAGATTTTTTTACGTGATGCGTAAGGGTGAGCAGCATATTGATTTTGACCTTGACCTTGCAAAGGCGCAGTCGAATGAAAATCCGGTTTACTATGTTCAATATGCTTTCGCGCGTATCTGCAGTGTCTTCAAGCAGCTGGCAGAACGCAATTTAAGTTATGATGAAGCAAACGGGTTATCGCATTTAAGCCTGTTGTCTCAACCGCATGAAAGGCAATTATTAAATACAATATCACGGTATCCTGATATGATTGTGAATGCGGCACTGCATTATGAGCCGCATCAATTAACAAATTATTTGCGCGATCTGGCGGCAGATTTTCATGCATACTATAACTCGCATCAATTTTTGGTTGAGGACACAGGACTCCGCAATGCGCGTCTTGCGCTTGTTACTGCGACTCGACAGACATTGCTAAATGGATTTAATCTGTTAGGTATCAGTGCACCGGAAAGCATGTGATGGTTTATGAAAATGGACTTTGAAAAACAATCTTATTTGAATAAACAGAATGCGGGCGCTGCAGGTTCCCTGCGGCGCTGGCTATTCCTAGCTCTGATTTTTGCCGCGATAATTGGGGGTGGCGCTGTTTTTCTTTATCAATATCGGACCCAGTCGGGTGTTTCTACGGCGGTGGCTTCTTGTATAGGCCGTTTCAAGACCTGGGTTGCGGAGCGGAAAAATCATATCCAGCAAGGCATGGTAAAGGTCAAGAAAATCGCGGCGAACAAAGAGAATGACCAGGATATTCATTTTGAATTTTATACCACCTTGCCAAACATGCAGGTAAACGTCGCCGAATTAACATCTGCGGGTAATCATGACAGTAATACTTCCGCCTCTGCGAAAAGCCAACCAGTAAAACCAGCGACAATAGCCAGCTCAGCGGATACGGGTATTATTCAGCATGAGTCCTCGCAGCCCGTAAAAACAGTCAAAAAAGCTGCGCTTAATCACGCTATTATCAATGCGGATCAATTGGAAGCGGATTTAACTTCTGAAATGCAGCAAGACAAATATGTCATTCAATTGGGTATATTTAGAAATGCAGCTGCAGCGGAACAATATCGCATGACACTTTCAGAAGCTGGTTTTGAAGCCAGTATCGTTAAAACAACAGCAGGCGGCCAGGATGTATTCCGGGTCCAGGTTGGTCCGTTTGAAAGCAAGGAGCAGGTCAGAATAGCCCAGCGGCAATTGCTAAAGAAAAACCTGAACGGAATCGTTCGTAAAATAAAATGGGAAGATTAGGCGGCGAAACTGGTCAACGCCAACAGAAACCAATAAGTGAGAATAAAATAATGATTTACAGTATGACAGCGTTTGCGCGAGTTCAAAGTCAGGGTGATTGGGGCACGCTCGTGTGTGAAATGCGATCTATCAATCATCGCTATCTTGAAATCGGCATTCATGTGCCGGATGTGCTGCGCGTGCTCGAAATGCCAATGCGTGAATTAATCCGTCATCATATCAAGCGCGGTAAAATTGAATGCGTGATCAGGTATCAGCCTGCACCGGCAGCCGAAGCCAGCTTGTTTTCGATCAATCCCGTTCTGGCTCGGGAATTGTGCAAAGCGAGCGAAGAAATTGCTGTATTGTTAAAAAATCCAGGTCTCATTTCTCCTACTGATATTTTACGCTTCCCTGGAGTGATGGAAACCAGGGATTCTGGTCTCGACAAACTCCAGGATGAAGTCATCAAGCTGTTGGAGAAGGCAGTCAAGGACTTGTTGGCTGCGCGTGCCCGCGAAGGCGAAGAGTTAAAGCATTTATTTCTCCAGCGTATGGATTTGCTGCAAAACGAACTGGTTAAAGTCCGCGAACGCTTGCCGCAAGTCATGACTGACCAACATGAACGCTTGTTGAAGCGTCTTGCTGAAGCCAAGCTTGAGCTGGATTCAGGCAGACTGGAGCAGGAGATGGTGATTTTCGCGCAAAAGATAGATGTCGCGGAAGAAATTGATCGGACAGAAACGCATATTGCTGAAGTACGCAGGGTGTTGAAGCAGGGCGGTGTTGCTGGAAGACGCCTGGATTTTCTATTGCAGGAATTAAACCGCGAAGCGAATACGTTAGGGTCAAAATCCGTTGATCCGGTGCTGACGCATGCTGCAGTTGAAATGAAAGTACTGATCGAGCAGGTACGGGAACAAGTGCAAAATGTCGAATGAGACAGGGAGTTTGACATGCTGGTGATGACGACATTTGAAGTTGAAGGATGCCAGATAATGGAATATCGCGGCATTGTGCGCGGGGTGATTGTGCGTGCGCCCACGATCATGCAGGGCTTTTGGGGTGCGCTGAAAAATTTGTTTGGCGGAAATATCGGTTCTTATTCGCTCATGTGCGAACAGGCGCGCAAATTTGCCTATGATTTGATGATTGAACATGCCAGGCAGGTCGGTGCCAACGCTGTCATTGGCATGCGTTATGATTCTTCCCAGATAAGCGCTGGTGGAGTATCGGGTACGGAAGTTTTATGTTATGGCACGGCGGTGATCGTTGACTGGAAGAAAAAGTAACCATGGAAATGGCTGCAGTTTTCATCACACCATTAAAGAATTCATTGAACGATTTGCGCCTTGCCGTTTTGATCAGCAATATCAGCCAGCGTTTGTGAGTAATCAGTCTGTGAAGCGGATTCCTGTGCGCTTACGCCATTGGTTATTTGCGAGATGAGCGACATGACGCTCTCCTGTCCCTGCGCGCCTATCGTTACCGTGTTGATGATAATATTATTGGTGGCAGCCTTGGTGGCATCATTAATGATGGCAGCGTTGCCATTGTTAGAAAATTGTGCGCTGCTTAATATATAAATAATCCATTGTGCATTTTGGCGTCCATTTGTATTCAGTTCGCTGACGGCAGCGTTAATTGCAGAGGTCAAATCTGAAGTGGTTGTGTAGTTGGCGGCTTGCCGGTTATTCAGTGTGCTGCTGATGGAAGAAAAATCAGTCGTCAGATGTTCTTCAACCATTGCATTATTACCAGTTGTATTATACGTAACAAGAGCGACCTGATCGGAAGATGTCACATTATTGGTGACAAAATCGCTGATGGCGTTTTTTACATATTGCAAGGGTTCTTCCGGAGTTTGATAGAGTAACGGTGTTTCACTGGCAGTGGGCTCTTGTGATAGTAGATAATTAACGAAAGTCAGGTAGCCATATTTGTTTTGATATCCTGCAGCCGCAAGCGAAGCATCATTCTTGACATAGTTGATATAACTATTCCACGATCCGCCTGGATAAGGATAATTTCCATTCGTGAGCCCCAGGGCGGTTTTAATTTTACTCACCGATCCGGTTAATAATTGTGGTGTCCACTGCATGCTGCCAATCTGCGGCATATTCAACGCGTCATATATTGCTTTTAAATTACTTTCGATGGATGCCTGGCTTAACAGGTTGATTGATTGCAGTTGACTGTATTCATTCATTGCAGGCGTCAGGTCGACCACGAAAACAATATCTCTTGGACCGCCTATGGTTGACGCAGTGGAAGTCGTTGTGAGCACGTGCTTTGTGGATGAAAATAGAGAGGAAAAGAATTCCGGCGAGGTAACACTGGCAGTCACTTGTACCGCATTCGCATTGGTATTGGTAGGAGTGAATGTGCTGGATGTGGAATCCCATGTACCGTATGTAATCTGTACATTGTCCGGATCCAGGCTGCCGATGATGGAACTCTGACTGATGATGTTGTTTGCTGCGCTGGTTGCTGAGTCAATGCCGTTCGAAAGAGCATTCGCGGCTGCCAGAGCAGCAGAATCAGTCGTGTTTTGTAGTTCAGCATGTGCAACACGCATGACACCCATATCTATTACCAATGTTGAAATCCCGGCCAGAGCGATTAACAAAAAGGGAGCCAGGCTAAGGAAACTACCTTGCAGATTTTTGTGTAAATTGGTTATCTTTTTTCTTGTGGTTGCCATGGCCGTTACCTCCGACATGGCGTGTATAATGATTGCCTCGTTAATTAAATATTACCATATCCTGTTTTGTCCTGGCTTAAGTGTAAGACATTGTATATTCAAAAATTGAACAGTAATTTACTTACAGTTTAATTAATATTCTTTTACCATGGTAACTTGTGCACTCAGTGTTGTACTTCCAAGAAAGAGAGTGGTGGGCAGGATAGAAACATCAGAATACGGCAAGGAAACCTGAACCGTTATTGGTGTGCCCTTGGTCTGGAGACTGACAGCTGAAGGTGAGATAGTGACTGTTGATTTATCACCCGGGAGGTTTGAATTGGTTAATAAATTTTCTATCGATGCTGTGATAGTAGTCGTGCTGACATTCTGGGTTACAGCAACCCTTGCCCCTTCGCGAGCCGCATCAACCAGTGTGTCCTGAACAAATAATGCCCATCCAATCTCAATTGTGCCAAGAATTAGCGTTATCAGTACTGGCAGCAATAGTGCAAATTCGATCAGAGCTGAGCCGGTTGTATATCTTTTAATGCCCGAAGAAATCATGCTATCATCTCCTCGTATATATATATATTAGCACTTATCTGTCAGTGCTGCTTGTCACAAGGGAATGAACATGAATCGATTAGGGATACTATTCATCTTTGGCGCCTTAATCATTTCTGCCATCTTTACTGCATTGGTCTATAAGCATCAGAAGCAAAAGGAAGCAACTGCTTTCGCGAATAGTGACGTCCTGGTCGCAACAAAAAACCTGACGCGGGGCACGGTTATTTCTGATACGGATATTACCTGGAAATCATGGCCTCAATCCCAGCTTTCACCACAATTCATTGTCAAAGGAGTGCGCGATAAGTCGGATGTTGTCGGATCCCTGGTACGAGAACCCATCAATGCCGATGAACCGATTGTTGATGCCATGTTTTTATCCAAGGAAAACATGAGCGCATTAGCAAGTGTTCTGAAACCCGGAATGCGTGCGTTTAACGTCAATGTGACACTGGCTTCATCGTTGGGCGGATTAATTAATCCCGGTGATTCCGTGGATGTTATCCTGAGCTATAGCCTGAATACATCCGGCGGAGTTAACAAGGAATATATTACCAAAACAATACTCTTTAATATTCCGGTGATCGCGGTAGACCAGAGTTTATCGCCTAATACAGTTACCGCCAAAGCGAATGCAAAAATGTCTGGCATCAATAATAATTCCCGCAACGTAACGCTTGAAGTGACACCGCAGCAGGCAGAGATTCTCGCATTAGGACAATCAATGGGGACATTATCGCTGAGTTTGACCGGTCCTGCTTCAGAGAGCAATCAGCAAGGCGAATTTTCATTACCGACTTTGAATAATAGTGATATTCTGAATAGCAACAAGGATCAGGACAATTCAGTAGGTCTTACTCTAATTCATGGAGACAGAATTGAAAGAGCAGGTAACAATGGTTCGTAAGCGGATGCTGCGAAGAATTTTACATGTATTATGCTTGATGACTATGTGCATTCATGCGCTGGTTGCTCACGCAGAGTGGAACAACAGCAATTCTACGCTTCTTAATCTTGAACTAAACAAGGGAAAAATTATCGCCATCAGCAAAAATGTCGGTACTATTTTTGTTGCTGATCCATCAATCGCTGATTATCACGTCAGGGCGCCAGGAATCTTGTACATATACGCGAAAAAGATTGGAGAAACCTCACTTTATGCGACCAGCAAAAGCGGCAAGGTGGCATTCAAATATATTGTCAGGGTCACTCAGGATTTAAGCCAGCTTGACTATTTGCTAAAAGAAATTGTTCCTGGCGCAACCATCAAAGTCATGTCCGCGGGAGATAATGTCATTCTGCGCGGTACAGTGAAGTCAGCGGCGCAGGCTGAGGATGCGCGGCATCTGGTAGAACGTTATATGGGTGATCCAGCCAAGGTTCTCACTTTTTTACACGTTTCTGCGCCAACTCAGATTAATTTGCGTGTTCAGGTTATAGAGATGACTCGAGAAGTCATCCGCTCATTGGGCATCAACTGGACGGGTGGATTTGCGACCAATAACACCAAATTTCTAGTCAATCCAATTCTCATTCCCAGTGATTTTGCCGTGACAGGAACAACACCCAACGCGATAAATTTTACTGCGGATTTGTTGAATCGCGGTAACTTTTCCATACAATCTATCATCAATGTCCTTGAGCAGAATGGGTTAGTGACCATCTTGTCAGAACCCAATTTGACCGCGCTTTCCGGGCAGACAGCGTCGTTCCTGGTGGGCGGTGAATTTCCGATTCCAATCCCGCAGGGAAACACGGGTGCTGTTACCGTCATGTTCAAGAAATTCGGTGTTTCACTCGCGTTTACACCAACCATTCTTGAGAACGGCAAGATTAACCTGCAAGTCCGGCCGGAAGTGAGCCAGCTTTCCACTGAAGGCGCGGTCAATATCAATGGCTTTCAGGTGCCTTCTCTCTCGACACGCCGTGCGCAAACAACTGTTGAACTGAGAAGCGGGCAGAGTTTTTCAATTGCAGGATTGCTGCAAAATAATGCGAACAAAATGGTTCAGCAGCTGCCTGGCGTAAGCCAGATTCCTGTATTAGGCAGGTTGTTCCGCTCCGAACGATTTCAACGAAATGAAACCGAGCTGGTGATCATTGTCACACCCTATATTGTTCAACCAGCTTCCAACGATGGATTACTTTATCCAACGGATAATGCCAATGCAGATATCACGTTGTCCTATTGCAGAAGATGTAAAAATCGGAATGTGGGTTTTATTCTTGATTGATAAGCCGCTCATCAGGCTGCATGTTTGAATGTATTACCTGTCCTGATTGCGGAATCATCGTTGCAGGAACCGGACGATGATATCATCCATGATTAAGGGATTAGAAATGACAAAGCACGATATCAGGAAAAATTTACTCTACGTTTTTTTAATTGGCGCGATGTCCATCTTCTCGCTTGCCTGCACGCCGGATGAAGAGGTGTGGACAGGTCAGGACAAGAATCCAATTCAGGTGGTTTGCGGGAAATCGTGCCAGACAATTTATTTTTATCCTGGTTCAGCCGACCTGACCCCGCGGCAGCAAGATAAAATCAGGCGATTTGTATTTGCGACCAAACGCAATGAGCGGGTTTTTGTTTCTCCTTGTGTGGCTAATCCTAACAATATTCCATTGAATCTGGCGAGAATTAACGCCGTCCGAAGCGAAGTCCATCATTTAGGCTACAGCTCGATAAAGTTAAAAGCGACGCTGCCCATGGAGCCGGCAAGAAATTGTGTGAATCTGGTGAGAGGCAAGCTGCATTTGTACGTTGAGAATTGCCCGAACCTGACCTTGATGCCTAGCGTGCAGGTGATAGGCAACACTTTTGGATGTACCACCAATTATAATTTGGCCCAGATGATTGTTAACCCATGGAATCTGCTTGCAACCTCCGGCGATAATGGAACAGAAGGTGATCGAGTCGCCATCGGAGAGAAAAATTACCGGATAGGCAAGGTATCGAAATTAGATATGGAAAGCAGTTCATGATAACAGATCAAAATGCCAATTTAAGCCAGGAACTCAATCTGATCGATATTTTGGGGCCGAATCCACAATTGATCGCATTTATATCTGACGAATCTGCCCGGGAAATATTGAACCAGTTCGCAATCAAGGAGGGATATCCTCCCGCTTGCGTACAGTCTTTCGAAGCATCCAGAGTTCGATCAGTTTTAAAAAGCGGTATTGAACCGAAAGTTATTTTACTTGATTTGACCAGATCGTCTGATGTTTTGAATGACACAAAATCATTGATCGAGGATTGTCCTGCAAATACTCATTTAATCGTTATAGGGAAGGATGATCTCATTTCCCTTTATCGAGAATTAAAACATGCTGGTGTGACGGATTATTTATCGCTACCCTTGCAGGAAAATATTGTCAAAAGCGCAATCAATGAAGCAATGACGTCTCCGGTCACGCGACTGAGCAAGGAAGCTGCAACCCAGTTAAAACCATTTGTCGTGGTCATCGGAGCAAAAGGAGGCGTAGGTGCCTCGACCGTTTGCGTGAATCTGGCTTATGTGACCGCATCAGAATTCAACAAAAAAGTTTGTCTGATCGATCTGGATTTATATCATGACAGTGCCTGTGTCATGCTGGACCTGAATCAGAATGCAGGCCTGAATGACGCGCTTTCAGAGGTAGACAGGCTGGATGACACCTTCCTGAAACGGCTTATCTTGCAGAAAGATGACAAGTTATCGGTTTTGACTGGACAGTTGCCCTTGGGGCAGGATGCGAATTTTTCCGAGGAGTCTATCCATAAACTTGTTACTATGCTAAGGGGCAGGTTCGACTTTATTTTTGCTGACTTGCCCTCGTCGCTGAATACCAGTTTTTCGCGTGAGGCGCTGAAATTGGCTAATTCAGTCATTATCGTGACTGATCTGTCACTCGTTTCAATTCAGGCTGTCTTGCGTTTAAAAGCATATCTGCTGGCAAATTTGCCGGCCACAAAATATAGCATTGTTGCCAATCAAATATTTCCTGCCGGCGGAACCATAAGCAAATCCATGTTCGAAAAAGCCATTGGCTCGCCTGTGAACAACTCGCTTCCATTTTGTAAGTCACACATGCTTGAGGGTATGAATACGGGTGAGCCATTTATTAAAACAAACAAGAATCATGCTTTTAGCACGGATTTGCTCAAATTACTTCAAACCAATTATCCACAGTTAAAGCCGGTCGAGAAAATTAAATCTTCGCCATTCAAAAAGCTGTGGAGACCCAGCTGATGAGTTTTACCGAAAACTCGACTCTTTCACCTGGAAATGAACTGCAAAACCAGGATTTATTGGTTCGCCAGGCAGTACAATTAATGGGGTTGCTGTCAGAGCCGGATCAATCAAATTATATGGGGCTGCTGGCTGGCGAAATGCTGCAGCATCTGGCAAACAAGCAAAACATCAAAGTGCAGGAGCAAGTGCTAAATGAACTAATCAAAAAAGTCTTGCTTGAGCTTTCTCTCGTACGTAGTCATGCGTCAAATGAATTTTATTATCCCAAGCCAACACACAAGCCGGGATATCCTGTGGTCAATGCCGCATCGGAGGAGCGGGTTTACAATGCCCTGCATCGCGTCCATCTCGCGGTCATGGATGCAATTGACATAAAAGAAGCTTCCAGCATGACGGCAGACAAACTGCTTGGCTATTTGTCTCCCGCCATTGTCAAGGTTCTGGATGAGACCCATATTCAGCTGAACAATGTCGAACAAACTCTATTGCAGAGCATGCTGCTTGATGAGATTACAGGCCTTGGTCCATTAGAGCCGCTATTGGCCGATGAATCAGTGACCGATATTCTGGTCAATTCGCCAAATAAAATTTATATCGAACGAAATGGAAAATTGCAGCCCTGCAGTATACGGTTCAGAGATAATTCTCATCTTATGCATGTCATTACCCGTATTGTCACCAAGATTGGCAGGCGTATCGATGAGTCAACGCCATATGTGGATGCGCGGCTCAAGGATGGAAGCCGTGTGAATGCGATCATACCGCCGTTGGCACTGGATGCGCCGGTGCTTTCCATAAGAAAATTCAACAAGCAATCCATCACGCTTGGCAAGATGATCATTCAGAAGAATTTATCAGCCGCAATGGCCACGCTTCTTACGATCGCGGTTAAATGCCGTCTGAATATTGTCATATCAGGAGGTACTGGTTCGGGAAAGACGACGCTGCTTAACGCCTTGTCACGTGCTATTCCCCATAATGAGCGGATACTGACAATTGAAGACTCGGCGGAACTGCGATTGCAGCAAGAGCATGTGGTTCGGCTTGAGACACGTGCTGCAAATATCGAAGGGACGGGTGCGGTATCAGAACGTGACCTGGTAAAGAACGCGCTCCGAATGCGGCCTGATCGTATCATTCTGGGCGAGGTGCGCGGTGCTGAAGCATTTGACATGATGCAGGCGATGAACACAGGCCATGACGGATCCATGTGTACCATCCACGCAAACAAGCCGAGTGAAGTTCCAACGCGTCTTATGAATATGGTGACCATGGCTAATGTTGGGATGAGCGGCGACGCAATCAAACAGCAAGTCGCATCATCGATTAATTTAATCGTGCAAATTAATCGCATGCAAGATGGAAAGCGCAGGGTCATAGCAATTTCGGAAATCGAATCGACCGAAGATGGCGGAATCAAGTTAAGACATCTCTATGAATTCAAATATACAATGAAGGAGGGGACGAACGAAATAATCGGTGATTTCGAACAGACTAGCGATAAGCCATTATTCATGTCCCGGGCTTTTCAGTTTGGACTGGATAAGGCATTAGAGGAGATTTACTAATTTATGGATCCAGTCATCTACCTGTTTGTCTTTTTGATCCTGTCCATACTCCTTATTGCTCCGTATGTCATATTCATGCAATTGCACGACAAATTAAAGCGGCAGGCTCTCGAAGAACGGATCCGCATCATTAACAAACAAAGCAGCGCTCTGCGCGGCGAGCGCAAGATAGCGATAAAGCAGCAGAAAAAGAATGTCCGCACAAGATTGACACCCATTCAAATCATGTTTCTGGTCATTATGCCCATACCGGCATTATTCATTCTGCTTTTTTCACACAATTTTTATTCGGCGATGACTAGCGTGATCATTTATTTCAGTGTGATCATCGTCATTTACGTGTTGACCATCGGCATTCGAAAGCGGCGTTATCACAAGGCATTTGTCACGGAATTGCCGAACAGTATTGATCTGATAATTCGAAGCCTGAGGGCAGGCCGCACGATTGTTGATTCAATCAAGATTGTTGGCGAGGAAACGGAAGGACCTGTTGCAGTCCAGTTTAAAAGTATTGTGGATCAGGTTGAAATGGGCAAGGAATTTGTCGTGGTGGCAAATGATATATCCAACAAGATTAAAATTCCCGAGTTCAGTTTTTTTGTTATTGTGCTTTCGGTGCAGCAGGAGACAGGCGGCAATATCATCAAGACGTTAAGCAGTCTTTCGAATATGCTTCGTCAGCGCCAGTTAATGCGCATGAAGGTCAAGGCGCTTTCATCAGAAGGCATATTCAGTGCTTTTTTTATGGGCGGATTGCCGTTTCTGGTGGCGGGACTGATTGAATTAATACGTCCTGAATATATATTGCTTCTGTTTACAAATTCGACCGGCCAGCATTTGCTGATTGCAGGAATAATTAGTGAAATAATAGGTTGTATTGTTATTGCGCGTATGGTGCGGGTAGATATCTGAAGTCTGGATTGCTGCCGATCCATGCTAATCTCTGGGCGTGTTTATTCTTGTGATGATTCATTGATGTTCGAGGTTGCATCATGGGTATTCTTATATTGTTAATGGTAATGACGGGATTGCTGCTTATCAGCATACATAATATGCGTCGTTTTGTTCTACTCAGGCAGCGCATAGAAAAGATTGCGTCGCCATTTTATCGCGGAGCCCGGGAAATGATGCCATCCAAGCAGGAGCGGATGAAGAAAAAATATATCACATCCGCGAAACAGATACTGAACTACATGAATGTGCTGACTGCGGAAACAACGAAGGAATTTACAAAAAAATTATCAAATGCCGGATGGCTGTCAAAGAACGCCTTGATTGTTTTTCTTAGCATACAGCTGATTTCAATTTTTGCCGGTATTTTCTTTGGATTTGCCCTGATTCTGTTTGTGCCGTCAATCTCTGGCAAGCCATTCATCCTGCGGGCGATTTTATTGGTGTTATTGATGTGGCTGGGATACCGCCTGCCTGAATGGTATTTATCGAGAAAAACAAAGTCATATCGGGCAGTATTGCGCAAGTCGATCCTTGAATTCATGGATTTGTATTTGATTTGTATCGAGGCCGGATTCAGTAATGATAAATCAATAGAACGAATCAGCAATGAACTTATGTTATTGCATCCTGCGTTATGTGAGCAAATGAAAATACTGTCTACAGAGCTGAGAATATTGCCGAATCGCCGTGATGCCTGGGATAACTTCGCCGATCGTACCGGTATCGATGAAACGAAAGTGGTCGCGCAAATTATCAAGCAAAGCGAGCAGTTAGGCGCTTCCATTTCCCAGGCTCTGCGTGCGCAGGTGGAAATGTTTCGCAGCGAAAGATTGAGCTATGTTGAGCATAAGGCGATGCGATTGCCTATTCTGCTTACGCTGCCACTGGTTTTGTTTATCTTTCCCGCGTTGCTGTTGGTAATTCTGGGTCCCGCAATCATACGGGCAATGGAAGTATTTGGTTCGGGCGGTTCCTGATCACGGCGTGATAACGATGATTGAAAGATAGCGCTTGTGCTGACTGTGTCCATTGTGATATCAGAGTTAATCATATCGTAAGGGAGGCGATCCAAATGTTGATCAGAATTATTTTTTGCATCCTGGTGGCCGCGATAGCTGGTTGTGCCAATCAATCCGAGAATCAGAAGGCTGAAACCCTGTCCAGTCTGGGCGATGTCTATGCCCGGTCAAATCATTTCGTGGAAGCGGAAAACTATTATTCCAAGGCGCAGGACATTGAACCAGATAAGCTGAATCTCAGGATGAAAATTGCGGATGCACAGGTACAGCAAGGAAAATACATCGAAGCGATACATTCATACAGGCAGATCATATCACTTGATCCAAAAAATGATAATGCACGATATAGTCTTGCCAGGGTCTCCATGCTGCGCGGTGACATGAATACCGCTTATATACAGTATAGCTATCTATTGCAGCAAAACAGGAAAAACACGCGGGCCTTAAATGGCATGGGTGTGTTACTGGATAATCTCTCGAAAAACCATCTGGCTCAATCCTGTTATCGAAAAGGTCTGTCTTATACATCCCAGGATGCAGCATTACAAAACAATCTGGGTGTTTCATTTGCGCTAAGCGGTAATTTGAAAGAAGCCAGATATTATCTGATGTTATCACTCAGAGACATGTCACATTCCAGACAAAAAGAGAACCTGAAGCTGATTAATGGCTACTTTGCAAAAATAAAAGATCCAGTATTACGCAAGAAGCAGCTCGATGACATGCTGCTGGTGAAATCTGGAGTGGCGACTCCTGCTCTCGTAAACAAAACCATGTCTGCTGCTCGTAAATGGTGTGTCTGATTGTTTGTTTTATCATGCTGGTCCCGGTAGTCAGTTCGGAGCCAGCATGATAAATTTGTTATCCACCATCACTATAAGATTATTAAAAACTTGGTATCAGCAGACACTGTTTCCATTTCTTCCATGATTATAAGCTGCCTGCAATGTTGTTAAACAGCGCGGATGCGTTTGTTCCGATCAGTGTGATTGCTGCGATACAGACGAGTGCGATCAAGGCAACAATCAATCCATATTCAATCATCGTCGCGCCTTCCTGTCTTTTAATAAGAGTGATCTGTTTCATTTTCTTATCCTCCGTTCATGTGAATGAACATTTCAGTAAGTAGATACTAGATCCCTGTTATTTATCATGCTGCCTTCATTAGTGTGGGCGTATGTAAAGCCCTTTTCAAATTTATATTAGCACGATTGTCCGTGTATTAGATGAAGCAGACGTACCAAGGTAGGGCAATAAAAATCATATATAGGGCAATGTGGTAAAAATTTATACATATATACAAATAATATTTTTGTAAGAGGTGCCGGATATGGCTATGTATATTTCTGCACGGAAATGAAATGCTCAACCAGTTTTGGCGTAGACAACTGCTGAGGGTCAGAATGCGGTACAAATAACTTCCATAACAAAATTAGAGCAATAAATTTCAATGCAAGAACAATGGTAATTTCCTTGCGGAAATGATTGCGGGTGAAGAACTGGATAATGGCAGACCACAAAATTGCAGACCTCTGTTCTATTCGCCAATGCGGAAATTATGCCATTACGGAGTTCTTATTGCGAGACAAATGCTCTGGGGCCGCTGAATGCGGTATTTGCTAGGCAGGAGAGAGCTAGGCGTGTTCCTGCTCCAGCACTTTCAGTACTAATTCAAACCGTTCTGCAGAAAATACCCTGGCAAGAAGGCGCAGACGCTCAAAAACAATATTGCGGCGCAAAAACAGACCAGCCATGGCATGTTCGGGTGTATTGTTTTCTTCAGCGTACATCAAGAGTTTTGATGCTGAACCAGGATCAATGGTGTCGATGGCTTGAAGCAGTCGCAAAATTCGGGAAGTTTTGATGTGAGAGCAGAGTGTAATGAACTGGTCTTCCTTGCCTAGTTCAAACGATGTCAAGGTATCCAGTGCTTCACCTATTTTGCTGATCACTTGTTCAAGCGTCGGATTTCCATCCATGGTAAAGTCTTCAGCCGTTTCCATGAAGGAAATGACCCGATAAATCATCGGGTCATCGTAATTTTTCCAAAACTCATGTGCTGAAGTCAGATCTAACTTAGGCATACTGAATCCTCATGACTGCGGCTTGACTCCCTGTGCGTTGGAAACCATGACATTTTCATTCATCTGGTTTATCGCGATCAATAATGAATTTGTCATTGCCTGGGCCACGACAGCCTGTTTTTGTGCCTGAAGCAATTGCGTAAGCAAAACAAAATTCTGTGATTCATAAAGAA
Organism: Gammaproteobacteria bacterium; assembly: GCA_021324305.1. Lineage (GTDB taxonomy): Bacteria > Pseudomonadota > Gammaproteobacteria > DSM-16500 > DSM-16500 > Aquicella. The sequence goes on along the minus strand of JAJPJI010000015.1, from coordinate 45,405 downwards.
GAATTTGCCGGATAACAGACCCGATATTTTCAGAAGCAACCTGCTTAAACCAGTTAGTTTGATCGGTAGCCTGGGTGATCAGTTGATTTTGCAAGGGTGTGAATTGGGTGATATCTGCATAATGGCTGCCCAATATATATGCATCAAACGATTCAACAGACATCACGACATTGTAATAACTCTGATATCGGGTTTTGGCGTCACTCTGTTTCCAGCCCGGATCCGGTACCTTGTGAAAGATGTTAAGGGCAGAAGCATTACGAATGTAGTTATAGGGTAATTGAGCTGCCTGTATGAGTTTGTTTTGTATACGTATATCCTGTGCTGGCGGCAGGGGATATGCGCCTAGCAGAGTTGTATTCGCAAGATCATTCTGATACCAGAGATTGGATGGAACGGAGCCGCTGTTGCTTTTACCGTTATTACTGTTGAAAACGTTATTGCCGTCATTGTCAAACAAGTCTGTGTTTAAGGAAGTCGCGTAGCTAAGGGGTGCGGTTTGTGTAGTAAGATAAGTACCCAGAGGAGGGAACTGGTTTGTCATATTCAATGTGGCCTGAGATGTGTCAGGATTTATCAGTGAAAGAACCAGTACTGCTGCATTCTGTAAATATGTCGGAAGATTATTCACATCTTGCAGAATTCCAGCTGTGTTTTGCGCGATTTGCTGTAAATACTGATCACTGTTTTGTGCACTAAGATTGGAAATGCTGACAATGCTGAGAGTGGATGCTGCTCCAAGAAGCACAATGAACTTTTTAACTTGACCTAACCGCATGCGAGTAACTCCTTCTCAATAATCTTCCCATTGATGTCTAATATTTGATATTCCATCCGCCGCTAGAGCCTGATGATGAATTGCTGGTGCTGCTATTGGTATTGCCATTTGTATTGCCGACTCCTACAAAACCCGTATAGATCTGGCTTTTCTGCGGTGCAGCTGCCGGTGCTTGTGTTCCAATGGCGGGTGTTGGGGCAGAGGGCTTGATTGAGTATGTGGATGAGGCTGCCGGCGCTGCTGCGGGTTGCGGCGCCGCTGAAGTCACCGGATTTTCTGTCGAGCCGGGGGGCTGAGTAATAGGCGGCGGATTGGCGGCGTTCTCACTGGCAGCTGGCGCTGGCGGCGTGGCACCTGGCTTGATCGGCGCTGCCGGTACGGGTGCGGGTGATTTTTTTAATTGTGCATTGAATTGCTGTGACAGATCATTCAGGTTTTGCTGTCCCTGGGCGTTGACCGCATTTTTGAATTCTTCAGGAGACAGAATATTGCTTTTTGGCGGCCCCTGGGGTGGAGCAGGAACAGGAGAGGGTGTGGTTGTCGTTTGCTGACTGCCGAAGCCAAAAAATGACTGAGCATAACCAGCACTATTACCCATGCACACTAATGCGATTGAACATATCATTAATTTTATTACATTGTTTGACATAAAAGACATGTCCGTTCAGGATCAATTCTCGATTATTAAACCCGGCTAACATCCATTTTTAACATATCAACGAGAAGAATAGTATACTGAAATCTTAAAAACTTGGTAACTGCTTTTATTTCAGTCACTTATAATTAACATTTTAGCTTAGTTGTATTTAAGAATAATCTAATATAATAATAGTATAGCACTGATATAGGATGCGATTAGTATGCCTATCCGCGATGTTTTCAAAATTACGCGAAAGACGTTTTTTAATCCTGCTGGGTGGATAGATTTCGATGCATTAAAAAGCCAGAACCAAACTATCTTTTCCACAATAAAGGCTCTATTTTCGGCTCCTCAACCAGAGAGACAGGAAACGTTCGAAGAAGCGATGCAGCGGCTCGGGCTGACTGAAGAAGATGTCACCAAGACCGCCAGAGTTTATCGTTGGTATGCGGTCGTATTTTTTCTCCTGGGTTTTATAGCGTTTGTTTATGCCTTTTATCTCTTGTTCGGGCACTATACCATTACAGGGTGGCTCCTTGGATTGGGCGCATCGGGTTTATTTTTGGTGCAAGCGTTTAAATATGACTTTTGGTCATTTCAGATGAGAAGTCGGAAACTGGGATTGACTGTTAGCGAATGGACGTCAAGCATTTTGGGCGGCGGAAAAGGTACGAGTAAATGATAAATCTATTTCAGCTTGCGTCAGACGATCAATCAGTAAACTATCTTAGCCAGATTTTCGGGTCGATGAACGGCATCATACCCGGCGGCAGTTCACTGACCTTGCTTGGAACCATGTTTAAAACGTTTAATACGACGATTCTTGCCGTCGGCGCGCTGATGCTTGTTTACATGACTGTTGTGGGTGTCATGGCAACAGCCCATGAAGGTGAGTTCATGGGCAAGAAGTGGAATAATATCTGGATTCCGATCCGTGCTGTGCTTGGCATAGCCATGATGGTTCCGACAGGCTCAGGTTATTCTGCGCTGCAGCTGGTCATGATGTGGGTGATTATTCAGGGTATCGGCGCAGCCGATACATTATGGAGCACTGTTTTAAACTACGTTAACATTGTGGGTTCTCCTTACTCACAGGCTTCTCTGCCAAGCACGGGAGCAGCGAACACATTTGCAGGAATCTTTCAGGGGCTGGTGTGTGATGCAAGCGCAAGAATGAGTAAGGCAGACCCCACAAATTCATCCAATGGCGGATATTATTGCAACAATAGCTCGGATTCATTTTGTTCATCTTCGTTAACTGTCAATCCGAATTCAACCACCCTGAGTCTGGGGCCCGCTGGTACTTGCGGTACAATCACATATTGTAATCAAACATCGAGCTGCAGTGACCCGAATAGTATTTCCTGTCTTGCCTGTCAGGGCCAAGTCACGGCGTTGCAGGCGATTATTCCAACCCTGGGCGGCATTGCCCAGCAAATGGTAAATGCGGATTACTCGTATCGTGATTTTTACGCACATTCCAACATGATGGCAAATAATCCTGGCTGGCAATGGATATACAACTATTGCAGTGCGCAAAACATTCCTCAAAATCAGTGCTGTATCGGTTCTGATTCGCCAGTTTCCACATGCAAGGCAGCCTCGGGCGGCACCAGTTTCCCTGATGTCAATAATAGCGGTAATCCACAGAATGCAAGCGATGATGCTGTCAGTAAAATCTATTGGTCTTATTGGCCGCAGCTGGGTCCTAACCTTGGTACCGGGACTAATTTCATCAATACAGCAGTCGGGTATTACATGAACCAGCTCCAGGGTGCTTATACGACTTATATCACTTCCCAAGGCCAAAATAATGCTTCCGGCGGTACGATAGGTATCGATGTCACCAAAGGCTGGATCTATGCTGGCGGTTATTATTATTTTCTTGCCAGCATGACAGGCAAGTCGGTCAATAATGCCCTTCCTGATCTGAAGTACAATGGGCCTTCAAATATCGCTAGCAGTGTAATGGGTGGTTATCGAAATAATTTCAATGCGGCGCTGACACTGGAAAACGCAGCGACGGGTTCATCAGGCAATGCAGTCACTAATCAGGTATCACAACCTTTCAATTCCACCATGTCCACCGTGTCAACTACCTTTCAGACTTCCGTTGGCAACCAAAAGAATCCACTGGTTGGGATTCAGATTGCTGGTACAGTATTGCTGCTTGCTGCGGACATAGCATTTGTCGTGATACTCGCGGTTGTAATAGCCATGGGTATTGCTGGTGATATTGATATTTTTGTTCTCGGAAGCGGAGCGGTGGATCCCTTGGGGCCAACAACGGGCATGGTACTGATTTTCATTGTGCCCGCCATCTATTTTGTGCTGGGTATTCTGATTACGTTAGGAGGTTTATTATCTGTTTATACACCTCTGATTCCCTATCTGGTATTCACATTTGGTGCGATAGGCTGGCTGATATCAACGATAGAAGCCATGGTAGCGGGACCGCTAGTTGCTCTGGGTGTAATTAGTCCCAGCGGTCATCATGAGCTGCTTGGAAAAGCAGAACCTGCCCTGATGCTTTTGTTCAATATCTTCCTGAGACCGAGCCTGATGATCTTTGGTCTTATCGCAGCCATGTTATTGGCAAATGTTGTTCTGATCATGATAAATGCCTTGTTCTGGCCAGTCGTCTATGTGTCGCTGGTTGAAACCGGAGGCAGCGGTATTGAACCCATCGGAATCATTATGTTTCTTTCAGCTTACGTCATGCTGATAGTGGCTGCATTGAATAAATGTTTTGCGGTCATTAATGTCATCCCGCAACAAGTCATGCGCTGGATTAGTGGTCAAGGTGAGGCAGTCGAACCACCGCTTGGCGAAATCAAGGGTGCGGTTGAGGCGGCTGGCGGTAAAACAATGGGCGCGATGCAGGGCGCTGGTGAAAAAGGCAAGGAATATGCAGGAACCAAGCGTGGTTTAGAACAGGCTAAGACAAAAGCACTCAAGGAAAAGCAGGATCAGTCTTCGCTTAGACCTGGCAGCTAATTTGATATCTAATAATTTTATCCATTCCAGAAAATTTCATATCATGCCAATCTCGCTGGTATGATATGAAAGCAATTAAGGAATTTTACGAATATGTATGGGATTATTGTATAAATCGTTGTATTGATATACCAATAATGCTGCAGAAATAAAATCAAATTGCTCCGGAATCCTTTTCTTCCCGCTTGGCTTGTTCAGCAATCAGGCGATACTGACGTTCCGTGATTACGCCTGCCTGGAATTTTTCGTGGGCGTCAGATTCCATTGTGCGTCCATGCTCTCTCACCATTTTACGCACGACATTGGTGATATTGAGAATATCCGTGTCGAGCAGGATATCGCGGATTTTTTCATCAAAAATCAGATACTCGCGCAGGGCGACACGCTTCCCGTCAACTGTCGGCACCAACCGCTGGGAAATGACCAGGCGCACAGTTTCAATAATATCAATCGTACGGCCCTGTCTTTCTTCCGCGGGGAAAGTGATCACCAGACGTCTGATGGTTTCGGCAACGCCATTACTATGCAGGGTGGTATACACTGGATGGCCCGTCATGGCGGCTTCCATGACCGCGCTAATCGTTTCAGGATCACGAGCTTCACCAACCAGTATCAAGCGTGGTTTACGGCGCAATGCGTTGCGTACGCCGGCGGCAAAACTGGGGAGGTGGCGTGGAATTTCTGACTGACTGACTACGCTGGATACCTTTTCAACGTTGTCGAAGACGAATTCGATGGGTGCTTCGTATGTTAATACCTTGCGGTTACTCTCAGCGTCTTCGGTGATACTGCGGATAATCGCCGCGAGTAAGGTGCTTTTACCAGAACCTGTTGCGCCCGTGACATAAACCACGCCTTGTTCAGGGGCAATCGCATCCAGAATTTCCTTGGTCAGATTCATGCTGTCTAATTTGGGCGGATCTGTAGGAATAGTACGCGCTGTTATCTGTATCCCATCGTGACCTTCAACCTGGCAGCCAGTCCCGTTGATACGAAATCGATAACGATCTGAACGGTTAGGTCTGATTTCATAGTGCGTGTCTATGTCTTTCCCTGACATGATGAGTGTGGTTGCGTTAGGTCCGTACATGGCATTTAAAACCTCGCCCACTTCTGTATTGGACAGGCGCCGGCGAGTGATTTTTTTCAAACGGCCAAAAATTTCAGCGATAATGGGTTCACCGGTCTGAAAGGTGATATCCGATGCACCCAGTTTCACGCAGTGAATCAGGATATCGTTGGTCGCTTCTATCGTTAAGCGAACTGGTTCTTGCGGAAACAGAAAATCACTCATTGCCTTTCACCACTACGGCTTTCCAGCCGCTGCTATTTGTTTGAAGTTTTGGTAATTCAACGATACGCAATACCTGATCGTTGATTCGCATATCTGATCCATTGCCTGTGACACCCAATTCGGTGCGTGCCACGAAAGGCGGGCTGATCATTCTTTCTTGCAAGAGCTTTCGATACAGCATCATACCGCGATAATCACGTTTAAGCCGGGCAAGATTCTGTTGAAAGATAGTGTAAGACTGTGCAATTCCCTTTTCCCAGCCTGAACGTATGCCTTCTTTCCAGATTTTTTGCTCATAACTGTTTTTTGGCAGCAGGGATTTATCCGGCAGTTGTGGTTTGGCATAAGTCATCCACAAATACTCCCGCCAGTTTGGCGGTGTAGTGGCAAAGCGTGCCTGCTGCACAATCTTGTATGTTCTGTCAGCAACGCGAATTGTATTGGGATCATCCAGATTCAGGCTGTTATCACCTGCTTCAAGAACCGGTGGAATGACACCATGACTCAAGACCATGGCATCGAAATTAAAAATGGTATCCAGGTATTTTCTATCCTGATTCATTCGCTGGTTGATTTGCTCTGATGCCCAGGCCAGTCCGCCTTGTGCGCCTATGCTCATGGCGGAATCCTGGAGTGATTTCACTCTGAGATTGCTCAGATCGGTTTTGCTGTTTCCGGGTGCCAATGGATCAACTCGGACACTTTCGAGCTGGGCAAGATTGGTTGTATCGACGTTGTCCAGATTTTGTTGATGCTGGCCGCACGCTGTAAGAAAGGCTGATGAGAAGAAGCCAAGAAGAACCAGCTTCAGGGTTGGCCGCTTCAATTCTGGTGCTGTGTATGCATTCCGTAATGAGTACGGAAAATGCCTGAAGGCAAGAATTCTCCTCGCCTTCTCTAAAAACACTCCATCGCGTAATGAAAGCAGGAAGTGTTGTTTCCTCTGCATGCGGCTTCAATCCATGTTAGTTTTTAGCATAACGCAATTCTATCACACGGCTTTCAGGATAAACGACCACGCTTGCCCGTCTTCCACACTGATAACCCACGTCTCGCAAGACGTCTCCAAGCATAACATTTTTTGTATAAACTGTGACAAGAACAGGGATTGCCGGGGCGGTTCCAAGCACTCTTAATCGATAATTGGAAGCGACTGCCATCTGTTTTAATAAAGGTTCTACAGGCCCGGACCAGTCAATTGTCGTTAATCCTCCCATGCCGTATGTCGCTGGGCTGGGGGGCGGTGCGAGAGCAGGTAACGGATGGGCAGCCTGGGCTGTTTCAGCAAGATCAACCATAGAACGGCTCACAGAATAAGATGCTTCAGCAAGCGAAGCTTCACTTTTGCTGACGTCGTAGCCCTGAGGCGGTCTGGGCGCTGCGCATGCGCATAAAATAAGTGAAAGACAAGTGATCATTCCAATTTTGTAATTCATGCTTGACGATATCCCTCTATTCGCACAACTTCCTTGATGTTGCCGCTCATCACAAACATGGTATAACGACAACTAGGAAATTTGAATCACTTTTCTTAAAAAATATCTGGTTTTCAAGGCATTGAAGCAAGATGGTCAACTAATGTCAAGTTAAAACACAGGTCTGCAGGGAAAGCCGCTGATAAGTTTGTCTCTCATCTGGTGTTATACTCATCTGGTGTTATACTCAGGGCTAGGCAATCAAGTATTTCTTTAGTTAGAATGAATGTTGAGATGAAGGGAAATACTCTATGGCGAATTGGCGCGATTCAGCAAGAAATGTCAGATTTTTTATAATTGATTACAGGGCAACATTTCCATTGCTTATTCTTTTGTTTCATATTCGTTTATGGACTTTTATTTTTGCTGTTATCGCAACGGTGTTTTTTAGCTTGCTTGAACGATTTGGATTTACTGTTGCCGTGTTTTTGCGCTGGCTGCGTTCTTATATCGCAGGCCCTCGCAAGATCGCTCAACCTTGGTGGAAAAATTAAGTATGCCTAGCGTCGATATGACTCAACTGATGATTAAAATCGCCAGAAAAATGAATGCTCAATTCACTTTAAATGGCCGCCCAATGACAATGGAAGAAGTTTTTGCGCCTACCGGCCTTCTTCCTGGTATTGCCCGGCGCGCTGATCAGTTGAGCTCGCTTTGCCTGGGTTACGGCATTGGCGTTACTTTTGAAGAGGCAGAAGGCTCGGCATTGGGTGTGAAAGTGATTTTCGATGACATAACACCCAATGTACTCAGGTTGTTGTGTCTGACCGATGTACTGAATGAGTTAATTAAAGGAACACCACGCGGAGAGGCGGCGCCGCTCGATCAGCTGATGTATGATTGAGGTGAGTGCTCTGCCTGGATCCCGCGCATAAAACGCAGGATCCAGAGCAGTATCGGGTTTGTGCCGGATCAGATGCCGAGTGTGTACTCGAAGACATTCAAACGCTCAATTCACTCTTGGAAGACCGGGATAACAAGATGGAAATCGCTTCTTTTGCCGTGATTTTACCTTGCAGGATTTGCCACATTGTTTCGCATATCGGCATGTCTATGCCATGACGCTCAGCGAGTTTTGCAACCAGTTCCGCGTTGCGTTTGCCTTCAACCACCTGGCCAATTTCCTTTTCTGCTTCCTGCAGGTCTCGTCCCTTGCCAATCGCAAGGCCAAGACGGCGATTTCGTGATTGATTATCGGAGCAGGTAAGAATCAGATCGCCCAGGCCCGACAGGCCTACAAATGTTTCCAGTTTCCCGCCAAGTGCTGTTCCCAGACGAATAATTTCCGCGAGTCCGCGTGTAATCAGGGCGCTGCGTGCATTTGAACCGAGTTCCATGCCATCAGAAATTCCGGTGGCAATAGCGATAACGTTTTTTGTTACGCCGCCAATTTCAACACCAATCACATCATCGCTTGTATAGATGCGGAATACGGGACTGTTGAATCGTTGGGTTAAGTCATTCAGGAAAACATGGTGATGACTGGCGATCACAACAGCGCAAGGCAAGCCAGCGGCTACCTCGCGTGCAAACGATGGCCCTGACAAGACTGCAAATTTGAATTCCTTGCCGAGAACGTCTTCAGCTACTTCACTGAGTAGCTGTCCTGTTTCGGTATCCAGGCCTTTTGCTGCACAGATAATCCGGTTGCGTGTGTTGATAAGAGGTTTTAACTGTTGCAGTGTCTGGCGGAATCCTGCAGATGGAACCACCACGATGATATCTTCCACATCTTGCACAGCCTCGGCCAAATCCGCCATAGGCTGTATCTGATCCGGAAGGCTGAATCCAGGCATATAACGATTATTAGCCTTGTCAGTGATCATGGCATTGATTTCCGATGTTTCAATACTCCAGATACGGACTGTCTGGCCGCGTCTCGCCAGGTAAAGTGCCAACGCCGTACCCCATGATCCTGCGCCTAAAATCGTAATGGGTTTAAATTGCTGAGCTTCCACGAATCTGTCCTTATTCATGGTCTGTTGGCATACCTGAATGCCAACAGACCGTAATGGCTTAGTTAGCTTTCTGTGCGCCTTCTTTGCCGCCTTGCTGCTCCATGTGCTGCTGATAGAGTGCATCAAAATTGACAGGTGCCAGAATCAGTTGCGGGAAGCCGCCGCGCACAACGGTATCAGATACCACTTCACGCGCATACGGGAAAAGAATATTTGGGCAGAAGCTGCCAAGCATTTGATGCAGTTGATCATTAGGGAAGCCGTTGATCATGAAAACACCTGCCTGATGTACTTCGATAAGAAAAGCGGTTTTTTTACCTGTGTTCACGGTAGCAGTGATTGATAAAACGACTTCATGCAGATTGTCTTGTATGCGGTTGCTTTTGGTCTCAAGATTTAATGAAACTTCAGGCTTCCATTCTTCAACGAAAGTATGTGGTGTATTGGGCGCCTCAAATGACATGTCTTTGACAAAGATGCGCTGGATTTCAAATTGAGGTGCGTGAGTTTCATTGGTAGATTGCATAAACGAGCCCTTTTCTGATTATGGTTTTAATAATTCATCGAGTTTGCCTGACTTTGCCAATGCTGCAAGATCATCATAGCCACCGATGGATTGGTCATTGATAAAAATTTGTGGAACAGTGCGCCGATTACTCAGGCGGATCATTTCATCCCGCTTGCTGTCATCGAGATCAATGCGGACTTCATCGAATGCAATTTTGCGGTTTGATAATAAATCTTTAGCCATACGGCAATATGGACAATTGTCTTTTGTGTAAAGAATTACCTTGGCCATGATTACTCCTTAACTAAAGGCATTTGTGCCTCACTCCAGGCACGCATTCCGCCAGCGAGTGAATACGCATTATAACCATGTTTTAACAATAGCGCGGCTATTTTTTGCGATTCGCTGCTTGCATTCGAAACAATAATAATAGGGCGGCTTTTAAATTTCTCAAGTTTTTTCAGATTTTGTCTGATATCCTGGGGCATCAGCGAATGAGCATCGATGATATGACCCTTGTGATAGGATTCACTGGGTCTGATGTCTATTACTACCGCATTCTCACGGTTGATCAGCTGGGTGATCTGGACTGGAGAAAGATTGAAAATGTTTCGTCTTGCCCGTATCAGTTCGACCATCATCACCAGCACGAATACCGTTGCTGCAGCGAGGCTCAGGAATGGATGGTTGCCTAAAAAAGTAGTCAAGTCTTGCATGATATTACCTTTGTTCAAATAAATAGATGCCCTACCTGTATTGACAGGGTTGGGGAGGTTAATTTATCGGTTATCGGCTTTTTGAGCAACAGGAGAGTTTTCTAACGAAATAGCAAGAAAGGTTCTGGCGAGGGCCAAGTGCAGACAGGCTGAGCCAGGCGCTAGCTTCTTCTTGCGCAGCACCAGACATGGATGCTGGCTGCGCCCTGCTGTTTGAGCAGGCGGCTTATCTCCATGAGGGTATGTCCGGTCGTCATCACGTCATCAATCAGGAGAATAAAGCGGCCGGAGTAATCACGTGTGCACCGGAAGGCATTTTCTACATTCCGTTTACGGTCTTCAGCTGGCAGGCTGCTTTGTGCAAGAGTCGGCCTGGCTCGGATAATGCCATGAATATCAATGGGAACTCGCAGGAGGGAGGAGACAGGCCGCGCGATTTCAATTGCCTGATTAAACCCGCGTTCACGCAAGCGCTGGCGGTGAAGAGGTACGGGTACAAGCAGATCGGGCTGTGGCTTGTTCGCATAGGTGGACAGGATTTTGTGCGCTAACAGGTTACCGAAGGCTTTTGCGTGACTCAGTTTATGCTGAAACTTGAGCTGAACGATTAATTGAATGATTGGCGATGAATAAGGAAAGAGTGCATAGGCTGCCTCAAATGGTGGCGGATTTTTCAGGCAGGTGGCGCATCGATGCGGGTGGCCAGAGTGTGAGTGTAAAAAATGAGCGCATTGTGGGCATGACTGGGGTAAAATGGGCAAATCCTGCAGGCAGGGATGACAAATATTGTAAGAACCTTTAACTGTCGAGCAGCCGCATAGTATACAGGCTGCAGGCAGCAGTCTGTCCTGAAGATAGCTTAGTGAGCGTAAAACATATCGAGAATATATGAATAAAGATTCCTTAAATCGCATGATCTGGTCTCCTCTGGAATATGCCGATGCTGCGGTGCTTGCAAACGAAGTGGCTGAAGAAATGCTGTCCAGGCTTGACTGGATGACAATCAAGCCAAAAATCATTGTGGATATGGGGTGCGGGACTGGGGGGCTCTCAATACGTTTACCTGAAAGATACCCGAATGCGCAAGTATTGGCGCTCGATTTCTCAGAACCCATGGTCCAGTATGCTCGCGAGCAATTCATTCTGGCTGGCGAAGTGCCGGTTTCCTGCGTCTGCGCTGACGCTGGCAGGTTACCGCTTGAGGATCTGTCTGTTGATCTCATCGTGGCTAATTTACTCTTGCCCTGGCACGGAGATGTCAAATCACTCTTGCGTGAGTGGCGGAGAGTCTTGCGGCCTGAAGGCTTGCTGCTGTTTTCGGCATTGGGCCCGGACACATTGAAAGAGTTTCATAATTTATTGAATATTAATGAAATTCCTTTTATGGTGGACATGCATGATCTTGGTGATTTGCTGCTAGGCGAAGGATTCGCGGATCCTGTTCTGGATGTAAATCAGTACACTGTGCTCTATCGTGACCCGGTGCGGCTGCTCAGGGAGTTACACGCCAGCGGAATGCTATTGTCAAAGCCTGGCATTGATGTTAATCAAGGCATGATTCATGATGCAGAGGGGCAGTTGCCTGTGACCTATGAGGTGGTTTTTGCCCATGCGTTTATGCCTGAGCAAACTGATGCTGTATCTGTGTCTTCCGATGGGATAGCGCGTGTACCGCTTGATCATTTACGCAGGCAGTTGAAACAGCGATAATCACTGGCGCAACCAAGAATTATTTTTTCTCCATGGTCGATTCCAGGCTTAGTTTTCTCAGGCTGGAAATATTTTCAGAGATGATATTTTTCGCTGTTTCCACAGAGCCAAGTTTTTCAGCAATTTTTTGCAGATTCCCATCAATTTTCTCAGCAGGCACTTCTCCCTTGCTGTTCAATTCGCTATACAGTTCATTCTTCAATTCAGCTAATTCCTGAATGATTTTATCAATGCCTGCAATGCTTGTATCCACCCGGGTGAATAATTCAATCATGTGTTTTTTTTGTTGTGCGACGGAGGCGGGGTCGCCGGTTTGGCTTTTAATCAGTTGCAGTAATAATCCCTTGGCTTCAGTGTGTTGCTTGCGCATATTGCTTTGCGCAATTGTCGCCGTGATTGTGTCGCTGATGTTAATGGCATTTTCATAGATTGCCAGTTTGCTATTGAGTGATTCTATCGTTTTATTTTCCGCGCTCAAGGCATTTCGGTCTGCGGTCATGGACTTGATTTTTTCATCAAGGATTTTGATGTCGGGCTTTTCTCCCTGACGGTTGCCGTAGTTGTTAATGGCCAAATCAATTTGTGCCTTGGTATCGGCCATGTTTTGCATGATCTTGTTTAATTCGTCTGCCTTGGCTTGAACTTCCTGCGCCAGGGTGCTGATCTTGCGTGTGAGTATCTTGAATGACGGATCAATTTTGACATTGATGGCTTCCAGCAGCATCCTGGCGGAATTGACCGATTTGTCAATCAGTTCATGGTCTTTGTTTGCAGACGAGATAATCTCGCCGCTTGCTTCCTTGCGTTTTAGCAGGTCACGATATTCAGATACCGGTTTTTTCATGAGCTCTGTCTGTTTCTGGATTTCTGCGATCGCGCGTTGAGTTTTATCGCGGATGGTATCGAGTTGCATGGTTTTCTTGTATGTCTGAGACATGTTGATAATGTTGTCTTTTTGAATTTTACAGAAATCATCCACAGCTTTTTTATACGCGAATGCGCTATCGGAGAATTTGAATTGGAAACTTCTTGGAAATGGAATGCGGATGATTTGAATCATGTCCTTGTTTGCGTAGTGGGCAAATTGAGGATCGTCCTTGAACAGTTTGGAAAGTGTGCTGTTGAGCTGGCTGATGTTTTTCATGACGATCTGTAATTCCGGTGACTCTTCGGTCCAGGACGTGTTGCATTTTTGCAGTAATCCGGGATTTTCCTTGTTGTCACTGGAGATGATTTCCTGCAGGTCCTCGAAGGTCAATTTGCCCAGTTTTTCCTGTGCTGTATCGTGGCTGGATAATTCACCTCCTTCAGAGAGAGCCGCAATGCCGGCAAATTTTTTATTAAATTCATTCAACATGATTTTTTTCGCATGCGGAGCAGCGGTTTGCATTTGCTTGAGCACTATATCGCTATACTGTTTTGCTGAATCATAAAGCGTGGTGATCAGGATTTGCTTGAATTGCGCGAGCGTGTTTGCCTGACTGGTGATGCGCTGGGAAATGTCTTCAATTTCGTTCTCAAATTTACCTGGAATAGGTGTGATTTCATTGATTTTGCTGTTCAATATCTCTTTGTTCGTTTCCACGGCGCCGCCGCCGAACTGGGAGATAGTGTTTTTGGCAAAATCCTCCAGCCGTTTCTTGTTGTCTTCGTATTGCAGGCCATTTCGTGTTTCTTTCATGACTTCGTCATAGACCCGTTTGCGGATGCCGTCGACATTTACCATTAATGTTTTCAGTGCGCGGATACTGTTTTCCGCAATTTCCCTGATTTCTTTCTTCACATTACCGATTTCAGACAATACATCAATTGATTTGTCGGAAGTGAATTCGCGTAGGGTGAAGGCGGGCTTTTCCTGCTTGACAGATTCCCTGGCGGCTGAGATCTTGCCATGACCCAGTTCCTTGCGCACTTCTTCCTCGAATTGGGGCAGGCGGTCATTGATGTTCTTTAACACCTCTATGCTGAGTTTTGCCCGGCTGGGCAATTGCTCGATATCCGAGAGTTTGATACGTTCCCTGGAAAATGCCTGCTGGCTGATGGGCAGGGCCAGTCCAGTATCGATCAGGAACCCATCCGTGCAAAGCATTTTCAAGGTATTGGATGCGGTATTACGAATGACGCGTTTGATATAAAAGTTCTTTTCCGGGCTATCCTTGGTCATCGCGGCTGCAAGACTGTCACAGATCAGGCGGATGAAATCCTCTTCTTCTTCCTTGTTCATGGGGGAGCTAATAAATTCAAAGGCTTTCAGGTCAAAATATATTCCCACAAGGATATCCCCATTGGCATGGGTATACCTGAACTGAGCGGTTTTCATAGGCTCTCCTGTCGCAGCTGGCCGTCCCTGGTTTTCTAAATGTCTCTATACCTTAAAGATAGCCTGAAATTTTCTTTATTTCCATAATGCGATGAGACGAAAGCGCATTCTATCTCGATGATTTAAATAATTTAAATAAAAAATGTCTGGAATGCGGATAAAGAGGGCTGGAAGATTCAGAATTTGTTAAGGATTTTGAGGGTGATATTGAGTTTCGATGCGTTTGAGCAGCCTAATTTGGCTAGACAGGTAATTTAAGTTGTGCTTAATATGGGTTAGTTATAATGGGTCGTAAATAGCTTATATAATATAATTAAATTAGAAATGTTGCGAGGAATGGTTATGAACTCAAATCGCCCTAAAACTGTAGAAGAAATTAAAGATCTGCAAACCATCATCAAAGAACTCGATCGTGAATTAAAGGAGCGAATAACCAATCTTAATTCTGCTTTCGAAAAAGCTTTTAAAGACAAGAACGAAGATCATCCCTCCCAATTAGTCTATCAGGCGATTTATGCTGAATTCCAGAGAATTTTCTCTCACATTGACGGAAGCGGTACCGAGGAAGAAATTAAAAAGAAATTTGCAGATCTCAAAGCACAACTTCCGGGCTTTGTGGGCGCCTACTTCGAGGAGAATCGAGACGCTTTAAAAGAAAAATCTGCCTTGATGAAAAAAATGGGTATCGTTAATATTGATACCTATCGATTCGATCCCGTCGAATTTTATTCGAGTCTCTCTACTGAAAAACAGCAAATTTTTCCTTTCATCATTGATGCCTTTCAGGAAATGGCATTACAGCATTTTTATTTGAAACAAGGCATCAAACAAGAAGTTAATGCTTCAATCGAGGGGTTACAAAAGACTTTGCTGGGTGCGTATGAGGAACAAATTGAAAGCATCCATGAAATATTGAGTGAGAACTATTCTCACGGAGAGGCATTATTCAATACCAAAGGAAAGAAACGACTGGACAAACTGCAGAGCCACGCTTCTGATGAACACGCCTTGCGTGAAGAATTAGCGGGAAAGCTGCAAGAAAAAAGAGATGACATTTTTAAAGTTGTCGGCAAAAATTATGGTGCTCTTAATGAACGTCTTCTAAGACTGATACGGTATCCTGAGGCTTTGCGACGAGATATAGAGCAATATCAGAAACATTATGCTGCTGTACAGCAGGCAATTGCTGAAGGCCATTTTACCGAACAGCACCAGATCGATTTGCAAATTAGCACGCTTAACTCTAATCGCCAAAAATTAGAGGAAAGAATCGCTGCTTTAAAAGAGCTCGCGGATGTCAAGCAAGGTTTATTAAAAGATTTAAAAAGAGAAGTTGAGCAAACTCCAGGCAGGGATTATCAAGTCACGCCCATGGGTGAAGATGAAATATATGGAGTTAGTGCTCTTAAAAATATTCGTGGTCATCTTGACGAATTGAACTTTCAGGTATTTGGCTATATACAAGACAGCAAAACGATTACACCCATATCAGGTCTGGGTGTCAAAGCCAATCAGCTTTTTAATGCTGCCGTTGATCGCATGAGAAGATTTGTGGATGATTCTATCGAAATAACAATGATGAAATCAGCCAAAGAGAACCACAGAAGTTATGTGGGTCATGTTAACTCTGCAGGAAGGCTTAAATCAGAATTGCAGGATCAGTGCCGCGCACAGACAAAAACCGGCAACCCGTTATGGGAAGAGGCCGCCAGTGCGGTGGATGCTAATCTCACTCCTAGTTCATTCCAAATAGCATTCGGTAACAATAATGAGCTAAGAGACCGATTGATTAATAGTGAAATCAAGGCATTTAAAGAGTATATAGAGCGTACTTTTATCTCTCATAATCAGGAAGCTCATCAAAATAATCTGCGCAAGTTGGCTGAAAAGGTTGAAGCTGCTAGGAAGTTGTTAGAAGAATATGCAAGAAGTTGCCAACTATTATTAAGAAAACTGGAAGCAGGGATATATGTTGAAACAATCGAAGCAGCAAAAGAAGACTATCTTGGCAAACTGAAGCAGCTCGAGGGCATGGTCAACGAATTTAAAGTTCCATCTGATTTGGAGTCGGTAGCCCTGCCTAAGCCTTCTAAATTGCAGGATGTATTCAATGCAAAGCAACGTGAGCGCGAACGTCTTGAAAGTGAAGAGCGGAAGGCTAGACAACGCATTGAGGAAGAAAAAAAGAAAAAGGAAAAGCAACAGGAAGAGATAGAACGGCAGCAACGTAAACTCGAAGAAAAGAATGCTGAAAGAAAAAGACAAATACGTCAGCATCCTCATGAAGCCATGCTCCAAATTCAGAGCATCTCTAGTCGCTTAGATGGTTTTTTTTACTCCCGTCTACAACATCCTCTGTATCAGAAATATGCAGATCTTAAGGAACAATATCACCAGGCATGGGAAAAAGAAGGCTCTGATTGTGTTGCTGACTTTATTGATAGCTATACAGAAATGGAGCGCAGCGTCGCAAAAGAAATGGAACGCAGCGTAAAAACCACGCCGCCAAGTGGAAAGAAACCGCCACAGCGTCCTGAGTCTGATGATATAGAGTCAGGAGTATTAGTGCGGGTACCAGTAAAAAAGCGTGTTAAAAATGAAAAGCCTGGCTTCTTTAAACGGCATTGGAAGGCGATTGTGGCGACCACCACTTCATTTGCACTTGTGGGTGCCGCAGGCGGTGCAGGTTTGGGTGTGGCTATTGGTCTAGGCGCGATTCCGTTTACATTAGGCGCTAGTCTTCCTGCGACACCTATTCTTGCCACTATTATGGGAGCCATCGGTTTAGTGGGCGGCGCGATCGTGGGATTTGTTGCAGGGGTAGCAGGCAGTGCTATTGCGGATTGCTGCAAGCCCGAAATTGAGCTGGAGGATGAAGCGAAGAATCCGTTATTGAATGAGGATGGGTCAGCTGATGAAAAACCGTCGCCATCACGTTCACCGAGTCAGTCGCCATCTGTGTTGCGTCGGGGTTCTCAAGAGGAAGTTGTAGTTGATGTTGATTTTGGTGCAATCCAAAATGATTTGGATGAGGTACAAAGAAATTTAGGTTTTACGTCTACTGTCTCTACTCATACCTCAACTCTGTATGGCAGCAGAATGAATGGTGCTTCTTCAACCCAGAGAGAAACCATGGAGCGACTTGCCGAATTTGAAATGGCATTGGCAAAAGCAGTGATTGTTAAGCTTCATGAGGGGAACCAGGCAACACAAAGGAAGCTTCAAAGCATGTTAGATCGAAAAACATATACGCCTAAAGATATAATTACAAAAAATACAAGGGGCGAAGGTCTTGTCAAGGAATGCGCTGAAGCTTTATTGGCAGATGAGTTTAAAGATCTGCAATCCAAACATTTTGAAGGATCTTATTTGAAAAATTATGTGCAGGAAGCTTTCAGAAGCAGATATGTCATGTAAGATAGTAATACAATAGTAATATAAATAGTCATAAAGGGCGTTTTAAATAAACGCCCTTTTTTTATTCTCTCTAAAAATTAATATTGATCAACCAGATGAACTTTGTATTAAAAGCATCTCGTTGACAGGATGCTGATCATTTGATGTTTTCCCACCTTTAGAAAGTTCAATTTTGCAAATAGAGTGGTATATACTTGATGTCAATCATGTCTTGATTGGATTTGACATGGTGTCTCATGCTGTTTCACCGTATCCAGGAATGATAAACACAATGACGCAGTCTTTTTACATTGGCGTAGATGGCGGGGCGACCAAATGCATAGTCAGGGTTGAGGATGAAGACGGGCATTTGCTTGGGCGTGAGGTGACAGGACCTGCCAATATTCGTATCTCTGTTTCGCAGACATGGCAATCCATCAATCAGGCGCTGGAAAAAATCCTGCATCCGCTGGATCTGTCTCTGGAAGATAAACGTATTCTCTGGCATGCCGGGATGGGGCTTGCAGGCTGCGAAGTACCAGAAGCTTACGCCGCATTTCTGAAGCAGCCGCACCATTTTGATACCCTGATTCTGACTTCAGATGCACATGTTGCCTGTCTGGGCGCGCATAGTGGCATGGATGGCGCCATTATCATTATCGGCACAGGCGTTGTCGGGTTTCAGGTGGAATCCGGGCAGACAACCAAAGTGGGCGGCTGGGGTTTCCCTCACGATGATGAGGGCGGCGGCGCATGGCTGGGGCTGGAAGCTGTCAGGGAAACATTGCAATCGCTGGATGGCCGTTTACCGGAATCTGGTTTATCCAGGGCGGTGTTCAGGAATTTTTCCAGCAATCGTGACCAGTTTGTTACCTGGGCTAACCAGGCAAATTCCACCGCATTTGCCGAGCTTGCGCCCATTGTGATTCAACAATCCCAAACGGGTGATGCCGTGGCGGTGAATTTATTACAACGATCGGCACAGCATATTGACCGCATCAACAGTGCGCTTGTTTCGGCGCAATTGAATCCGGAAAAATCATTGCCGGTTTCCTTGATAGGCGGGATTGCTCCTTTTGTAGGGCCTTACCTCAGCTCATTATTTCGGACCCGCATTGCTCCCTGTCAACAAACACCGGATATTGGAGCTGTCCTTCTGGTGCGAAAACATCTTGCTGATCACGCTTGTTCAAGCCGCGAGGCAACCAATGACTGAAGAATCGCGCTGCATATTGAAGGGAATGCAAATACTGATTGATCATCAATGGGTGTGTGATCACGCGGTGGTCGTTGAAAATGGAAAGATAAAGGCAATATTGCAAAGCGGGATGATCAAACACCATTTGCCGGCAAAAATTCATGAATTTCCATCGGAATATTATCTGGTTCCCGGATTCATCGATCTGCATATTCATGGCGCCGGCGGCAAGGATGTGATGGATGGAGACACTGAGGCATTGTCTGTGATCAGTTGCAAGCTGGCAGAAGAGGGTGTGACAGGTTACCTGGCAACAACCATGACAGCTGATGCCTCAGACATTGAAGCTGTATTACAGGCAGTTTCACGGGCAATGGGAGATAAACAAGGAGCTGCCATATTGGGCGCGCACCTGGAAGGGCCTTTTATTTCCAGCGCCAAAACTGGGGCACAAAAGGAAGCGCATGCAAGAACACCGGATTTGAAACTGATAAAGCACTGGCAAGATACAGCGAATGATGTCATCAAACTTGTTACCCTGGCGCCTGAGCTGCCTGGAGCAATGCAATTTATCACGGCACTGCATAACATGGGAGTCATCGCATCCATTGGCCATACCAATGCAACCTATGCCGAAGCTGTCAGTGCCATTACAGCAGGATGCACGCAGGCAACCCATCTTTTTAATGCCATGCGTGGTCTTCATCAGCGTGAACCAGGAACGGTGGGCGCGTTACTCCTCGCGCATGAGGTCATGGCGGAATTGATTGTAGATGGTGTGCATTTGCATCCCGCTATTGTTGAGCTGGCATTGCGGCTCAAAAGCAAGGACCGCTTGCTGCTGGTGACCGACGCGATACGGGCTAAATGCCTGGGTGACGGCTCATATGAACTGGGTGGGCAGATGGTAACGGTGACAGATAACAGGGCGGTGCTGCAGGATGGGACGCTGGCTGGCAGTACGCTGCGCATGCCACAGGCAATCAAAAACATGATGCAATTTACCAAATGCTCGCTTGCTGATGCTATTGGCATGGCTGCTGCTAATCCAGCCCGTGTATTGAAACTCTCGGATCACAAAGGATCGATTGGAGTCGGAAAGGACGCGGACCTTGTCGTGATGAATGCCTCACTCGATGTGGTGATGACCATGCGGGAAGGTATGGAAGTATTTAAACTATAATGGGATTGATCTCTGGATCCCGCGGTCAAGCCGCGGGACGACGAGCGCTACGCATGCACGGGACGACGAGCGCTACGCATGCACGGGACGACGAGCGCTACGCATGCACGGGATGACGAGCGCTACGCATGCACGGGACGACGTCGAGGTACGGCGCAAGAAGCCATGTCATACTTTTCAGCTATTAATCTCACGCTCTGTATTTAACACGCACTCTTCCCGCTGTCCCGTGATTTACGCTGACTCTTCTCGCTGTCTCGTGATTTACGCTGACCCTTCCCGCTGTCTCGTGATTTACGCTGATCCTTCCCGCTGTCTCGTGATTTACGCTGATCCTTCCCGCTGTCTCGTGATTTACGCTGACTCTTCTCGCCGCCTCGTGATTTACGCTGACTCTTCTCGCCGCCTCGTGATTTACGCTGACTCTTCCCGCTGTCCCGTGATTTACGCTGATCCTTCCCGCTGTCCCGTGATTTACGCTGACTCTTCCCGCTGTCCCGTGATTTACGCTGACTCTTCCCGCTGTCCCGTGATTTACGTTGATCCTTCTCGTCGTCCCGCGGCTTGACCGCGGGATCCAGAGAAATGGCACATGGATCCCGCGCATGGACTGGATCATGACGGATAGTAAATCCTTGTCACTTCCATCTGAATCCAGCATCTATCCACTATCATAAGGAAATACACACATGAAACGATATTTCGTCTACATTCTTGCGAGTCAACGCAATGGGACACTATACATAGGTTCGACATCCAATTTGATGCAACGTATCTGGCAGCATAAAAATGGTACCTTCTCTGGGTTCACATCGAAGTATTGCGTAAAGCAACTTGTATATTATGAAGAACATCAAACCATTGCCGAAATGGTTCGTCGTGAAAGACGATTGAAGAACTGGTGCAGGAAATGGAAATTAAATTTAATCGAAGAATTTAATCCCGCGTGGCGAGATTTATATGAAGAGATAAATAAATGAATTGTAGGTTAATGCTTACTGTATCGTTTGATCCCGCGGACAAGCCGCGGGACGACGTCCATGATGCGGACAAACTCCAGACGACGTCCATGATGCGGACAAACTCCAGACGACGTCCATGATGCGGACAAACTCCAGACGATGTCATGATGCGGACAAACTCCAGACGATGTCATGATACGGGCAAACTCCGGATCCAGTCCGGGGTGGGACGACGACCATGATGCAGGCAAACCCCAGGCGACGTCCATGATGTGCTCTTGCTTTCTGAAGGCATCACGGATGCAGGGTTTACAATTGTATCCACTCTGGATGCGGTTTGTGGCGAAGGACGCGAATCACATCCTTGCGTTTGCGGATCTTGCGCAGGATGCGGGCAAGATGCGAACGATTGCGCACCGAGATAGTGATATCCACATGGAAATGATGCCGGTCACTTTCCTGGGCGCGGATATTTTCAATATTGGATTCGGCTTCTGAAATGGCTAGCGTCAATGATGCAAGACTGCCGCGGCGGTTGATAAGATCGACTTTGAGATCAACGGGGAAATCACCTTCAATTTTATCTTCCCATAGTAGTGTCACATATTTATCCGGCTGGTTGTGATAACGTTCCAGGTTGGGGCAGTGCACCATATGCACTTCTATTCCCTGGCCAACCCTGATCAGGCCGGCGATATGATCGCCAGGTATCGGGCGGCAGCATTTCGCATAGGTAATGACGAGTCCTTCCGTGCCTTTGATTACCAATGGGTGATGAGCGGTTGTGTCCGTACTTTCTTTTTTAACGGATTCTCCCAGCGACTTTGCAATCTGTTTTGCAACCAGCAGTGCCGGACGATTTCCAATGCCCACTTCTTCAAACAAATGATTGACTGATTCCAGATGAGAATGATTGACGATGGATTGGAGCAAGGTCTCCGAAGCCTGATCAAGCTGCAGCCCATATGCATGTAATGCTTTTTCTACCAAACGCTTGCCAAGCTCCATGGATTCTTCGCGTTGCTGTTTTTTCAGATAATGCTTGATCTTGCTGCGGGCTTTCCCGGTGACAACAAAATTCAGCCAAGCGGAATTTGGCCTCGCGCCCGGCGCAGTGATAATTTCAACCTGCTGGCCGCTGATCAGCGGTGTGCTGAGCGGAGACAGGCGTTTGTCCAGGCGTACTGCTACACAGGTATTTCCGATATCAGAGTGAATGGCATAGGCATAATCAACCGGCGTTGCTCCAGCAGGTAATTCAATAATCTGTCCTTTCGGAGTAAATACATATACCTCATCAGGGAAGAGGTCAATTTTTACATTCTCAATAAATTCCAGCGAGTTTTTTGAACTCTTGTCCATCTCCAGAATGCCTTTCAGCCATTCCCTTGCACGCGATTGTGCCTCGTTAAAAACTTTTTTCTCGGTTTTATAAAGCCAATGCGCGGCGATGCCGTTTTCGGCCATTTTATGCATCTCTTCCGTACGAATCTGTACTTCGATGGGAACACCGTAGGGGCCGAATAAAGTGGTATGGAGTGACTGATAACCGTTGGATTTAGGGATCGCGATATAATCCTTGAAGCGTTGTGCAATGGGTTTGTACAGATTATGCAGTGTGCCAAGTACCCGATAGCAGGTATCTACCTTGTCAACAATAATCCTGAATCCATAAACATCCATGATTTCTGAAAAAGACAAATGCTTTTCATGCATTTTTTTATAAATGCTATACAGATGCTTGCCGCGGCCGGATAGTGTGGCTGAAGGAATATTATTCTTTTTGATCGCATCCCGTATCTGATGATGGATCATGTCGATAATTTCCTGACGGTTTCCTCGGGCTTTTGCGACAGCATCTTTCAAAACCTTGTAGCGCATGGGATAAAGTGAGGCAAAACCGAGGTCTTCGAGTTCGACACGAAAGGCATGCATACCGAGGCGGTTTGCGATCGGTGCGAAAATCTCTAGGGTTTCCAGCGAGATACGCCGGCGTTTCTCCGGGGGAAGGCCTGAAAGTGTACGCATATTGTGCAAGCGGTCAGCCAGTTTTACCAGTATGACACGGATATCGCTGGCCATCGCCATGACCATTTTCCGAAAATTTTCTGCTTGAGCCTGTGCGTAATTTTCAAAGTGAATCTGGGTCAGTTTGGTGACGCCATCAACCAGGTCCGCCACTTCTTTGCCGAATTTATCAATAACATCAGATTGCTTGACCGGCGTATCTTCCACCACGTCATGCAGTATGGCAGCCATAATGGTTTGAGGATCCATACGCATTTGTGCGAGTATCTGTGCAACTGCTAATGGATGTGTGATATACGGTTCACCGGTATAGCGCGCTTGGCTGCCGTGGGCATCTTTGGCGAAACGGTAAGCCCTCTCAATCTCCGCTACTTGATCATGGGTAAGATATTGATTTATCTCATCTCTTAAAGATTCGAACTCGGTCACGGATGCCTCAGTCAACAGGTTTAAAGACTTAACAGAAAGTCACATTCTACTATTTATTATTATGGATTGCGCCGGATAAGTTAGCCACGTGAAATTGCATTTAAATACGAATATCATAATATGGCCTATAATTAACATGTAAGGTTAAGTACAGAATGGAATCTGGGAGGTTACTATGTCGTGTGGCAAATGCGGAAGCATGAAATTATGTCCTTTCTCGTTTGGGTTAGCATTAGGCATCACGGGTGCATTAGGTGTTTTAATCGGATCATTCTGGATTATGTATCATGGAGTGCCGCCAATGATGGTTCAGCTCCATATGCCTGTCCCGACTTATAAGGATGCGGCAATACATGCACTTGGAACTTTATTGAAAGGCTTTGTATTTGGGTTCTTTGTTGCATTGTTTTATGATCTGATTTCTGGCTGCTGCAAGAAATGCATATGCTGCAAGAAATCCGACGAGTCATGCAAATGCTGTGGATCCTCAGACAAGTCCGAAGCGGCGAAATAACAAGATATTGCTGGAAAAAATAAAATTGCTATTTTAACAGCCCTTCGCTAACATCCATTTTTATGTGGAAAGGGTATTTTTTGCAGACAGGAAGTCGCATCATACACGTAGCTGGATCTTTAATCGTCCTCATCGTGTGTGCAGTTTCTATTAAATATATTTATTTCAGTAATCTTCTTCCTGATAAGCAAGCAATTCAGAGCTATTCACAAACAAGCTGCTTTCTCATCAGCAAGCAGATCAAGTCGGCCGGTCATTTGGCGCAAGCGTATCGGGCAGACTTTCTAATTAGTTATAACGTCAATGGTGTCCAGTACAACCGTTGGGTTTCTGGCAACGGAATGGATATGTCATTTGGCAGGAATTTTGAAGAACAGAAAGCAATATTGTCGCGTTTTGACATCGGCAGGACTTATCCTTGCTGGTATAACCCGGCCAACCCGCAAATATCAGTGTTAATATTACGGCATAACTGGCGTTCAATTTTCCCCTTGCTGGTTCCTTCATCTGTTGGGCTGGCTGCGTTTTATTATTTGCTGGCAAACCTCTCAATTTTTATTGGCACTCTCATCAGGCAGCAGAATAAAATAGCCTTGGCCGGTAATTAGGGTCTGCAGACCCTTAGGCAAAAAAATCAAATTATTTCACAGAAGGCGTCATCATGAACAAGCAAAAAATTTATTCTCAATCTGCTCCTCAAGCCATCGGTCCCTATTCTCAAGCCATTCATGTCGGAAATACGGTTTATCTTTCAGGTCAAATAGGGCTTGATCCAAAGACGATGACACTGATAGCTGATGATATTAGTGCGCAGACGGAGCAGGTTTTTCGCAACATGCTGGAGGTATGCAAGGCAGCGGGAGGTAATTTTGATAACATTGTAAAGCTCACTATTTTTCTGACCGACTTTGCACACTTTCCGGTCGTGAATGAAATCATGACCAATTTTTTCAAGGAACCCTATCCAGCACGTTCAACCATTCAGGTCTCAGCGCTGCCAAAGGCGGCGAAAATTGAAATTGAAGCAATCATGCTGGTATAGCACGAAGCAGCATAAGTCAATCCGGAGCCTGTTGGCTCCGGAAGCGCGCGTTGATGGTGGATGGCTGTTAGTTGGTAGCAATATGATTCAGGCTATACATGGTGCGCAGGATCTTTAGCGCTTCAAACAGCTGGAAATCCTGGTTGGCGAGGCCAATATCGTTATTTTCAACACCGTTTGCATTCATGGTGTTGTCATTATTGTTATTGGCGCCGGGAAGATGATTTTTCAGCTGATATTCCTTGATGGGTTCTATCATGGCGATATCTTCATCTGATTTGTTTTTTACTACCTGCAAATCTTCAATCCGCACATCTGGAATAATGCCGACATTTTGTATGATCCGCCCTGATGGAGTGTGATAAAGCGCAGTAGTGAGTTTGAGCGCATGTGTTTTATCAAGCGGGATGACGGTTTGTACGGAGCCTTTACCAAAGCTGGTTGTTCCAACAATCAGTGCGCGGCGATAATCCTGCAGGGCGCCGGCAACGATCTCGGAAGCAGAAGCGGAGCCGTTATTTATCAGCACGACCATGGGTGCGCCATCCAGAATATCGGTGCCATCGGCTTTGGCGCTGTACTGCGCTTCTGGCAGTCTGCCTTCGGTATACACGATTACATCGTTATACTTGTTATTCAGTTTCTTCACATCGAGGAAAGAATCGACGACTTGTACTGCGGTCTCGAGCAATCCGCCAGGATTGTTGCGCAGGTCAAGAATAAGGCCTTTCAGTTGTCCCTGATTTTGCTGTTTAAGGGCAAGAATGGCATCGCGCATGAGTTTGGCAGTTGGTTCCTGAAATTGTGTCAGACGAATGTAGCCAAAACCATTATCCAGCATTTTAGATTTCACGCTGGCAATATGAATAATCTGGCGGGTCAATTTAAAGGTCAGCGGGGTTTTCTCACCCTTGCGAAGGATCGTGAGCACGACTTGTGAGCCTTCTTTGCCGCGCATTTTATCAACGGCATCCTGCAATGACATTTCGCTAACCAGTTTGCCATCGATAGCAACAATGTAATCACCGGGTTTTATCCCTGCTTTTGCAGCCGGGGTATCATCCATGGGGCTGACGATTTTGAGAATGCCGTATTCCGGCGTAACTTCGATGCCTACACCGCCAAATTCGCCGGAGGTGGTCATCAACAATGTTTTATATGAATCTCCGTCAAGATATTCAGAATGTGGGTCCAGTCCGCTTACCATGCCTCGAATGGCGTCATCCAGGAGTGACTTGTCACCTACCGGCTTCACATAAAAGTCCTTGATGAGCACGATAGTGTTGGTAAAGCGGTTAATGTCGTCATCGCTTACTGGCTGCGGCTTGCCCTGGTTTGAAGGTGTAGTTGCGGTATTGAGTTGATCCGGGGTGATGGGAGACTGGCTTTGTGGTCCGGCTGCGATGGTTTTTATTTGTTTTGTGGTATTAGCTGGAACTGCCTGTGATTCGGAGAAGGAAAACTGGCTAACACAAATCAAAGAAACAGAAATAAACAACCCTACGATCAGAGTGCGCATATTCATTTCGAAGTGTCCATCCGTTAGTTACTTTTAGTATAGCACTTCAGTATTTCTTTATACCAATTTTGCTTATACCAATTTCACCAGGGATGAACCTGTCATTTCTTCCGGTTTGGGGAGGCCCATCAGATAAAGCATGGTCGGCGCAATATCTGATAATTTGCCGTCTTCCTTGACAATGTTGGCATTCCGGCCCATGAAAATGAAAGGTACGGGATCGCTGGTGTGGGCTGTATGTGGTTGATTGTGTTGATAATCATACATTAATTCCGCATTTCCGTGGTCCGCAGTGATCAAAAGTTCTCCGCCCACATCCTGCAGTGCCTTGATGATTTGTCCAAGGCATTGATCAATGGTTTCGATCGCTTTTACCGCTGCCGCAAAATTGCCGGTGTGTCCAACCATGTCGGGGTTAGCAAAATTGCAAATAATCATATCGTACTGTTTTGATTTGATCTCCAAAACCAGCCTTTCGGTCAGTTCGGGCGCGCTCATTTGCGGCTGTAAGTCATAGGTGGCGACTTTGGGTGAAGGGATTAATATCCTGTCTTCGCCAGGATAGGGATGCTCGATTCCGCCATTGAAAAAGAAAGTAACATGCGCGTATTTTTCCGTTTCTGCTATGCGTAGCTGTTTTAACCCGACCTGGCTGACATATTCACCCAGTAAATTGTTCATTGGTTGCGGCGGAAACGCGACTGGCACATGAAAACGATTGTCATACTCAGACAGACAAACAAACATCCCGAGCTGCGGCTGTTTTTCCCTGATAAATCCGTGGAACTCAGGCTCGATGAGTGACATGGTGATTTCTCGTGCGCGATCAGCCCGAAAATTCATGAAAATCACGACATCTCCATCGTTAATAGTCACAGGGTGTTCATTATCAGCATGAATGCATGTGGCATGAACAAATTCATCGCTTTCTCCGCGTGCATATGCGAGTTCAAGACCTTCTCTTGCAGTTGCTGCATGGAAATCTGCTTTACCTGAAACCAGTAAATCATAAGCCTTGTGAATGCGCTCCCAGCGCTTGTCCCTGTCCATGGCATAGTAACGTCCTATAAGGGAAGCGATTTTTCCGCAATTCTGTTTGCGACAGTGTGTTTCCAGGGCGTCAATTGATGTCATCGCGCTGCGCGGTGGTGTATCCCTGCCGTCAAGAAAAGCGTGAAGATAAAGTGACCTGGTCTTTAGGCTGGCTGCGAGCGTGACCAGGGCGTGAATATGTTTTTCGTGACTGTGCACGCCACCGGATGATAACAATCCCATTACATGCACGGATTTACCGGTTTGCCGGGCAGTATGAATAGCATCTGTCAGGATCTTGTTTTCAAAAAATTCACCGCTGTCGATGGCTAGGTCGATGCGGGTAAGATCCTGATGGACAATGCGTCCGGCACCCATGTTTAAATGACCGACCTCGGAATTGCCCATTTGCCCATCGGGCAAACCTACGCAGCGGCCTGATCCCGAAATAAGTGAATGCGGATAACGGGACCAAAGGTTGTCCCAATTGGGTTTATGAGCAGCAGCAATGGCGTTTGCGTCAGTTTCTTTTCGATATCCCCAGCCATCGAGTATGATCAAGGCTAACGGGCGCGGGCGAATACTTTTCATGTTTTGTTTTCTTGTCTGTATGGATATGGCTTGACATTATTTAACAAAGTTCTGATTTTGCAAACAGAGAATTTGTTATCTGTGATATTCAACGTTAAACTAACATTTTAGCTCATGTTGGGATGACATATGAATAATAATGAACAAAAGGGATTTCGTGCTCACAGGGATATTAAGGGTATTGTTTCCGCTATGATGGCCGCCAGCCTGCTGACATTCAGCTGTTCAGCAAGCTATGCGGATGCGGCATTTGAAAACTCACAGCTTCCTAAAACCAAAACTGTCAAGGTCAAATCTGCTGCCACGGCGGCAGACAGCACCCAGTCTGACAAGGCCAATTCAGGGCAGATCGCGAGTAATAACCCGGCACAGGTCAAGACTGAAAAAACCTCGCAAACCGGCACTGCTGACAGCAGCACACAGGATGAACAAGCTGATGATGGCCAGTCAGTAGCAGCAGATACTGGCACCCCGGCAGAGGACGGCGGTCAATATAGCAAAGATCCCCTGGAAAAATTCAACCGGGCGATGTTTACATTCAATGACAAGTTCGATACTTACCTGTTAAAACCGATCGCGACTTTTTATAACACAATCATGCCCAAACCTCTGAATCAGGGGATACATAACTTTTTCAATAACCTGGGTGAGTTGCCAACCATTGCAAACGACCTTCTGCAATTCAATTTTTATCAAATGACCAGTGACTTATGGCGATTCGGGATTAATACCACACTCGGTATCGGCGGCTTGTTTGATATCGCGACGCGTATGAATATTCCCTATTTCCAGAATGATTTCGGCCTTACTCTGGCATACTGGGGCTATCAGGATTCCAGTTATCTGGTCTTGCCATTCCTTGGTTCAAACACCATACGTGACGGAATCGGTATCCCAGTTGATTATTTTGAGTTTTCTGTCTATCCCTATGTCCAGCCTCAATCCAGGCGGTATCAGGTTCTGGGATTGTTTTTTATTGATCATAGGGCCAATCTGTTGCAGTTTGAGCCTGTTCTTGAGGAAGCTGCAGTGGATAAATACGTATTTATGCGTAATGCCTATCTTCAGCATCGCGCTTTTCAGATCGATCAGGTAAAGCATCTTGGTTATGCGGACAGAAGCAGGGAAGCACCGGGATCAGAAACCCCAGTAGCGACAGCAAATGGGCAGGCAAGCGAATCGGAAGCACCGGTAGCAGCCGTAGCGAATGGGCAAACGAGTGAAGTAGAAAAGCCGGTGGCTGTGGCAGACGGGAAAACAGATGGCACATGATGTGTCATGGTGCTAGAGTTCGTATGCTATGCTTATATAGAGTGTAGATTCTTATAACGAGGTGATTTTTGAATGACTGATAATGCGGTTTTGGCAGCCACTATTAAAACAACTCTGCTTGAAATCGCCAAGCAGGCATCTGCTTTAGGTACTGGATTGCTTAATGCTGCACCTGGAGATAAATCGGGAACGCCGAACAATTCAGTATCATATTTATTAAACACTTCTGAAAATCTCACCAAAATAGCCGAAGAGTGTGGAAAAATTGTACAGTCTTCTTCTCATGCTACATAGCTTCGACCTGATATATAATTTAATTTGTGCTTTTATCAAGTAGTTGAATATGTCAAATGACAATAAAGAACAAAAAGATAAAATCCTGCAGATGGTTCTTGATGCCATCCAGCAAGATCAGGAACTTCGTGAAAAATTTCAGGTGGGTGACAAATTCCGTTTTATACGAGATCGTCTGAACGCGCTAAAGCAACGTGTCGAAGAAGCCCTGAATGCAATCCAGCAAGAGATCGAGAAAAAGACGGATCAGCTGGCTGAAGATGAGGTTCTGGTTTACGTATATATTTTTAATGCCCAGGGTCTGGTTTTTCAAACCTGGCAAAAAATGCTAACTCCTTCAGTATTCTATGAATATAGTGTTAATCGGCCAATTTATGCTGACAAGAATTTTGTTGAAGCATTCATCCGATCGAGGCCAAGCAAGGCCCAGCATGGATTTTTGACTATCGCGATCAAGAAAAGCGATGTCATCCCTCCGCCTGCGGGAACTGAGCAGCAAAAAGATCAGGTTGGTAACCCACTGATAAAAATCAGAGAGGGTTCTCTTCGTCTCGACAGGCTGTTTTCATTTACCCATCAGGGAAACGAATACACGGTGAATGAGGCTGGTCAAGTGGTCAGGAAGGAATAGGGTTTATATATCTTTGCCGTTCGTGATGATTCTTCATGATGATGCGTGAATGTCTGCATATTACAGAGGAATAATAGTCATGTTCTTCTGTTTCTGGATCAGGATCAGGCTATTTTCTTGATCTGGGGCCCCAGGTTCTGTTGGCGAATTCATCCAGTGATTCTGTTTCTACTGTCTTGTTATTAGGCGATTTTTTTTGCGCCTGTGCTGCTTTTTCAGAAGTGCTAACAATGGGCGCATTGCCAAGCCAGCTTTTGAAGGCCTGAAAGATGGGTGATTGGGTAAGTTTTACTTGTCCTGTGACGCGTGTATTCTCGACTGGCCCAGTAGCAAAATCGATTTTTCCAGCTTTTGCTTTTTGTTCTTCTCCGCCAAAAACCATGGAAGAGCTGATACTTGACGGCTTTTTGCTGCTATCCAGAAACGAGCGCTTTTCGATGCGCTTTTTTTCATCCTGGGCGATGCCCCAGATTTTTTCAGTGCGCTTTATTTTTTTTTCATCTTTCTTATCGCGCTCTTCGAAATAGTCTTCTTCGACCTGTTTGCGTAACTCACGCTTGTCGATTTCTGCTTTAACTTTTGTCTTGGAATCAATTTTGGTCCAGGTTCCACTGGTGGTCGTGCCTTCCAGTTCTTTTGGAAGAGAGGGCTTCTCGGCGTTGGATTTACGGCATGAGGCACAAACACTCCCATAGGTTGTACCTTGCGGGCCTGCAAGCTGAAGAAAGGCAGACATGGGCTTTTGCTGTCCGCAGCTGGAGCAGGTTTTTGTTAAGGAAGTATTCGTCTTGTTCATTAGATATCTCAGGCTAAATCACTAGCTACAATCTAATAATATAACATATAAGGGTTCTCAGGATCATAAATGATCATTCTTTTTGCATAACATTCATAGCCATGTTGTCTGAAATACATGTAGGAAATTGTCTCCCCATCACACCTGCTTTTTGATGTTAGTATTTGAAAATGTTGGATTTTGTGCTCTATTGGGGAAAATATAATCCAGAGCAGCATTTCTACAAATATCGATATTGCTTAAGAATATCAGATTAGCTATCCTCAGTTGTTTTCATAGCCTTGGTCATTAAAAGGAATACTAATGCCGGGTTATTGGTGTGATCATGGTTGTAGCCTCGTTGTGAGGATGGATTAATAAATAAAATTTGGAGAATAAACATGACAAAAGGACCATCACTACAAGATCCTTTCTTGAACTCGTTACGTAAAGAAAAAATTCCCGTTTCGATTTATCTGGTGAATGGAATTAAACTTCAGGGAGTGATTGAATCATTTGATCAATTTGTTGTGTTGTTGAAAAACACAGTTAGTCAGATGGTGTATAAGCATGCTATTTCTACTATTGTGCCTGCAAGAAATGTTTCGTCACCATTTGAATACAGTAATAATGGTTATCATGCGGCTGGCGCCGGAAACGGTAATAAGTCAAATGGTAATAGCAGTAAGTCATCACTGACTCCACATGAGTAACCGAGGAGGCTATCTTTGAACGATCGCCCAGGTGGCGGTGAGCGCGTTGTTCTGGTTCATGTCAATTTTCCTGTGGGTAACATGGAAGAAGACCTTGAGGAATTCGAGGAACTTGCGTTATCCGCAGGTGCAAAAATTGTCAGCATTGTTACGGGCACACGACGTGTGCCCGAATCCAAGTATTTCGTCGGATCCGGTAAGGCTGAAGAAATTCGCGAAAATGTGCTTGCACATAAGGCTCAGCTTGTCATATTCAATCATGAGTTAACCCCAGCCCAGGAGCGTAATCTGGAGCGCCTGATCAATTGCCGGGTATTGGACCGGACTGGGTTGATACTTGATATTTTCGCTCAACGAGCGCGGAGTTTTGAAGGCAAGCTCCAGGTGGAGCTTGCTTTTCTCAAGCATCAGTCTACCCGTCTCGTTCGCGGATGGACTCACCTGGAGCGACAGCGCGGTGGTATCGGATTACGCGGCGGTCCAGGTGAAACACAGCTTGAAGTTGACAGGCGGCTGATTCGTAACAGGATCAAGCAGATTACAGCTCGATTAAACAAGATTCGCAGACAGCGTGAACAGGGACGGCGTGCACGGCGTAAAGCAATTGTGCCGACTGTCGCTTTGGTAGGGTATACCAATGCAGGGAAATCAACCTTATTCAATCGCCTGACCGGATCAAGTGTGTATGTTGCGAATCAGCTATTCGCCACTCTTGATCCAACACTGAGACGGGTTGATTTCCCGGAATATGGACCGGTTATCCTGGCTGATACAGTGGGATTTATCAGGCATTTGCCGCATGATTTGGTCGAAGCATTTCATGCCACGCTTGAAGAAGTCAGTGAAGCTGATTTATTGCTGCATATTGTCGATGCGCATGACGAGCACAGGAATCTTCATATCGAACAGGTAAATGAAGTGCTTGAAGTGATTAATGCAAAAGATGTTCCGAGGATACTGGTATACAACAAGATTGATTTGAATATTGATGCGCAGCCAAAAATTGATCGTGACGATACTGGCAAAATCAGGCGTGTATTTATTTCCGCCATCAAAGGCTTGGGGATGGCTGAACTCGTTACCGCTATTGGTGAGATGTTAAACAGGGAAATGGTTGAACAGGAAATTGTACTACTTCCCAGGCAGTCAAAACTGAGGGCCGAATTATATTCACGCAATGCGGTTTTGGCGGAAAGGATTGATGATGAAGGTAATTGTCACCTGGAAGTGCGGATGCCGCGGGAGGATTTTGAAAGACTACAGGGTGATCAAAAAGCATCCAGAAGACCGCAGAAACATTAGCCTTGCTGCGGTCATCTACCCGGAGCCTTGACGTGCTGCCTATCTTTTCTACCGATGTTTATCCCCATTTATGGAATAAGACGAGCTTTTTCGCTAGTATACTCACGAATAAACTCATGCATCGGAAAGAAAAAGCGGGGGACAGGCGTTATCGTGGTTCTGGTCTTCAGCAATGAGGAGGATGGTTGTATGATGTGGTCAATATTTGTATCTGCAATGGGGCTGCTATTCGTCTTTGAAGGAATATTGCCGTTTCTATCTCCGCGCTTTTGGCGCAGGCTGATGCAGCAAATGTTTATCCAGAGTGATCGAGCGCTGCGCATTATGGGTTTGGTAAGCATGCTCATAGGCCTTGCTCTGGTCTGTATTGCACGTGATTTTTACTATTAGTCCGGGTGCTGGCTACGGCAGTGCTAGTATGAGCTGTCTGTTCCAAATCCACGAAATAAATGAGAGCGAGAATCTAACATGGGAAAAAGTGTTGTAATTTTGGGTAGTCAATGGGGAGATGAAGGAAAGGGCAAGATTGTCGACATGCTGATGGAGCAGGCATCGATAGCGGTGCGTTTCCAGGGTGGGCACAATGCTGGCCACACGCTTGTCATCGACGGCCAGAAAACTATTTTACGCCTTATCCCTTCGGGAATCCTGCATGCTCATGTTCAATGTCTGATTGGAAACGGTGTTGTGCTTTCTCCCACCGCACTGCTGGAAGAAATTGAGGAGTTGGAGCGGCGTGGTGTGCCTGTTTCTGAACGGCTTCGAATCAGTGACGCTTGTGCGCTGATACTGCCTTATCATGTGGCCTTGGACCGCGCTCGTGAACAGGCAAAAGGCAAGGCTGCCATTGGTACCACAGGCCGCGGCATAGGTCCGGCCTATGAAGATAAGGCTGCAAGACGCGCTATCCGTTTTGGAGATCTGTTCAATGAAAAGCGCCTCGCCGAGAAACTGGAAGATGTTTTGAGTTACCATAATTTTGTACTACAGAATTACCACAATCATGAGCCGGTCGAATTTCGGCAGCTGTTTGATAATCTGTTGATGATGATTCCCAGGTTGAAGCCAATGCGTGCCGATATTGCTGCCCTGTTATCACGCTACCGTGATGAAGGTAAAAACATTATGTTTGAAGGCGCTCAGGGTACGTTGCTGGATATTGATCATGGTACCTACCCATTCGTGACATCCTCAAACACGGTCGCTGGCGCTGCGAGCGTTGGAAGTGGTTATGGGCCACGTCATTTTAATTATATTTTAGGAATTACCAAGGCTTACACCACCCGTGTTGGCTCCGGGCCGTTTCCGACGGAATTAAAAGATGAAGTGGGAAAACATTTGTCTACACGGGGAAATGAATTTGGATCCGTGACAGGTCGTCCGCGCCGCTGCGGATGGCTGGATATTGTTGCCTTGCGCCGTTCAATCCAGTTGAATGGATTTTCCGGTTTATGCATTACCAAGCTGGATGTACTGGATGGACTGTCTAGCGTGAAAATTTGCGTTGGGTATCGTTTGCATGGCAAGGATTGTCAGTATCCGCCGCTGGATAGTGAATTATTTGCCGAATGTGAGCCAATCTATGAAGAATTGCCAGGATGGACGGAAACATCTGCCTGCATCAGAAATTTCAGTGAGTTACCGCTTAATGCCCAAAAGTATCTATTGCATGTAGAAAAACTGGCGGGTGTTCCGATCGATATCATATCAACCGGATCAGATCGAAAAGACACGATTACCTTGCGAAACCCGTTTGAATACGTGGAAATAGACCCATTCGTTGCCGAGGAGAGGACTTGAACCTCCACGGGGTTTCCCCCACAGGCATCTGAAACCTGCGTGTCTACCAATTCCACCACCCCGGCATCTGGCGTGTCGATGACACGCCTTGTAGAGAGCGCACTTTATACTCGCTGTCAGATTTTTTCAACCATCTAAATCTGAAAATTTGTCAGATTTCATTTTCTCAATGGGTCGATGCGAAAGATTCGAGGATGATACCCGTGCCAGCCTGTTGAGTCAGTCCCAATTTACCTTAAGAAAGCCTTAAGAGTCGTATGCTATATCTTCTAGCTTACCCGAAGCAAAATGACCTCATGTCTATAAGGAGATGACATCATGTGGAGCTGGTTATTTGGAGACAAGGAAACCAAAAATGAAGAATCAAAAACAAATTTACCCAGACCTGGGCAGCCAGGCAAACCGAGAAAACAACAATGGGTTCAGGATGGCAAGGGCGGCTGGATTCGCAGCGACAGTTTTGGAACTTCTACTACCACTGCGCTTGTCACACTCCTTGAGCCGCTAGCAGTACAGACAGCGACAACATTGGTTGCATCGCTGCTAACCTCGAAACAGCAATCAAAAGAAGATATAGTTCATTCGTTAGGCGATAATGTGTCTGATGCCTCGCCGCAGCTCGATGGCTCTCCTGAAGATCCGGCATCTTCCTTGCCCGGCAATCAGGGTCAGGATGCGCTTGCCGCTTATCAGCAGCAGCTCACCAGGACAGGCAGTGAGCTGCAGGCTGCTCTCGAGAAGTGGAAATTGCTCAAGGAGCAAATCATCGGCGATGATATGGATTTGAAGCGGTATGCAAACGAAGCTGTTTTGGTCAGGCACCATCAAAGTGTGCTGGAGAGCATTCGGAATTTCTTCAGGCATTTGTTTGAGAAAATCAAGGAAGATCTGGAGCCGGCAGATCTGGAGCTGCACGAGATGCTGGACAAAGCTCATCAGGAAGTACAGGGCTTATGTGAGCATCTGGATGAATCCTGCAAGCTCCTGAAAGACACATCTACTTCTGAAGAAAATCAGCACAAGATCAGTATCGATATGTGCAATACCAGCATGACTATAATCAATGATCTCATTGGTATGGTCGATAATATCCAGTCCGAGATAAAATATTGTCTTGAAGCGGAAAAGATTACGGAAAATGCCGCGAAGAAGCTCATTCTTCTTGCCATATTGATTGTCACCAAGATTCCGCTGCCGGATATTGAACTCACTTTCAGTGATTCGTATCGAAATTTTTTGTATAACGAAATCGAGGAAACGAAGAAAAGCATCGATATTTTTGAAAGCGATGTAATAAGAGCACTAAAGCTTGCGATGGCGGAAATAAAAAAGAAAGAACTCGAATGGGAGGAGTCAAGGAAGCACGTTGAAGCCAGACCATTGTCTGAGAGCGGGAAACTTGTCGTTTTTAAACCGCAAAGTGATGTTTCGGTTAATACAACTTCTGCGCAGGAAGTTAAACACACGATCACAAATAGTATGTAATTGTATGGTAAAATAAATATAACAGCCCTCTTGATCACTGGTAAGAGGGCTGATCAATGTGCCTGTCATTGTATCCCTGTTTACCCGCCGACATTATTTTTTCTGCAGCTTACACCCATCAAGTTAGTTAATGCCGTTCACGATTTTTTTTTGTATAGTATAAAAAGGAGGTACAGGGTTTGTGTGCTAAAAAACAAAATGAATCAGGCACAGTGCCTGCGTTTGGCTTGCGTGGTGTAGGCAAGCAGATAGCAAAACATCTTGCCCGTCTGGAAATTTATTCTGTTGAGGATTTACTGTTTCATCTTCCTTTTCGTTATCAGGATCGTACACAAATCGAAGCGATGCGTCTATTGATCCCTGGCAGTGAAGCGGTTGTTGAAGGAGTGATTAAACGCGTTTCCATGCCCCAGCGCGGCCGCACCAAATTGTTTTGTGATTTGACAGATGACACCGGTACCATCCATCTGCGTTTTTTTCATGTACTCCCGTTTCAGTTGGATATTTTGAAAGCTGGCAACCGCTTACGCTGTTACAGTACCGTCCGGCAGGGGCCAAGCGGACTGGAAATGGTCCACCCGGAGTTTCAGCTCATCATCCCTGAGAGACAGATCCCTGTGGACCAACATCTGACGCCTGTTTATCCTGCGACCGAAGGATTGAGCCAGCATATGTTGAGAAAGCTCGCATTAAATGCACTTGTGTGGATGGAAAATGAAAACCGGTTTCAGGAGCTGCTGCCTGTTTCACTTTTACAGTCAATGAAATTTCCAACTTTCAAGGAAGCCTTGCAGTACGTGCACAGGCCTCCTCGTGAAGCGGGCATCGCGTGCTTGCTGGAAAATAAAACCACTCCACAAAAACGTCTGGTCTTCGAGGAGCTGCTTGCGCATCGTATCAGTTTGCTGCAGATCAAGAATGCATTCCAGGCGCAAAAAAGTGCGCAATTAACCGATGGGGGTCGGTTGTCACAGGCATTCCGCGAGCTCCTGCCATTCCGGCTTACACAGGCTCAGGAACGCGTGTCACTGGAAATCAGGCATGATTTGATGAAGTCGCATCCCATGTTGCGGCTGGTGCAAGGTGATGTGGGATCCGGCAAGACAGTTATTGCGGCCCTTGCCATGTTGCAAGCGGTTGAGAGCGAATTCCAGGCAGCCATGATGGCGCCGACTGAATTATTGGCAGAACAGCATTACCGTGTTTTCCGGCGCTGGCTGGAACCATTGGACATTAATGTTGTTTTCCTGTCGGGAAGTGTCAAGGCGCGCGAACGTGCGGCTGTTCTGAAATCAATCGCGAATGGCAGGGCACAAGTTGTTCTGGGAACGCATGCTTTGTTTCAGGAAGAGGTGAATTTCTCGCGTCTTGCCCTGGTGATAGTGGATGAGCAGCACCGGTTTGGTGTTCATCAGCGTGCGTTATTACGTGAAAAGGGCATGCGCTCAGACTATTATCCTCATCAGCTGGTGATGACGGCTACCCCGATTCCGCGAACACTTGCCATGAGTTTTTATGCTGATCTTGATTGCTCAGTCATAGATGAGCTGCCGCCGGGTAGAACACCTGTCATGACCAGTGTTATCGCAAATTCACGTCGCGATGAGGTGATAGCGAGGATTCGTGAAACGTGTCAGCAAGGACGGCAAGCTTACTGGGTTTGTCCGCTGATAGAGGAATCGGAAGTGCTGGATTGTCAGGCGGCTACAAAGACTGCTGAAGATTTGCAAAAGCAGCTGCCAGAATTAAAAATCGGGCTTGTTCACGGCCGCATGGGTTCTGAGCAGAAGGAACAGGCAATGCGGGCATTTCAACAGGGAGAAACAGATCTTCTGATTGCGACAACAGTTATCGAGGTGGGGGTGGATGTGCCAAACGCAAGTGTGATGGTGATTGAAAACGCCGAGCGGCTTGGGCTATCCCAGCTGCATCAACTGCGCGGCCGTGTCGGACGCGGAGCAGTTGCGAGTCATTGTCTTCTGCTGTATCAACAGCCTTTATCTGAGCTGGCAAAAGAGCGTCTGACGGTTATGCGTGAAACGACAGATGGATTCAGGATCGCGCAGCGAGATCTTGAGTTGCGAGGACCGGGTGAAGTTCTTGGAACCAGGCAGACGGGTGAATTGTCATTTCGTGTCGCTGACTTGATGCGGGACAGTGACATCTTGCCGCAAGTCCACAAGGCTGCTGAACTGATCATGCAGCAACATCAGGAAATGATTGATCCCCTGATCAGGCGCTGGCTTGGAAACAAGGGTATTTATGGGAAAGTGTAGTCTGTCTGCTTAATATTTGCTTAATCTGCCTGATATATCATTCCTCGCTGGCTTTAATTCACCTGAATAACGCTGAGACATAATTAAATGATTTCATCCCATGAACAGCTTTCCGAGCATAATCTCATTTTAACTGAAAAACTGAAGGCAGCGGTTTCAATATTGCGGCATTACCGCAATATTCATAAGCAATTCCGCTCACTGGTGGATAGTCTTTTGCGGGAATGTGAGAGAGGGATCAGGGAAGCAAATGAGACCAATCGTGATCAGGCACCTGATGAAAAGGTGAAGACAATTATTGCGCTGGTAGATATTGAGCTTGGAAAAAATTACCCGAAAAAAATTATTGATTTGCTGGAAAGTGTTAGAAATGAACTGACCAGGCTCAAAATAGAGCATCCTGTATTCTCTGTTCCAAAAGAGAAATTAACCAGAGATGAAATTCAGTTTTGCAAGATAGATCGAATCTGTTTCCGTGGCGATGACAGGGATCCGGATACGATTTTCAAAGAGGGTTTCAAACCTTATGCAAA
This sequence comes from Gammaproteobacteria bacterium, assembly GCA_021324305.1. Lineage (GTDB taxonomy): Bacteria > Pseudomonadota > Gammaproteobacteria > DSM-16500 > DSM-16500 > Aquicella. The sequence goes on along the minus strand of JAJPJI010000015.1, from coordinate 6,034 downwards.
AGGAAATGATGTCATCCTCAGCCCTTTTGAATCGGAAAGCGATAATATTATTGCGCTTTCATCACGGTTCACAGCAGCGACATTTTTTCCTCTTAATCCGTGCAAAACCCGGAGTTTCGTTTATGTGGCAAAAGTCAGGTATGGATTTGATGTGCATCAACATGGATATAAAGCGTTTGCAGAAAAAGGGATTGATGAAAAATCAGCGAATTTGCTTTTTGTAGATGAAATCGTTACGGATGAAATTCCGCCGGAAGATATTCTGGCGGCAGCCTTCATTATCCGTATGCCATACAAGAGTTCGGCTGATTTACCTGAATACATGAAAATGGAACAGTCCCAGCGCAGTGTCGATGATGAGGCATTTATTGAATTCTATACCAAATGTGGATCATACATGATTGTTTATTACAGGATGAATCCATATTGCACTCTCGTTCCTGAAGAAAAAAAACGTGTGGAAGCGTTTTTGCGCAATGAAATTGACTTCGATAAAAAATCGAAAAACGCGCTTCACGTGCCAATGCCAACTTCGGGTTATTCCCGCAATAATTTATTTTCCCGGACAGTTAGTAATGTCAGGAATGATAATTATCGAGAACAAGAGAAGCCAAGCTGCGAAAAACATTTGAATTAATCCCTGAATCTGTAAAGCAATTTTGCTTTGGATATTCCTGAATTTTTGCTAGGATTCAGATTGAATGGATAACTTTGAGCAGTCAGGAGCAGCATTGTATGGATACATTTTTTAAAAAATTCACAACAGCTTTACTTATGATGGGAATCGCAAGTACTGCTTGCGCTGCGGCGGGAAATGCAAATTCGGCAGGAATGTTCCGTGTTAATGGCGTGTTTTTCGGTGTGGATGCCCTTAGTTTGCAGCCCCGTAATGATGACCTGGATTATGTGACTGTATTCCCGGATACATCGACAGGTTCGGTTTCTACCAAGGCGATACCGACATCTTATGATTGGGGTTTTAATCTATTTGCCGGCATCAAATTTGGTAATAACAATGATCTCACACTGGACTGGTGGAGATTGCATACAAATGACTCATCTTCAATCCCGAATCAGACGGAATCACTGGTGAGCATGCTCGTATGGCAGACGCAACCGCGCTGGCTGTTTACCGACACCTGGCAAGACATTAATGCCAAGGTCGATTTCAAACTGGATGATGTGTCATTAGTTCTGGGGCACACAGTCAATTTCAATAATCCATGGAGTTTGCGTTTTGGCGGCGGTCTTGAGTATGCGCAGCTGGACAGTGACATGCAGGTTCTCGCCACTTATGTTGTTCCCAGTGCTTTTGGATCTACCTATGGTTTCGAAAGTGAAAATGATTTCAAGGGGATTGGCCCGCGTGTTGAAAGCAATCTTATCTATCATTTGCCCTATAACTTTGCCCTGTTCGTGGACGGTGATGCCGCACTGCTGATAGGAAGGCGTGACCTTGGTTTTGACTCTCTGAGAACGCAGGGTGGAGCAAGTACTGTCAATGGATTTCCTTCCATTAACTTCACCACTCCCCACATTGTGGTGCCTCACTTGGGTATGCGGATTGGCGTCAGTTATTCTTACTACTTCAGCCAGGCGGGGGGTGATTACTCTTGCAATGTGCTGGGCCTGGAGGCGGGCTGGCAAGCTGATACCTTTATCAATGCCATTGAGCGTGTCGAGCAAAATACAGTGTCTGAACTGCCACAGCTTGTTGGAGGAATCTCATCATCGTCTGTTACCACCAAGGTAAGCAGTTTTAGCGATCAGGGTTTATTTTTCGGTGTTAATTTTAGCTCCAACTGGTTGTGATATTCCTGTCGCACTGTTATGGTTCTTGCTGGATTACTGTAACAGGGCGATCTGTTTCAGTATCGCATTCCAGTGTTGCTAATAGCATGTCTTTTGATAATATGATCCATCAAGGATGAATTAACTTACATGGAGTAACCAGGTATGGTGTCTTTATTTAAAAAAACAGCCATTGGCATAATTGTTATTGGAATGGCTGGAACGGCGAATGCGGCAGCCACTTCTAACATGATGGGGCAATTTAATGTGAATGGCGCTTTCCTCGGGATTGATGCGCTCAGCTTGCAGCCGCGCAATGATGACCTTGATTTTGTCACTGTTTTTCCCAATTCCTCAACAGGAGCGGTTTCTACCAAAGCCATACCAACTGACTATGATTGGGGATTTAATCTTTTTGGCGGCATCAAGTTTGGCAATCACGATGATCTCACCCTTGACTGGATGAGATTACACACGAATGATTCATCATCAATACCAAATCCAACGGGGTCATTTTCAGGCGTTGGTGAATCACAGCCACGCTGGCTGTTTACGGATACCTGGACAAACATTAATGCAAAAGTGGATTTCAACCTGGATGATGTGTCACTCGTGATGGGACATATCATTAACTTTAATAATCCATGGACTATCCGTTATGCTGGCGGTCTTGAATATGCACAGCTGGATAGCGACTTGCTTGTGCAGGCGGGTAACCTGAGTATTCCGGACAAAGTATTTGGCTATGATAGTCCGAGTGATTTCAAGGGCATAGGGCCGCGGGTGGATGGCGATGCAATCTATCATTTGCCCTATCATTTTGCCTTGTTCATGAATGCGAATGCGGCGCTTTTGATTGGAAGACGCGATATTGAATTTAACTCGCTGCAGACCAATGCACTAAAATTTATTTGTCCGTCCATTAACTTTACGACGCCTCATGTTGTTGTGCCAAGATTGGGATTACGGCTTGGCGCCAGTTATTCCTATGCGTTTGGTTCGGCAGGGGGTGAGGGGAGTGCAACCATTCTTGATATGGAAGCAGGCTGGCAGGCAGAAACCTATATTAATGCGATAGAAAGAGTAGATAGCAATGCGATCGATTACATAGACAGATTCAACACGCAGCCTAATTTTATTCAACCAGTCACAACCAAGATCACCAGCTTTAGCGATCAAGGCTTGTTTTTTGGTGTGAAACTCAGCACTAACTGGTAATCGTATCTTGCTATGGTGGCGTTACGTATTTTGCATAAAGTCGATGTTAGTTGAGCAGGATTTCTGATACTCTTGACAGCAGTAACGTTACTTTTATCTACAGGGAGCATAAGGAAATGAAGTCATTCTTCAAGAAAACCGCGGTCAGTATGATCGTATTGGGCATGGCTGGATCGTCATACGCAGCAATGTCATCCACCGCAAATACCTCTTGGTCACCACATATGAAAGGCTGGTTTATCGGCATTGATGCGCTGGATTTACAGCCGCGCAATGATGACCTGGATTTTGTAACTGTTTTCCCGAACACTTCAACTGGTGCAGTGAATACCAAGGCAATCTCTCCTGATTATGACTGGGGTTTCCGTCTGTTTGGGGGCATCAAATTTGGCGACAATGATGATCTCACCCTGGGTTGGACAAGGTTCCACACCAATGACTCTTCCTCAATATCTGATCCGGCAGGATCAACGCCGGGTAGTCTGGGTGTTTCCCAGCCGCGCTGGTTATTCTCTGATAACTGGAAGAACATCAATGCGAAAGTGAACTTTGACCTGGATGATGTGTGGCTGGTGATGGGGCATACGATTAACTTTAATAATCCATGGAGCGTGCGTTTTGCCGGCGGTCTCGAATATGCCAAGCTCGACAGTGATATGCAGGTCCAGGCAACTTACGGCTTTCTTGAAAATGGTGTCTTCGAAACCTATGGATTTGAAAACACACTGGATCTGAAAGGCATTGGTCCACGAGTGGAGGGTAATGCGGTGTATCATTTGCCATATAACTTTGCATTATTTATGGATGCCAACGCTGCGCTTTTGATTAGCAGACGCGATATTGCCTTGAATACACTGAATAGTGCAGGGATTTCAGACGTGTTCCCGTCTGTTACCTTTAGCACCAGACATGTTGTTGTTCCACACCTGGGAATGCGGATTGGCGGCAACTGGTCTTATTATTTTGGCCAGGCAGGCGGCGAAGGTACTTGCAATGTCGTGACACTGGAAGCAGGCTGGCAAGCTGATACCTACATTGATGCGATTGAGCGTGTAAATGGAAGCTCTTCTAATTCAATTGCAACCAGATTGGCGCAGCAGCGCGCTTTCTTCTCCAGCAACACAACGACCAAAGTCACCAACTATAGCAATCAAGGCTTGTTCCTTGGCGTAAACTTTAGTTCAAATTGGTTCTAAATTTACACATCCATGAAGCCCGGTCGTCATGGCCGGGTTTGCTTTTCAGGGCTTCTTCCAGTATCACATAGGGGATTTCATATCATGGCTTATATTGCTTCCGAAGTGATTACTTTGTTACCATAGCTATTCAGGAGCAATTTACTATGGAGCATATGGACATGAAGGCATTCTTCAAGAAGACCGCAATTAGCATGATCGTATTTGGTATGGCTGGATCAACGTTTGCAGCGATGCCATCCACTGTCAATACTTCAGGATCATCGGCCATGAAGGGCTGGTTTATAGGCGGGGACGCATTATGGCTGCAGCCGCGCAATGATGATCTGGATTTTGTGACTGTATTCCCTAATACCTCAACTGGTGCTGTAAGTACCAAGGCGATTTCTCCCGATTATGACTGGGGCTTCCGTCTGTTTGGCGGCATCAAATTTGGCGACAATAACGATGTTACTGCCGGCTGGACACGATTCCATACAGATGATTCTTCATCAATTTCGGATCCTGCAGGGTCTATTCCCAGCATTCTTGGTTTTTCTCAGCCTCGCTGGTTCCCGAGCGATCAGTGGAAAAACATTCATGCAGATGTGAACTTTGACCTGGATGATGTGTGGTTAGTGATGGGACATACCATTAATTTTAACAATCCATGGAGCGTGCGTTTTGCCGGCGGTCTTGAATATGCCAAACTGGACAGCGATCTTGAAACCAATGCAACGCTTGGCTATACAAATAGCGCAGGTCTATATCAAGACTATGGATATGAAAACACTCTGGATTTTAAAGGAATCGGCCCGCGTGTCGAAGGCAATGCAACTTATCATCTGCCGTATAATTTTGCCTTGTTCATGGATGCCAATGCGGCACTGTTAATTGGAAAACGTGATATTGCCTTGAATGGCGAAAATCCGACTGACGGCGTGTATTTTCTGAATTCCATCGATTATAGCACCCGGCATATTGTTGTTCCTCATCTGGGTATGCGCATTGGTGCCAACTGGTCTTACTATTTTGGCCAGGCAGGCGGTGAAGGTACCTGTAATGTCGTGACAGTGGAAGCTGGCTGGCAGGCTGATACCTATATTAATGCCATAGAACGAAATGACGGGTCGAATAGCGGCATATTGAGGATAAGCACGCTTCAACCTTCTTCAGATTACCCGACCTCGACAACGAAAGATACCAGCTATAGCAATCAAGGTTTCTTCCTCGGCGTGAACTTCAGCTCAAACTGGTTCTGATATCTTTCTTGCGCAACCCGGCTCATCTGCATGCTGAGCCGGGTTTGTTTTTCTGGATTCATCAAGCTATCTATTACTCATTGTTTCATGGTTGTATTGCTAACAAAGTGCGTGCTTTGTTACTATAACTATCTAGGACACAAAATCTACTGCATGGAGCATAAAGAAATGAAGTCACTCTTCAAGAAAAGCGCAATCAGTTTGATCATTCTCGGTATGGCTGGAACATCATATGCGGCAATGTCAGCAGCCAATAATAACTCTTGGTCATCACCACACATGAAAGGTTGGTTTATCGGCGTGGACGGTCTATGGTTGCAGCCAAGAAATGATGATCTCGATTTCGTGACTGTATTTCCGAATACTTCAACTGGTGCGGTGAGTACCAAAGCAATATCACCAGATTATGACTGGGGGTTCCGTCTGTTTGGCGGTATCAAGTTTGGTGACAATGATGACGTTACCTTAGGCTGGACACGGCTCCATACCGATGATTCATCATCTATTGCAAATCCGGCGGGTTCCTCCGCGAATACCCTGGGCTTTTCCCAGCCGCGTTTTTTCCCCACCAGCTTCTGGACCAACATC
>JAJPJI010000003.1 GCA_021324305.1 Gammaproteobacteria bacterium | reverse complement strand
TTGGCGCATGCCTGGTCCCACTCTCGCAAGCCATTCTTGCTGATATTTTTCCTCCCGAAGAACGCGGAAAAGCTATGGCTATCTGGGGGGTTGGCGTCATGGTTGGGCCGATACTTGGCCCCACATTAGGAGGATATTTAACTGATGTTTCAACCTGGCGATGGACATTTTATGTGAATGTGCCTGTTGGAATATTCACGCTACTGTTGGCAAACATTATCCCTGACACACCGACCAAAAGCCGGGCCATGGACTGGACTGGTCTCTTTCTGATTTCCATCGCTATTGGCGGACTACAATTTGTACTCGACCGAGGTAATTCAGATGACTGGTTTGGCTCGACCAGTATCTGTGTGGTTACCTATCTGGCATTGGCCAGTTTTTTGGGATTTACGCTGCATAACATGCAGTCAAGGACCAGGACAGTCTTCGATTTGAAAATTTTCAAAGATCGCAACTTCGCCGTGGCCAGCATATTACTGTGTATTTTTGGTCTTGGCCTCTACGGCATGATGGTCATCCAGCCAATCATGATGGAAGGCCTGTTTAACTATCCTGCTCTCACGACCGGCCTGATGATGGCGCCTCGCGGCATAAGCGGTATGGTCAGCATGATGATTGTCGGTAAATTAATTACCCGGATTGATGCCAGATGGCTGATCATTTCCGGTATCATTATTAGTGTCTGCGGCATGTCTATTGGCACAAATTACTCAATTACTTACATCAGTCCTTTCTGGCTGATATTTCCTATGCTGCTGCAAGGATTTGGATTAGGCATGGTTTTCGTGCCGCTCTCCACCGTTGCGTTTTCAACCCTGCCTGTGCAAACTCGGACGGAAGCAGCAGGATTATTCAGCTTACTGCGCACCATCGGCAGTTCGATCGGTATTTCTGTGGCTATCACAATCGCAACCCGGCGTACACAAATATTCTGGAATCAGCTCGGCGGATTCATCACGCCATATAATCATGCCGTCTATCAATATCTGAACCCATTAAATTTGCATCCTAACCAGCCGCTTGGGGCAATGGTGTTGACAAATACGTTATCTCAACAGGCGCAAATGTTGTCGTTTGTTAATGTATTCGCATTCATCATGTGGTGTTTTATTTTCATGATTCCGCTGGCGTTACTATTGAAACAAGGGAAAAAATCCGTAAAAGTACCCGCATTGAGTGAATAAGTACTTTTAATATGCCGCGTATTCAGGATGCCCGATCAATATCCTGTGGCTTTTTCATCAAAGACACCAATATACTTGTCTGTACGCACTACCGCGGTTTCGAGACGTCCATCATCGTGCAGGTTTATCCATCGAAAACCAGGCGGCAAATTTTCCAGTCCGAAACGATCCTGGTTACGCATAAACTGGAAACAGGTAGAAGGCGTGGAGTAACAATGAATCCCATTGAATACTTTTTCAAATTCCTGATGTACATGCCCAAACAGTACATTTTTCAATCTTGGAAATTCATATACAATTTTCCAGAATTCATCTGCATTCGTCAGACCAAGGTTATCGAGCCAGCGGCTGCCAACCGGAACAGGCTGATGATGAAAGAGAGCTATCGCATGGTGCTCTGGGTAAGTGTGCAGACAATGCTGCAAATAATTCAGCTGATGATGATCAAGATAGCCCTCAACCGCACCAGGTTTATGTGAATCCAGCAAAATGATTTGCCAATTCTTGGTAATGATATGCCTGTCGTTGGATATGGCAGCGTGAGGATAAACAGCCGCCATGACTTTAGGATCATCATGATTTCCGGGAACGCAATATACCGGTACCTTGAATTCTTCCAGCATTTCGGCGATACGAATGTAGGCTGGCTCCGAATAATCCTGAGACAAGTCACCTGAGTGGATAATGAAATCTATCTTGCCTGACTCCTTGCGCATCAGATCAAGTACACCCTCAAAGCTTTTTTGCGGTTGAACCCCCAGCAAGGCCTTATTCCTGTCCGCAAACAAATGAGTATCGCTAACCTGTAAAATCCTGAGAAATCCATTACCCATATCAAAATCCTTTTTGCATCATTTAAGTATGATAGCTGGTGAACTGATAAAAAAACAAATAATTGTCTCTGCATCTGAAAATAAGTCGCGATAATTGTCAGGAAGATTACCTCGGAATTTTTGCGTAATTAATGACCACCCTCGCATAATTTGAATTCCTATCTGACTAGGGGAGATAAGCGGCTGCAATTTTCATGATGGCGGATATAATCACAACCACTGCAACAGGAATTGAAATGGAAAGAATCGATCCGCTAAAGAAAAGACTCGCGATAGCACTTCCCAATACCGCAAAACCAGTCCAGAGCACGGTAAATAATGACACACGCACACTCATGGGCTCGTCGCTCGCTTCGATAATGGAACGGTTAAGAGGAGAAAAACAAAGTGCGGAACCAAATGAATAAATTGTCATCGACATTAAAAAGGGATAAATCGTCTTTGCAAAACACACAGATGACACAAATGCAAGAATACCGCCGGCCAGCGTGATGAACAAACCCAAGCGTATCAGCGTACTTACCTTGATGAATTCCAGAATATGTTTCACAAGATGATTACCAGCTATATACGCAGCGAAAACAAATGCCTGGAACATTCCAAAGACGATTGGCGGGTAGTGAAAATTTTCAATCACCAGCAGTGGACCGGCCGTAATCCAGACAATAAAACCTGTAAAAATGAATCCCAATACCATCATGAGAAGCATGAATTTCTTATTGGTTAAAACACGAGCATACTGTATGAATAAGGTTCCGTAATGAATCGGCTGGCGTTTTTCAGGCGGAAAGGTTTCTGGCATCCATCTAACCAGCAAGACAATAATGATCAGGGCCCATATTGATATAAACCAGAAAATTCCCCGCCAGCTGGTAAAATACAGAACGATGCTGCCCAGTAACGGACCTAGCGCTGGCGCTAGCACTGTGATACTGCCCATCAAGGCCAGGATTCTGATCGCTTCTTTCTGATCATATAACTCATGAATACAGGCATAGCCTGCCACCATCATGGAAGGTATGGCTGCTCCTTCTATAAAACGTGCAATGAGTAGTGTATTCGTGTCACTCGTTATTGCGCATGCAATAGTCGCGAGAATATAGATAACGCCGCCCAAGAGTAATACCGGTCTTCTTCCATAACGGTCTGATATCACACCCATTACCAGCGGAAGAAATGCAGAACCAATGAACCAGGTCGTTAAAGTTGCCTGTGCCTGCTTGGTCGACAAACCAATTTCTTTCATCATTTGCGGTAAAGCAGGAAGATACATGTCATTGGAAAGATAGGTCGCGATCTCATAAAGAACCAGTAGTATGGGAAACGTCAGAGATTTTGGATGGATATGCGTCTTGGTCATATATGATCTTGATTTTCGAAATTATCTCTTGAGAGTAAATATCCACTTCAGATAAGCAAGAGAAACGGATATGCTGTCAATTCAAGAGTTGATCGGGTTAGGTTAATGCAAAAAACACTCATCGTCATTGGATTTATATTCATCATTGCAGGCATCATCCTGCCATGGATACAAAAAACGGGTATCGGACAATTACCTGGCGACATCCTTTTCAGACGCGCTAATTTTACCTTTTACTTCCCTGTTACTACAAGCATTATAATCAGCCTGGCACTTTCATTGTTTTTTTGGCTGATACACAAATAACTCATACCGTACGAAATTAACTTTCTATCGCCATTGCTTCATGGTAAAAAAGCTCTCGTAAAGATCAATATGCGGATCACAGGAGAGTGTGAAACATGTTCCAGAGCGCAAAGGATCAGTATTGAATACTTTCTGTATCCGATTTTTGCATGGAGAAGCAATGACATGAAAAAAATTTCGAGGCTGACTCTCGCCATCGGCGGAATATTTCTGGCTGGCTCAGTTTGGTCAAGTGAATCGAACACAGACCATCCAACGACATTCCTGGGTCCCACGTTACGCACGGCCTTCACGAATACTTTCAATGATACAACCGCTTATAACATTGCAGCGGAATTTGGGGTCAGAAACTTTCGCCTTGGAGGTTCGCTGGGTTTTCAATTTGAAAATTATCAGCGTTTCAAGTTATCCGTTGAATATTTGCGTCAGAATATTACTAATCCTTTTTTTGATGGTAATTCTGATCAATGGATTCAACAGGGTTCACTAGGCGCAGATTATGAATTTGTTTTCGCTGACACAGCGTATTATCCATCATTCAATATCTATGCCTTTCTCTCGCATGCCCCCAGCAAAAATCTACGCACAGACACTTTCCCATTTGCAAATACGGAAGGCACCTTACAACCACTCACCGATACAAAACGCATCGCGGGTTCGAATGCCGGAGGATTAAGCCCTGGAATCACCTTTACACCCTGGCAAGGCGGAAGAGTCGGTGCCGAGGTGAATTATGATATTGTCCGTTATGATACCACTTATGCCGGCTCTCAAAACGCAACCGGATTTGGTGGTACCGCGCACCTGAACCAGACAATTGCCACCAATGTTGATTTGTATTTACAGGCTGCTGTGCGTCAGCCATTCAATAATTATCAGGCAAACCTTGCCTGGAGCAGTATTCCATATTATGGATACTGGACACTGGGTATTAATTATGAATACAACCTGGGTAAAAACACGTTACCAAGCACCTATAATGTGATTCTTGATATCAATTACTCCATCGATCCAACAGGCAGCAGTTATGCTACCCGCATGGATGGAATCGACAATTTCATGAACGCAAGCGACAACATCATGGACATGAAGGGCGTCAGCTCGCTTTCTCAGCAGGCAGAAAAGCATGACTTTCTTTCCTGGACATCCAGACAACCAGGCTATATGCCTCAGGTTTTAGCCATCCCCGAAGAAAAAACCGGATAATCTGTATTGATTATTTTCTGAAAGCGACGTTACCAAACTTATGGCAGCAAAACGGTATCTGGAATGGAGTGCAAACTTGGATTAGTTTGCATTTCCCACCCAGTCATTTTATATTTTATCAACACTAAATCCTGAAGACAGCACAGACTAATACACTTTCAGTAACGGAATTATTCAGAATGTATGCACGGAGCCGCGCATGAAAAAAATTTCCACTGTCACCATTTCTATACTGAGCACAATATTATGCGCGGGAACAGCACATTCTTCGAATTCAATTCCAAATACAGATAACCCCAAAACCTTTCTCGGCCCAACGGCCATGCTAGGCTTGACCAGTAACATTGGTACTGCCTCGGCATTTTCTATCAATGGGGAAGCCGGAGCAAAAAATTTTCGCCTGGGTGGAACAATTGGCTGGAATATCGGTGACAACCAGCGCTTCAAAGTCACCGCTGATTATCTGTGGCAAAGAATTACCTATGCATTTTTTGCAGGTGATGTCGATCAATGGTCTCAACAAGGTATGATCGGCGCCGCCTATCAATACGATCTCGGGGATTATCGCATGAAACCCCAACTCGATTTTAATGGATTCCTTTCTCACTCACCCAGCAAAACCACAGGAATTTTGCTAGGTCTTTTTGTGAATCCACAAGGAGTGACCCAGAATTTCACAGACAACAGACGTACGACAGGCTCGAACGGTTTAGGCGTCAGCCCAGGAATCACCTTTGTACCCTGGCTAAATGGTAAAATGAGCGCAGAAGTGAATTATGACAAGATTTTTTACGACAAAAATTATTTTCCGACACGAGAAGATACCAATGGATTCGGCGGCACACTGCGCCTTAAACAGAAAATGACAGATAGAATTGGCTTGGACCTCTTGGCAGCATTCCGCCAGCCATTCAATAATTTTGCTGCCAGTTTGAGCTGGTCCACTACTCCTGGCTATGGATTCTGGATATTTGGATTATTTGGCGAGTATACCGCTGGGAAGCGGACCCTTCCAACCACCTATGATGCCGGCATCAGCATTGACTGGATGCTGGATCGTCGGCACGAAACGGTCACACCAAGCCTGAAGGGCGAGCTGCCAGTTTCGCAACCCATCAAAGATGCGTTGATGGAATGGACGGCCACGCCTGCGGTTTATCTGCCGCAGGTTTTATCAATTACCGATGAACAAGTAACGCTGGATTGATAAAATCAGTTAACTCTATTATTCAGAGATGCAGCATATATCTTTGCATTTGCTGAATGCTTCATCTATATTAAAAAGTCAATGTGGAAACAAGAATCGCACGGAGGCGAAATGAAAAGGCTTTCTAGGTTAGCAATTGCACTTGGCAGCACAATCGTATGCTTGAGCGCCGCTCACTCAACAAATGTTCCCAACACAGATGAACCAACTACCTTTCTCGGCCCCACAGCCAGAGTGGGATATACCAGCACCATCACTGATACGACAGCATTCTCGCTTTTAGGAGAAGCCGGTCTTAGAAATTTACGTGTCGGTGGAACAATAGGCGTGAAGTTGGCTGATAACCAGCGGTTTAAAATCTCGGCTGAATATTTATCACAAAAAATTACCTATGCATTTTTTTCCGGAAACTCTGACCAATGGGTCAACCAGGGTGCGCTTGGTGCTGCCTATCAATATGACCTGGGCGGATGGACTTTTAATCCTCAACTAGACCTTAGCGCTTATATATCGCATGCTCCAAGTAAAAACTTGAGCACAGTAAACGGTTCTTATGTTACCTCCAATGGAACCACTGTGGTTTATGTTGATAACCGGCGCATTGCCGGTTCAAATGGCGCAGGCATCAGCCCGGGTATCACGATTAATCCCTGGCAAGGTGGAAAAATTGGTGCTGAACTGAATTATGATGACGTCCGTTATGATACCAGTCATAACGCCATCAACGAAGATGCCCAAGGATTTGGCGGAACTATCAAGATTGGACAAAACCTCACGAATAATATTGCGGTAGGTGCATCAGCTGCCATACGTCAGCCATTCAATAACTATGCCGCTAATGTGAACTGGAACAATTTGCAGTATTACGGGGACTGGTCTCTGGGATTGTTTGGCGATTATACTTCTGGAAAAGATACACTCCCAAACACCTGGAATGTAGGCGTAAGTGTGGATTATTCTGTGGATCGACGCTGCCCAGCCATGGTTCCTGCGAATCTGAAAGGCGAACGAGATCTCAAGGCAGAAATGGTACCACAGCCTATTTCTGATAACTTACTTGCCTGGACAGCAGATCCGGCTGTTTACATGCCACAAGTATTGGCCGTCGTGGATAACACCTGTAAAGGACTGGGTGATGTGACTCTGCTGAGCCCCATACCAAACGCCACAATTAGCGACAGCAACTCACATGTATTTAACTCGCCATCGCATTTTGCTGGAAGTAACCTGACTTACTCCCTGTCTGGAACTATACTTTCGACTGGAAACCCCAATCCTCCTCCTGTCAATTCGATCTTCTCCATCGATAAAAATACAGGCGCTGTGACATTGGTTGCGAATACAGCAACAGCTACGGTTTACTCCCTTGCTGTCACTGCTTCCAACGGGTGCAGATCGGTCACAACAACGTTTGAAGTTACCATTGGTAACGATTAATAAATCAGCCAAAAAAAGCCCGCTGTACTACAACAGCGGGCTTTTTTATTGAGAGATGGAGTTTCCTGCGAATCTTTGTCACACTAAACAAACTCTTATCTATACCGCATTACATATGGAAATGCATATTGAATCAGGCACGGAGACATCATGAAAACGCTTTCTAAACTTGCTGCGCTTGGCAGCACGTTGTTGTGTTTAAGTTCAGCCAACGCAACAAGTGTTCCCAATACCGATACGCCTACAACCTTCCTGGGACCAACCGTCAGACTGGGATATACCAGCAGCATGACAGACACCTCAGCATACTCGCTTGCTGGTGAAGCTGGCCTTAGAAATTTCCGTATAGGAGGTACATTGGGCTGGAAGCTTGCGGATAACCAGCGTTTCAAAATTTCTGCCGAATACCTATGGCAAAAAATCAATTTTGCTTTCTTCTCTGGCGACTCCGAACAATGGGTCAATCAGGGTGCACTCGGTGCCGCTTACCAATATGATCTGGAATATCCTTATCACCCGCAATTCGATCTGAGCGCTTATATATCCTATGCCCCCAGCAAAACCCTGAGCACCGTGTCAGGCACATATCTTGATCCATTTGGAAATACTGTATTTTATAACGATCATCGACGTATCGCCGGATCGAATAGCAATGGGATCAGCCCAGGGATAACAATCTCGCCGTGGACAGGCGGAAAAATAGGTGCAGAACTCAATTATGATAATGTCCGTTATGATACTGATAACAGCGGCATAAATGAAGATGCGAAAGGATTAGGCGGAACCATAAAGATTGGCCAGATAATTACTGATAATGTTAGTGTGAATGTTGCAGCTGCCGTCCGGCAACCTTTTAACAACTATGCAGCTGACCTGAATTTTGACCATATACAATATTATGGTGACTGGACCCTGGGTCTGTTTGGCGACTATAACGTCGGTAAAAATACGTTGCCTGATACCTGGAACGTTGGGATAAGTGCGGATTACTTCCTGGATCAGCGTGCTCCTCACATGGTATCAGTCGTGAAGGGTGAGAGAGATATCAAGGCAGAAAGAATTCCACAGCCAATCTCGGATACTCTCCTGGCCTGGACTGCTAATCCTGCTGTTTATATGCCACAGGTATTGGCTATCGCTGATAGCAGTTGTAATGGCATCGGAAACGTCCGCGTAGTAATGCCTATTCCTAACCCGCCAGTGATCAATACTTCCGGTGTATTTACCTTTAATTCACCCACGCACTTTAGCGGTAATAATCTCATCTACTCGATGTCGGTTGTGCCGGTTTCTGGAAGTGACATTCCACCGCCTGATCAACTCTTTTCTATCAACAAATCAACCGGCGCTGTCACACTGGACACCACCTCAACAGGCGCCAACGCGACATATGCAATCACCGTTACAGCAGCGAACGGCTGCAGTTCTGTTTCAACCACGTTTGATGTCACCATCAATAATGATTAAGTTATTCTGACTGGCTCATTAATCACTGACCAGTCTTTTTTTGTTTTTTTATAATATTTAACTTATCATGGTAATTTCATGCTAAAGCACGGAGGCATTGTCATGAAGCGGCTGTCCAAATTAGCCATCGCGATCAGCAGTACACTTGCAAGTGTCAGTATCGTCTGCGCATCAAGCATACCTAACACAGATAACCCGACCACGTTTTTAGGCCCAACAGCCCGCCTTGGATATACCAGCACGCTCAATAACTCGACTGCGTATTCATTAGCTGGCGAAGCAGGTATCAAAAATTTTCGTGTAGGCGGTACTATCGGTTTCAAACTTGCTGAAAATCAGTTATTCAAAATTTCCGCGGAATATCTATGGCAAAAGATTACTTACGCATTTTTTTCGGGAGATACCAATCAATGGGTCAATCAAGGTGCTGTCGGTGCAGCTTATCAATACGAATTTGTGGACAATAGCTACAAACCGCAGCTTGGCATAAGCGGGTACTTTTCCCATGCTCCAAGCAAAACATTGAATGACATCACCGGCACATACGTCAATAGTCAGGGCTTCGTGACTTCTTTTGTTGATAGCCGCCGTATTGCCGGATCCAATGCAGCAGGCGTCAGTCCGGGTATTTCCATTGCACCCTGGAATGGCGGCAGAGTCGGTGCGGAAATCAATTATGACAACGTCCGTTACGATACGAGAAATGCTCCCAATGAGGATGCAAAAGGATTGGGAGGCACACTGAAATTGAACCAGGCACTCACTGATAATATTGATTTGGGTGCTTCAGCTGCCGTTCGTCAGCCATTCAATAATTACGCAGCCAACCTGGACTGGAACCATGTACCATTTTATGGTGACTGGACCCTGGGTTTGTTTGGTGATTACACTGTTGGTAAAAACACCTTGCCGAATACCTGGAATCTTGGGCTAAGCGCAAACTATTTCCTCGATCAACGCTGCCCGGTCATGATCCCAGCCAATCTCAAAGGAGAAGCCGACCTCAAGGCAGAAATGGTTTCGCAGCCAATCAACGATAATCTACTGGCATGGACAGCTGATCCAGCTGTGTATATGCCGCAAGTATTGGCAATCGTTGATGAAAGGGTCACCAATACATGTACTGCTGATGTCCGTCTGGTATCGCCTATCCCGGATCAAGGCACATTTAGGGGTGATGGATCATTTTCTGTTGCGAGCAACTTTAGCGGCAGCAATATCACATATTCATTGACCACCGTACCTGTCTCACCGGATGCGGATGGAAACGCCGTGACAATTGACTCCGCTGGTGTGATTCATGTAACCACAGCAGTTGACAGTACAGAAACCTTTACTGTCACTGTCACAGCCAGCAATGGCTGCAGTTCCGCTTCAAGCAGATTTACCATCCCAATTGACACAAGAAATGAATAGTGTTCTGAACCGCTGAGAGCCCGGGTGTTGGCTAAGCATCCGGGTCACGTTCAGAGTTGGAAATAGCGAATTCCCAAAGCAAGCTTTGTTCCTGCTTCATAACATAATCTTTATTAGATTAATTCCATACTGGACTGTAGTTATTATCTGATTTAATCATGTATAACTACAAAGCCGTATCAATGTCATAGTTGATCCAGTGACATGTTTTTACAGAAATAGCCAAAACCCGGTTATCAAACCTGCTATTCATGTTATAGTTTTATATTTAATATCACTATGAAGGATTATATGGTCATGGCTCTCTCCGTCCGCAAACTTGCACTTTTAATTGCATCAACGCTGTGCCTGACATCGAATTCGTTTGCAGGTAAAGATGATTTCGCTCCCGTTTCAGGGTTCGCACGTTCATTCATCACCGGAACCGAAATTTCTGACGGCACCATCACGGTACTGGAGACAGGATTACAATTAAAAACAGACAGCCATGGCCGGTTTGGACCCTTCTTGTATCCTGTGGGAAAACCTATCACTCTTGTTTTTGAAAAATGGGGATACAAGACCACGCAATCCGGTACAACCATTGTTCCATCCGGCGGCTTGACCGGGCCCCACGATAACATCACTTTTCAGGTTCCTTCTATTGAAACCTATTATTTGCTGGCAACAATCATTGGCGTCAATTTCGATAAAAACAGTTGTCATGTTGTCACCACCGTCACCGCTTTTGGTAAAACCATGGATGATGATGAACAGGGAGAGCCTGGTGCCAAAATCACATTAACTCCGTATGTGAATGAAGTGCCATTTTATTTTGATATTTTTACCGAAGGACCATTAAAGGGAAAAACAAACCCATTTACCAAGGGACTCACCCTGACTACCCGCGATGGCGGCGTGGGCTTTTATAATCTCCCGCCACGGGATGAGCCTTATACAATCTCGGCTGAAAAAGACGGCGTGAAGTTTACCAGTGCGCAATTCATTTGCCGCAAGGATGCATTTATTAACATCAGTCCGCCACGTGGTCCCATGGCTCTTGAATAAGCTGAAACCTTATCGCTGGCGAAAAAATCATGATAGGGAGTGTTTAAGCAGCCATTTACTAAGCGTGCCAAACTTCCAAACCTTGCCATTTGTCAATGAAATTTCGCTTGATTTATCGAGATTGTGATATTGTTCTTCTGTCAAAATAAATGTCATTTCCTTTTGTGCCGGATCAGAATATCGGCTCAATACAAATTTTTGTTTGCCAATATTTAATGTTGGCAAAGCGTCGGTCACCGGAAATGCCACTTGGCTGGCAAGACGCATCTCAATGACGGGTGGTATCGCTGGTCTTGTCAATGACGCAGTCCTGGCATTATTGCTGGCAAATCTGATGGATTTAATTGAATTCATATTTTCAGGAACAATCACTGGCTTGATAACTTGCTGCCGCGCTATGCCTTCATGTAATTGATTGCGCAAAGACATTTTTTTGGCTCGCATGGTTGTGTCTGGCGCGCTATCCAAACCATTATTTGTCTGAAAACGGATATTGGCCAAATAAATGGCGCCTGACATCGTTTCATTAAATATGAATCGTACGCCATGCACACGAGTGAGATCGATGCCTCTAAAATCACCTAGTGGAATTCTCACTGTCTTCATGACTGGATTGTATGCACCTTCCGGGCCTTCACCCGTGTTACCCGCATTCGGATCATAGCTTGTTGGACCATTGACAAGCGTATAATCATCAATCGATACGATATTGGATAATTTTCCTGTGGCATCTTCCAGCGCAATACCAAATTCACTCCAGTGATCGACGTTTAACTTGCTGTCTACCCGCGCAATTCGGAAATCAAGTGTCGAATAGTCAGATACATTTCGACCTTGTTGTGGCAGTGACCATACAGATTCAAAAAATGTGCCTGGCCCAGCAGTATTCCAGGTAACTGCTGCGATACGCTGATTACTGGCACGCACTGGAGTTTCTTCGTCCAGGAACCGGTGTTTTATTTCTACATTCTGAGCCAGGTTATTGTTACCTGAGCTATTGATGCCGGTTTCCAGATCAAAATTGTCAACGATGGCACTCTTGGTTGCTTCAAGCGTTGGTACAAAGTCCCGGTCAACTTGAATAGTATTGTTAACAATATCTGGCAGCTCAGCCAGCGGGTTGAAATTCAGTTTATATGCGCCGTCTTGCTGCGCAGCCAGATGGCTTCTGAAGAAAGCAGGCACACTGGCCAGTGCGACTGTTTGTTGTTGAACAGATTCATAGGTCTTAGGATCAAAAATTTTTCGCCTGTCTGGACAAACATCTGCCATGTCTGATTCTTGCCATTCAGTATTGAAAAAGTTGTGATTGGCACCCCAAACTTCGTATAAGGATTTTGGGATTGTTGACGATTCAGAATGATTGACCAGCATTCGCTCGAAAGGAAGCCTGCCTTGCGCATCGGTAACATCCGCATCGCACATAGGCAATAATTGATTCCAGGCAGTGCCATTTGCATCAATGAAAACAGGATTCTTCTCCCAGGTATCTGGATCACCCATTGGAATATCAGTAGCGCCTATCTCATAAATGCCTTTGATCCTTAATCCGGGAATTTTTTGTTGCCAGGAGCTATTTTGATCAAGGTAGAAATTATAAGCTGCGCGCACACCTTGACCACCGCGGGAATGACCAAAAAGACCAACACGGGTAAAATCAATTTTACCGACCAAGCCCTGTTTGCCTAAACCCAGCGACTCCGGTGCGCCACCGACATTTGACCATTGATACAATAAATAAAGATGTTTTAATACCATCCTGCCACGCGCTGCGATTAAGGCGGGATCATCATTAGTTCCCATCGCTCCATTGATGCCACGGTTAGTATTGATAGAAACAACCCAATATCCCCACGACGCCAAATTTTCTGCTAGATAATTGTAACCTTCATGATTCGGTACGACGACATAGCCTTCCGGACACTTGCCGGTATCTGTATATTCATCATTGTTATCATGTCGGGGTCGGGTTCCAAAGCCGCAAGTGCTATGATTGCCATGCAACATAACGATCAATGGCGCATTCAAATCAGCATCACGAGGCCAAAATACTTTTGCCCAGATTTCTGTTGGCCGATCCGGAAGTACGTCTGCATCGATTGCAGCAGGAAAGCGATATTCGCCGGATGCGACGGGATGCGGACCACGGGATGTTGAATCCGGCGCCTGAATAGACACAGCTGCTTCTGCACTCACGCTTAAAAAAACCAGGATTAACCACGACAATAAAATATGATACTTTTTCACGGGAAGGCCATATTATGATCTTAATTTGTTCAAATGATTATATAAAAATAGAGGGTTATGAGTAAAGCAAGGCTACAAATAATGGCAAAAAATCTAATGGACCCACGAAGTATAATTCCATGCGCTCGACTTTTGCGGGTTATACCGCTCTTGAAGCAGATCAGCCAATGATTCCAACTCAATCGACTGGGTTTTATATTCTCATCGTCAAACGTAATAGCGATTCAATCTAATCAGAAATATTCATACGCCAGCGCAACCGCATCAATACAGATGTCAAATTGGATGAAGAAAATTAAAAATTGTGATTTGGCAATATTCCATTGCATAGAACCACACAAACGAAGTTCATGTTTCATATGGAACATTTATTTATATTTAAAAACAGATAGTTATTTGAGAATAAGGAGAAGATCCAGCAGTATAAGCGAGATATCAATCCCATAAACGTCACACATTAGCTAAAGTGGACGTTTATGGGATATGAGCATTACGAATTATTTTTAAATTAATTATATATAAATCAATACCTTAAATCAAACTTCGGTGACCGAAGCGGATTGTCTGAGCAACCTCTGGATGATGCTGGCCCGAATAAGATTACTCTTCACACCCTCGATTGTGGGATATTGTTTTCGTACATGAACCACTGCCTGCTCCAAACGCAGCATCAAGTCTTCAGGCAGGCGAATGCTAACCATATCACTTAATTGATCCATGTCATCAGCAATATCAACCAATGTTGGATAATCAGATAGCTTTAAAAGTGCTTCAATTGATTCAATTATCCATTTACTTTTACCGCGCATACCATAGCCATCTTCAATGATGCGTTGCTGCAATCTGCGGTGTAGATTTTTTTGTAATTTGATTGAAGTCATTACTTTTCTTTGCATTGTCATACCGCCATCTCAGTTTCCATTATTTCAATTAGTTTACGAAACGCCTTTGATGTTTGACGTAAATCCATCCAATTTACCTGTGAGAAGATATCCATGTATTTATCAAATTCCTTCCGGTTTACAACACTCTCAACAATTGTCTTAATTACCTCAGCCTTCAATGTGCTGCCCATATTAATTCGCGTGGTATTGCGGCCCCGGGTAGAAGCTTGCAGCGATACCCTGCTTTTCTTTAGCATTTTTTGCTGGCTTATTATGCTGCGAATTTCTTTTAAACTCGACCCATTAATACAAGCATCAATTGCCTGACGGCGTAAATCGGGAGAAGCCACACTTGCAATTAACGCTGCCTTGTCCAGATTGCGAATATTGCCATTGTGGATTTCCATTTGTACATCATCAGGCGCATTCAAAGCAGCCAAATAATAAGTTGTTTGCGATAATGACAGACCAGTAATATTTTTCAATAAGGTCGCTGTCACTTCAACATCGCCATGCTGAAGTAAATACTCCCGGATAATTTCCCGTACATTACCTAGACGTTCATCCAGGGTAAGATCTTCTCGCGCAGTGTTTTCAACCCATTGAATCAGCTTTAATTCAAACCCTTTAGGTTTTTCGTTAAATACCCGTGCTTCGATTTCCTGCTTTCCCGCCAAAATAGAAGCCAGACAACGTCGTTCACCAGCTACAATCCGGTACGTCTCACCAAGTTTATAGACAACAACCGGATTGATCACACCACTCGTTTTGATCGTGTGTGCAAGTTCTTTTAACTTGTCTAGTTCTTCCTGCTTACGTAAATAATGCGGATCATCCGGTCTGATACCTGCTCTGACATCAGCAAGATCGATTGCCAGTTTGCGAGGATTGTCTGGGTCCAGCTCAATGCGTGAGAGCGGAAGAACAATATTCCTGAACACACCTGAATTGTTCTCCACGACATTAATTGTTTCGCTCAAACCTCTGGTCAGGGCTTCTGAAATACCAAATCGCTTTTTCTTGCTCATGCAAATATCCTCTCTGCTATATAACTACAAACTTCCATTGCTTCCGTTTTGGCGACATGTTGTTCCTGGAAATCGAAAATTGAGCGCGGATTTGAATCTGCGGCATCCACCTCCGCAAATACAATGCGTTGGGAAAATTTGACTGGTAAAACATATTTTCCGATTGCGGAACTTTCCTGAAGACTGGTTAGAATGTCCTTGTGTAATCGTGTCTGTTTAAACATGTTTGGAAGAATTCCAATGAGCTGCAGGGGACGATTCTTTTCTCTAATCAATGATTCCTGCATCCATAATTGCAACATTCCATAGATACCTTGTACAGGCTGTTCCTCCATGACAGACGGAATAATAATATGCGTTGCTGCTTTCATGACACTAATCGTCAGTGGACCCTTGGATGGTGCAGTATCAATGACGACTGCGTCATAGGCAGCATGCACATCGGATGAATTCAAAAAATTGGCTAATTGTTTATGTACTTTATCAACCACTTCAGATCGCCGAACAGACTCAGCTGTGAGCAATTTTTCAGCATGTCCTGGCGCTATGTCTAAGTTAGGAACATATGTTGGGTATGGTACAACGCCTTGTCCGTAGAAGATTTCTGCAATACTACTTCGACCATCCCAATCCTGATCATCTGGATCAGCAGGATCATAATCAGGATGAATAGGAGGCATTAATCCTTCCGGAGCAGCTGGATCAATCTCCATACGCAAATATTGATGTGAAAAATTACATTGAGGATCGAAATCGATGCAGAGCGTGCGGAGGTTCATTGTTTTGCTAAGATACTCTGCCATCAGTTTACTGCATGTTGTCTTTCCAACACCACCTTTATTGTTTACAAAAGCAATGATTTCCATTCTTGACTCCTGTCATTGTATTACGTTAATGCATAATATATCATTTGTTATGTTTTATCATAAATAAAAAAACATCAAAAATTTTAATACATGTTGTGTTTTAGTTTATATTTAGTTTAGTTTTTGTTTAGGTGAATGTAACACATTGATAGCAAATAGTTTTAATGCTGAAAATGTGACGTTTATGGGAATGTGTGTGACATCTATGGGATAAACTGTGACGTTCATGGGAAGGGATGTGACGGCTATGGGACAAAATGTGACGGATGTGGGATACGAAAAAAAAGAAAGCAGGAAAGAGCTGAAAAAGCATGCAGCGACTATTCATTGCTCGAATACCTTGAGTTTGCTGCAGCGTAAAATCACAAATGCCTTGCTGTATCACGCCTATAAGGAACTCATGCTCAAAGATGAGCATGAAATTACCGTGAAGCAATTATGCCGTCTGATTGGCTATCAGGGTAATAACCATGCCGCCATCAAGGACGCATTCAAGGGCCTGATTTCGACGGTGATCGAATGGAATTTGATAAATGATGAAACCGGAACAGAAAACTGGACGGCAAGTTCCATTCTTGCCAGCGTCAGCCTGGAAGGCCCTCTTTGTTATTATGCCTATTCGCCGCGTATGAAGCAGTTACTGCACTCACCGTCGATGTTTGGAAAAATTGACCTCGTTATTCAGTCCCGCTTTCGTTCAAGCTATGGTCTTGCGTTATATGAAAACTGCATACGTTATCGAGGTCTCCCGCATACCAAGTGGTTTGACATGGAGTTATTTAAAAAGCTGATGGGCGTACCAGGGGGGAAGTATGATGTGTTTCGTGATTTCAAACGACGGGTGCTTGATAAGGCGGTTGAAGAAGTCAACACGTATTCCGATCTGGTAATCGAATCGGAATATGTGCGTGAAGGACGCAAGGTGACAAAGGTAAGGTTCAAGCTGAAAGAGCGGGCCAAAAAAACACGTCTTGGCGGAAACAGTAAAACGAATGCAGCTCAATTGGGAAATCAGGCTGATACGCTAAAAGGGAAATTGTTTGAGACTTTCAATCTTTCTGAAGAACAGATCGAGCAGTTGCTGGAAGAGCATGATGCCAGTTTCATCGAAGAGAAGATTGCCGTCATTGAAAATTCCAAACCGTATCAGGATGGAAAGGTGCAGAATCCGGCTGGGTATTTGTTGAGTGCCATCAAAAACAACTATCAGGCTGCCAAAAGCAGGGCTGGTCAGGTTGTTGTAGACATTCAGGATGCCAGATTCGAAGTTGAAATGACGGAATTAAAACGGCATGTTGAGGAAATCCGTCATGAATACGCGAGTTATCGGGAAAAAATCATCCAGGAAGCTATCCAGGGTCTGAGCGAGGAAGAAAGGAATAAGTTCATGGAGCAGTTTCACCGTTACTCGGAACCCGCTGTCAACACCATTCTGCAGTTGCAGCGCAGCAAATATTCCCGTGATAACGTAATGGAATCGCCGCAGCTGAAAGCGCTGCTGCGACAGTTTGCATTACGTGAACTGGATGTTCTCTCCATTTTGTCTCTTGAAGAGTTTGTAGCGCAGCTTGAGGATAGCAAGATTGAAGCATGGCAGAAATTGAAATCATATGACCCTGACCATCTTCTGTTACGGTTCAGTGATTCATGATGATTAGTATTAATTGAAAATTTCTAGGTAATAGTACTTATTCACAAGAATGACAATATCGATATAATTAAATTGTTCATTGTTCTGCATTTAACTTTTACAGGGAGATCCAGCATGGTAGCGAAAAAGAAAAAGGGCGGAGCCAAAAAGAAAAAGTAAGTGACGATCAAAAAGCCGGGGCGATGCAAATCACCCCGGCTTTTTTATGTCACCGGCATTTGTAATCGTTTGTCCTGTTGCGATAACAATAAGGCTCAAGTGCAAAACCATCAGATTTTCCTGACAACCACTGCCTTCAGATAATCCGTTTCTGGTATTGAGAGATGTATCGGGTGGTCCGGCCCCTGATGACCGCGTTCCAATATCTGAATTTGGCTCTGGGTACGATAGGCGACACGCTGCAGGATATCGATGATATCCTGCATGGTGACATGCATGGAACAAGAGCAGGTGACAAGAATACCGCCTGGCACCAGGAGTTTAATGGCGAATTCGTTGAGACGCTGATAGGCTATCAAGCCTTCTTTTCTATCCTTGAATTTTTTAACGAAAGCAGGCGGGTCGAGAATGATGACATCATACTTATGATGCTGCTGCAGAAGCGCTTTCAGTGCATCGAAAGCATCGTCGCATATGACTTTGACCTTTTCGGCAACATGGTTTAGTTCGGCATTTTTGAGGATATAGTCGCAGGCAAAATCAGACACCTCGATGCAATCCACGCTATTTGCGCCATAAGCAGCAGCTTGTATGCTCCATCCGCCAGCATAGCTGAAGACATCGAGAACGCGCCGATTGGAAACATACTGTCGCAGGCGTGCCCGATTGAGACGGTGATCATAAAACCAGCCTGTCTTTTGTCCCTTGATCAGAGGAGCAATGAAACGGACCGAATTTTCTTCGAGAAAAATATTCTCTGGTGGTTCTCCAAAAGCAGGTTTGACGTATGTATCCAACCCTTCATGATCACGAACCTGGCTGTCGTTGCGATAAAGAACAGAATTCGTTGCCGGCAGTAGATCACAGAGTGCTTGAACGATGAGTGCCTGTTGTCGTTCCATTCCTGCAGTATTGATTTGAACGACCAGATCATTTTCAAACCGGTCAATCACCAGCCCTGGCAAATTATCAGCTTCACTGAAGACCAAGCGGTAATAGGGTCCGGAAAAAAGATGTTGACGCAGAGCGAGCGCAATTCTGATTTGCTGAGTAATCCACTCTTCAGTCAGTCTGTCATTTGGGTCGCGGCTGAAAATGCGAGCGGCGATCAGGGACCGAGGATTAACATAGGCTGCGCCAAGCAGGCTTTTATCATGAGCCTGTACCAGTACCTCTTCACCGGGAGAAAAACTTTTTAATGGTGAAGAGGCAGTATCGATTTCATTACTATATATCCAGGGATGTCCGGCGCGAATGCGGCGATCTTCACCCTTTTTTAAGCGTAAATACTGAATTGGCATAGTCTGCAAAGGAAACAGCGTTATTCGAGGGTGAGAAGATTAACGCTGCCGGGTGATTTCGTCAAATACATACACCGACTGCCCGCTGAAAGAGGCAGTAATAACGGAATTATTAGTGCATTTTGTTTATGTTGTCTGGCGGGTTAATTGGCACACCTGTACTTTTACCTCCAGAGCCAACCAGACTGCCAATAGCGCTAAACATGGTACTAAGGCCATTCATTAAGCCGGTTGTCCCAGGCTGTGTCGGGATACCGGATTCCCTGTGTAAATCACTGCCTGCAGTAATTTCATTTGGCATTTTGCCCAGGCGTTCATCGCTTTGATAGTCTTTAAAACTGACACCAACATGCTGCAGCTTATGGTAATACTGTTCAAAATGGATGACATCATAGTTTGGATGATAAAACAGAGGAATATTTTCATAGATTGTGTTGGTGAGCTTTTGCGGAAGAGTCAAGTCCTTGAGACTCGGGCAGAGTAATTCGCCAAACAATCCAGCCCGTGCTGCCTTACAGGTAGACCGGATGTCACCAAGGTCAGACAGTTTCAGAAGGTTTTCATTTAATTTTTTCTTTTCTTCTTCCAGCTTGCGTTTTGCTTCTTCAACGTCATCCCTGGTAGATTGGGATTCCATCATGGTAATGATGGTATCATCCATTTTCCTGATCGTTTCTTCAAGGCTGGCTGTCTCTTCCCGCAAGGTCTGGACCAGCTTGCCGAAATCTTCCCCCAGTTCTGATTCAATGACGTTTTTAATGTAATATGCCCGGATGGCATGAGTGGTCGCAGAAAGAAAGGAGTGTGTTCGCCCTGATTTGCCCAGTTTTAAAAACAGTTTAAACCAGCCTTCCGCTGTTTTAAGGTTGTCAGCGAGTTCTGTACCTTCGGCATTATAGAAATCACGATTTAAAAGCTTGCATTCACCGATTTTGGCTTCAGGGCCGTCACTGACGAAAGTCGAGAGCCATCCCCATAAGGTATTCCACTTGTGTTGTCGCACATAGATATAATCATTGAGAAAGGTGGTCGCTACTTTTGGATTTGGATAGGGCATGATGACTACTCCTGGTTATAAATGCGAATCCATGATAGAAACCTCATACTAATGGAGTTTGCTTAAGAAAGCCTTAAGGCTTTGTGGCAGAGTTTGGTAACCAGCATCTTAAAAATTGATTTATGGAGCAACCCCGGTACAATCTCTCGAACACAATGTATCAGACCAGGGAGAAAGGGTAGCATGAACTTTTTGAATTTCGCGCTTGGCGAGACAGCCGATATGCTGCGCGAAGCAGTTCGCGAGTTTGCCGAGCGTGAGATTGCTCCAAATGCCGCAAAGATTGATCACAGTAATCATTTCCCTTCCGAATTATGGCCCAAACTGGGACAACTGGGCTTGCTGGGTATCACAGTTGAAGATGAATATGGCGGCTCTGGGCTCGGTTATCTAGAGCATACACTCGCCATGACAGAAATCAGCCGTGCTTCAGCTTCGATTGGTCTCAGTTATGGGGCGCATTCCAACCTGTGTGTGAACCAGATCCGCTTGAATGGTACACACGAGCAGAAACTGCGGTACTTGCCCAGGCTTTGCAGCGGCGAACATATTGGTGCGCTGGCCATGAGCGAAACCCAGGCAGGATCAGATGTGATGGGCATGCAATTGAAAGCGGAGCTGAATGGCGATCATTATCTGCTGAATGGAACCAAGATGTGGATCACGAATGGCCCGGATGCCGATGTACTGGTTGTTTATGCGCGTACCAGTCCTCAGGGAGGATCGCGCGGAATCAGTGCTTTTATCATCGAAAAAAAATTTCCCGGCTTCCATACTGCACAAAAACTCGACAAGCTGGGCATGCGTGGATCGAATACCTGCGAACTCGTATTTGAAAATTGTCGTGTGCCAGTAGAAAATCTGCTGGGAAAGGAAAATCACGGCGCAAAGGTGTTAATGCGCGGCCTGAATTATGAACGTGTCGTTCTTGCTGCGGGTCCGGTAGGTATCATGCATGCGTGCATGGATATTGTATTGCCGTATGTACATCACAGAAAACAGTTTGGCAAATCGATAGGTGAATTTGAAATGATGCAAGCCAAACTCGCTGATATGTATACTGCTCTGATGACCTCCGAATCCTATCTTTATGCTGTTGCAAAAGCATGTGACCGAGGAGATGTGACCCGCAAGGATGCGGCATCTGTTATTCTTTATACAGCCGAGAGAGCAACCTGGATGGCTGGTGAAGCCATCCAGTGTCTGGGAGGTAATGGCTACATTAATGAGTTTCCAACGGGCCGGTTGTGGCGGGATGCGAAACTCTATGAAATTGGCGCTGGTACATCTGAAATACGGCGCATGCTGATAGGCCGTGAATTATTTGATGAGACAAAATAGCCATGGTGAGTGGAAAGACAAAACAGGAGGTAAAACGAATGGCTGAATTTCAATCGCAGATTAATCCCGATGATGTCGCTTTTCAACAAAATGCCAGTGTGATGCGCGCGATGGCGGTGGAATATAAAAATGTACTTTTCAGGATTCATCAGGGTGGCGGTGAGAAAGCGCGTGAACGACATCGTCAACACGGAAAATTGTTGCCCAGGGATCGTGTCGAATTATTGCTGGATCCGGGCTCCGATTTTCTTGAATTATCTGCGTTGGCCGGATATGAGCTGTATGAAGATGAGATACCAGCGGGCGGAATTATTACAGGCGTTGGACGCATCATGGGTACGGATTGCATGGTGGTTGCGAATGATGCAACTGTCAAGGGCGGGACTTATTATCCTATCACCGTAAAAAAGCATTTGCGCGCGCAAAAAATTGCTGAACAAAACCGTCTTCCCTGTATTTACCTTGTTGATTCGGGAGGCGCCTATCTTCCCAAACAGGATGAAGTATTTCCGGATGAAAATCATTTTGGCCGGATTTTCTATAATCAGGCGAACATGTCAGCTCAAGGGATTCCGCAAATCGCGGTCGTGATGGGTTCATGCACCGCGGGAGGCGCGTACATTCCTGCCATGGCGGATGAATCCATCATGGTTCGGGAGCAGGCAACCATCTTTCTTGCTGGCCCGCCGCTGGTCAAGGCTGCGACTGGTGAGGTTGTAACAGCGGAAGCGTTGGGTGGTGCAGATGTGCATTGCCGTATTTCGGGTGTGGCGGACCATTACGCACAGAATGATGAACACGCACTGATGCTTACGCGGCGCATTATTGCCAACCTGAATTACCAGAAACAAGGCTCGGTGGTGATGCAGGAAATTAAACAGCCATTGTATGATCCCCAGGAATTGTACGGGATCATACCAGCCGATTCGCGATATCCATTCGATGTGAGAGAAATCATTGCCCGCATCGTTGATAATTCTGAACTGGATGAATTCAAGGCGCTTTATGGCAAGACGCTGGTTTGTGGTTTTGCGCACATCTGGGGAATTCCGGTCGGAATCATTGCGAATAATGGAATCCTGTTTTCCGAGGCAGCACTCAAGGGTGCGCATTTTATCGAACTATGCTCACAGCGCGGCATTCCATTGCTTTTTCTGCAAAATATCACAGGATTTATGGTTGGCAGCAAATTTGAATCGGAAGGCATTGCAAAAAATGGCGCCAAGCTGGTGACGGCGGTTGCCTGTGCGCGTGTGCCGAAAATTACTGTCATCATTGGTGGCAGTTATGGGGCGGGAAACTATGCCATGTGCGGCCGTGCTTATGAACCCCGATTTTTGTACATGTGGCCGAATGCGCGCATTTCTGTCATGGGGGGAGAACAGGCAGCCAGTGTGCTTGCACAAGTTACCCGGGAAAAGAAAAAACGACATGGTGAAGCTTGGTCGGATGAAGATGAAAGGGCACTGAAAGCACCACTTCTTGAGCAATATAACAAGCAATCTTCTGCCTTTTATTCCAGTGCCAGATTATGGGATGATGGCGTGATTGATCCTGTAGAGACACGTAAAGTGGTTGGAATGAGTTTGTCTATATCATTAAATGCACCGATTTCAGCGACTCAATTTGGCATATTCAGGATGTAAGGATAAGAGAATGACAACGGACTTGGTAATTGTTTCTGAATCTGATCGTATCGCCACCGTGACATTGAACCGTCCCGAAAAGCGCAATGCAATGCATGGACCATTGATTGCCGAGTTGCAGAAGGTGCTTGGAATACTCGCCGCGGATTCATCGCGTATCCTGATCATCAATGGTAATGGCGAAAACTTTTGTGCGGGTGGTGATATCGCATGGATGCAGCAAATCGCCGCTGGATCGGAAGACCAGAACTATGATGATGCTCAATCGCTTGCTGATTTGCTTTATCAATTATACACCTTTCCCAAGCCAACCCTTGTGCTGGCTCATGGCGCGACCCTGGGGGGCGGTCTGGGACTCCTGGCTGCCGCAGATATTGCCATTGCAAGTAAAAATGCGAGCTTTGGACTTCCGGAGGTGAAAATCGGCATTACGCCATCCATGATTAGTCCCTATATGATTTCTGCCATCGGTGAACGCGCGGCCCATTATTACTTTCTGACAGGTGAGCGTTTCAATGCCGATGTGGCTCTCAGAATCGGCTTGATTCATCAAGTAACTGAAAATGAGGCTCTCCTGAGTACCGGAATGACGGTTGCACAACTGATATTGCAAAATAGTCCACAGGCGTTGCACTCGGCAAAACAGCTTATTCGACGGGTAAGCAAACGTGCCATTACGGAAGATCTCGCGCAGAAGACTGCAGAGCATCTTGCCGAGCTGCGTGCCACACCCGAGGCTCAGGAAGGCTTGCGTGCATTCCTGGAAAAGCGCACACCAAATTGGACATAAATATTTGACAATTTGCTTATTGATAGATGTTTTTGCATTAGTATAGTGTTTAGCAATCATTTATACTGTCCGAAATGGTCGATGGTATGAGTTAACCATATTGGCTCCTGTAGTCCGATGTATGGATGGAACCGGGATGTAAGAGGTAAGCTATGTCATTTCCGCATCATGTAAAGATTGTAGAAGTCAGCCCACGCGATGGATTGCAAAATGAAAGCCAGATTATTCCAGCCAAAGTAAAAATTGATTTTATTAATCAACTCTCGGTTACCGGGCTTCCTGTTATTGAGACAACCAGTTTTGTGTCGCCGAAATGGATACCTCAGCTCGCTGACAACAGTGAAGTGTTTAAAGGCATAGAGAAAATAGCGAATGTCAGCTACCCGGCACTTGTGCCGAATATACAAGGACTCGAGTCTGCTATTGCCTCAGGAGTCAAGGAAATCGCTGTATTTACTACGCCGTCGGAACAGTTTTCCCTCAAGAATACAAATTGTTCTGTTACTGAAAGCATGCATCGAATTTCAGAAGTGGTTGAAATCGCGAAAAAGAAACGTATCCGGATTCGTGCCTATCTTTCCTGTGTTCTGGGCTGTCCATATGAGGGCAAGATTGCACCCGAGAAAGTAGGAGAACTGGGGGAAGCATTATTACGCATGGGATGTTATGAAATTTCCCTCGGGGACACGATAGGTGTGGGGACGCCTCCCAAGATCAAGCGTTTATTGGAAATCGTATCCAGACATGTTCCTCTCAAATATCTTGCGGTTCATTTTCACGATACCTTTGGGCAGGCACTGGTGAACATCTATTCCGCTCTTGAGTTTGGCATCGGCGTGATTGATGCGTCAGTTGCAGGGCTGGGCGGTTGTCCATACGCCAAAGGTGCATCCGGCAATGTTGCGACGGAAGATGTTATTTATATGCTGCAGGGAATGGGCATCGAGACGGGTGTCGATTTAAAAAAGCTCATTGAAGCAGGACGATTCATTTCAAAACAGCTCGGACGCAATCCCAATTCAAAAGTCAATCTTGCACTGGGTGGTCCGGTATAAAGAGTAACAACCTGAGGCTGAGGCGTGGTCAATTCCTCGCATTCCACTTATTTGGATGTGCCAGTACTGCTATAGGAATGCGCAGGCTGCTGGATAATCAATGGAGTGGTTTCTGCTGCCCCTGACAGTTCACCAGATCCAGTTCGGTTTGCGAAAAGCACGGGTAATCCGGATCTTCTGAATGTTTTCTCTGCAGGCACTGAGCTGCCTGACTCCTCAGGCCTTGGCAATGCTTGCACCGGAACATTTTCAATATCTGTACCATTATCATAGGCAATTTCGCCGCGGTCTTTGTGATATTGCAGAAGTGTTTTCTGCAGTCCCTGATGGCCGGAAAAAAAGAAATTTAATATGGCCGTGCTTGAAGCGAGCGGGATGGCGGTTGTCATCAAAACGACATTATTTTTGTCGATGCCAAATGCATCAACAGACGTTTTTACAATACCATTGTAATTGCCAAGTCCGAATACAATCATTTCGCCAGTCGCTGCCGTGTAGACAGCGATTGCTAATGATTTTTCCCAGCGGGCGGCAGATGTATAACGCATTTTTTGCTTGCCGGAAGCCAGTGCTTCGTAAATCGCTGGCAGTTGAGTCAAGACATGCGCAACCGTAAATGAAACTGCTGAGACACTGCCGACAGCAAATTTGACGCGATAATCCCAGGATTTGACGCCGGGAATTTTTTCCAGTGCATTGATGGTGGTAAAACAATTGGTGAATGGTATGGCTGGGGTGCCTAACAATCCGATTAGCAACGTAACCGCAGAATACTTGTTCATAGGAAAACTAAGGTGTTCAACATGGTGCGCAGTTAACCTTGCGTTTGGAATGGCTTTTTTTATGCTGTAAATGTAATACGTTACCATGGTACAGGCTGCGAGACCCAATGCTCCAGCCTGAGTGTAGTATTCATGATTCTTGTCATGGGGGTCTGTTTTTAGGGCCATGGCAATGAATTCAATCAATGTCATGGCATTCAGATAGGAATTAAGCAGAGTAAACAACACCGTATCATAAGATAGAGCACTCAATAATCGGTACAGTCCTTTCCCAATTTTACCCAGTTCTATATCATCACTGTCTAAAACCATAGGTTCAGCCTGGGTGTGTGATTCGGGACGAGATTTGGCATCCGAGTTACGAAAATACCGCCATACAGCAACACCGCGTGTGGGAATAATAACAACAAGAGAACAGGCAATCGCCACGATTCCGGAATAATAACCAGCGGGATGATTGAGCCTGTTTGTTACCAGTTTGATGAAGTTGAGCAGATAAAATAATGATTGGCCTGAATAGGTGACAGCTCGTCCGGCGGGAATGATAATGGGTGCAACAATGGTTTTGATTCCATTCCAGGTTGTACTGGCAATATTACTGAAGACTCGTTTGAATGCTGCAAAATAACTCATACAATCCCTGTCTGAAAGTTCCTCAATACATGTTAATGATGGATGCTTAAGATATTATTAGGGATTTACTCGTGCCTGTTAAAACTGATTTTCTGCAGCTTGCCATGTGGACGATATAATCTGATTCAGAAATCCTGCCTTCCCAGCGCACTGTTTTTCATGCCGTAAGTGAAATAAATGAAAAGACCTAACAGGGTCCAGATCAAAAACCGCCACCAGGTTATCGCCGGCAGATTAATCATCAGATAAAGACACGATATGATTCCCAGGATAGGGATTACCGGATTGAGTGGAAGTTTGAAGGGACGAGCGATGGATGGATGTGTCCAGCGAAAAACAATCACGCCTGCGCAAACAAATGTAAAGGCAGATAACGTCCCGATATTGACTAATTCCGCGGCACGATCGATGGGAGCGATGCTTGCAATCACACCTATCAAAACGCCATTAATGATAATAATGCGAATGGGTGTCCGCGTCTGTGGATGGATATTGGCGATAGAGGTGGGCAGTAGTCCGTCGCGCGACATTGCCAGACAGATTCTGCTTAATCCATAAAACATCACCAGCATCACAGTGGTCAGTCCGGCAATGGCGCCGGCTGCAATAATGCCAGCTGCGAAATGATGACCAATTTTGAGCAGCGCGTCAGCGACGGGTGAACGCACGTTGAGAGTGGTATACGGCACGATCCCTGTCAATAATGCTGAAACAACGATATAAATGACCGTACAGACAATGAGTGAAGAGATAATACCCAAGGGAATATTACGCTGTGGATTGATGGATTCTTCAACCGCGGTAGATAACGCATCGAAGCCGATATAAGCAAAGAAAACCAGTGCAGCGCCTTGCATGACGCCACTCCAGCCGAAGGGGAAAAAGTTGCTCCAGTTCTGAATCTCGACATTAGGAATGGCAACAACAATGAAAACTGCGATGGTGATTAACTTTATAAAAACAATAACCGCATTGAATCGCGCGCTGTGTTTCACACCAAGACAGAGCAGGGCGGTTAATGTGATGATGATTAATAATGCGAGCAGGTTAATGACACCGCCCTCAAATGGGTTTTTGGTTAATGCATCCGGCAAGTGAATGTGGATAGCGTCAAAGAAGTTGTTTACATAACCAGACCATCCGATAGCGACAGTTCCCACGCTCATAATGTATTCGAGTAATAGATTCCAGCCAATCAGCCAGGCAATTAGTTCGCCGAAGCCTGCGTATGCGTAGCTATAGGCGCTGCCTGTTCCACCAATGCTGGCTGCCAATTCAGCATAGGCGAGCGCGGCGAAGAGGGAAGCGAGACCGGCGATAACGTAAGATATAACAATGGCGGGACCTGCTTTGGTAGCCGCAGCGATACCAGTTAATACAAAAACACCTGCGCCAATAATCGCACCTATGCCCATCAGGGTGAGATCAAGGGCATTAAGGGAACGGTGCAAGGATGAATCCTGGTCGACGTGACCAATTGTCTTTTTGCGTAGTAGCCTGCTTAGCATAATGTCCTCTTCCTGAGGAGCAGATTAGTCATCCCCCACCTCACTGTGAGGAATTAATCAATATTACCTCAAATAAACAGATTTGTCTTGAGAGTTGTCATTGTCCTAGCCAAGCTTTAGCAGCCGCTTCAGCCAGACAAGCTTTTTTCTCGTGTATGGCGGGTATTCAAGAGCCAGATCAATGGGTGGGGATTTCCTGAAAATACTCTTGCGATGGGAAAAGGTTTCGAAAGAATATTTGCCATGATACGCGCCTAGCCCGCTCGAGCCAACGCCTCCAAAGGGCAAATGATAATTCGCGATTTGCAGCAGACAGTCATTGATGCAACCTCCGCCAAATGAAACGTGTTTTAGTACATTTTTTTCATGATGTTTATTTTTCGTAAACAGGTAAAGGGAAAGCGGTTTTGGGTGGGAATTCACGGTTTTGATCACGTCTTCCAGATTATCATAAGTGAGAATTGGCAGGATTGGCCCGAATATTTCTTCCTGCATGACTGGATCAGTCCAGGAGACATTATCGATAAGTGTTGGGGCAATATACAGGTCTGGTTCGCTTGTCGACCCGCCATAAAGAATATTGCCGTTTTTCAGCAGCCTGGTTAAACGGTCGAAATGCCGCTTATTGATAATTTTGCAATAGCTGGAACTTTTGGATGGATCATCGCCATAGAATTTTTTTACCGCGGCAATCAGCTTTTCCACCAGGGCAGTTTTACAGGAATGATGAACATAAAGATAATCCGGTGCCAGACAGACCTGTCCGGCATTCATCAATTTACCCCAGACAATGCGCCGGGCTGCAAAATCGAGATTAGCGGTTTCATCAACAATACATGGACTTTTCCCGCCTAATTCCAGCGTAACCGGTGTGAGATGCCTGGCCGCGGCTTCCAGGATGATTTTTCCAATCTGGGTACCGCCGGTGAAGAACACATAGTCGAATTTCTCATCCAGCAGCCGGGTGACTTCCTGCGGGCCTCCTTTGATTGCGGTGATATACTCACTCGGAAAATGATTATTGATCAGCCCGACAATCATGTCTTGTGTGTGAGACGCAATTTCCGAAGGTTTGACGATTGCGCAATTTCCAGCACAGATGGCGCCGATCAGGGGCGACATGATTAGCATGAAAGGAAAGTTCCATGGACCTATGATGAGCACGCTGCCATAGGGTTCATGATGAATCTCAGATTTCCCGGGCCAGCATAAGGGAAATGGAGAGGGTACTTTTGTTGGCTTGCTCCATTTCTTCAGGTTCTTGATGATATGGTCTATTTCATCAGTGACAATGATGATTTCAGTGACGACCGATTCCATTTCCGACTTGTGTAAATCTTTTCTCAATGCTGCAACGATTGCGGATTCATTATTCTGGATGATTGCCTTGAGTTTTTTTAATTGTTCAATACGAAAGTGAATTGACAGAGTTGTACCCGTTGAAAAAAAATTTCTCTGCTCGTCTAGCAATGTGCCATAACGTTTGTCCTGCATGCCTAGGGTTTCTCCCTGAATGAGTAATCATCCGTTTATGACAATTTACCTGATATGTGACTCTGAAGAAATGATAAATCGCTCGACACATGGAATTAAGTTAGCTTAACTTAATATGGATATCTGTTTACGCGTGATTTTCTC
Organism: Gammaproteobacteria bacterium; assembly: GCA_021324305.1. Classification (GTDB taxonomy): domain Bacteria; phylum Pseudomonadota; class Gammaproteobacteria; order DSM-16500; family DSM-16500; genus Aquicella. The sequence goes on along the minus strand of JAJPJI010000003.1, from coordinate 9,758 downwards.
AATTAACGGGAATTGATCTTCACGCGAACCAGCAAGGAGATGCAACACGAGTGTAATCGATGATATTTCAACCGGAAATGAAGCATGTACGATTATGTTGTTGTTGGCGGCGGTTCAGCAGGTTGCGTGCTGGCTGATCGCCTGTCAGAAGATGGCATTAGTCAGGTTTGCCTGCTGGAGTCAGGTCCGGTCGATTCGAATCCATTCATTCGTGTTCCTTTTGGAATTATTGTTGTCAATCGCAGCAAGGCGCTGAATTGGAAATTCTGGACAGTGCCCCAGCCTGGATGCGCAAACCGGCCGATGTTTTGGCCGCGAGGCAAAACCTTAGGCGGAAGCTCTGCTATTAATGCCATGTGTTATGCGCGCGGCAACCCGCATGATTATGATGTCTGGGCAGATCTGGGGAATGATGGCTGGTCATTTCAGGAAGTCTTACCCTATTTTAAAAAATTGGAAAATTTCGAGCCCGGGGCGGATGATTATCATGCTCTTGGCGGACCACTTAATGTTACAAATCATCGCTATATTAATCCGTTAGTGAAAGTTTTTATTGCTGCCGGAAAACAGGCGGGATATGCGCTAACAAAAGATTTCAATGGCGAATGCCCGAATGGCGTTGGTTATTATCATGTGATGCAGATCAACGGGCAGCGTTGCAGCAATGCGCATGCCTATCTACGCACAGCCAGGCAGCGCAAGAACTTGACGATTATCACCCATGCACATGCCACCAAACTATTATTGGATGGCAAAAAGATAAATGGCGTGCGCTATCATTACGCTGGTGGTGACCATGATATTCATGCTGCCAGAGAAGTTATTTTATCTGCGGGTGCGATCGGATCGCCTCAAATCCTGCTGCTTTCAGGCATAGGACCTGCTGCTGAATTGCAAAAACATGGGATAAGGATAGAACATGAATTGCCTGGTGTCGGTGAAAATCTTCAGGATCATCTGGATATCCATATCACCTGTCTCGAAAAGACGCGGGAAGCAATCAGTCTGAACCCGACCTGGCTGCCTCGTGGCATCAAAAACCTGTTCCTTTATCTTCTTGGGCACCGGGGAGAATTTACCAGTAATTTTGCCCAGGCTGGCGGATTTATTAAATCGGATTCCAACCTGCCCTACGCAGATTTGCAGTGGCATTTTGTACCAGCAGTAGATTCATTTCATGTCCAGGATTTACGTGCCGCATGCAAGTATTATGGTTATACATTGCGAACCTGTTTGCTGCATCCATATAGCCGGGGACGCGTTACGTTAAAAAATACAGATCCCATGTCACCGCCAGCGATCGATCCTAATTACCTTGCAGATGCCCGTGATTTGCAAAGACTTGTCACCGGTTTCAAAAAAGCGAGAGAAATTCTCTCACAGCCAGCGTTTGGATCGCACTGTCTAAGAGAGTTTGAACCAGGTGACAAGGTGCAGACAGATGAGGAAATTGAGGCGTACATTCGCAGTAGAGCAGAAACCATCTATCATCCGGTCGGTACATGCAAAATGGGCAATGACAAAATGGCGGTGGTGAATTCGCAGCTTAAAGTGCATGGAATTCAGGGTCTCCGGGTCGCGGATGCTTCGATCATGCCAACAATTGTGAGCGGCAATACCAATGCACCTGTCACCATGATCGCTGAAAAAGCCGCAGACATGATTCTGGGAGAGAAAGAACCTGAATAACCAGTTTGCTATTGGGCGGAGGGGAGGAATCTGGTTAACACACCTTCGCAAATTCCGTATTCTTTCCAGCTGCATGTTGCACAAATCTGGTTGAATTTGGCCAGGGTTATTTTTTCAGCGATGCGTTTTTTTGCTTCGCCCCAAGTGATGGAAGTACCGGGCTTGATTTCGAGAGCCGCCGCATGAGCGTTATCCAATCCTGTTACTTTTTCTTCTGTCGAACATTTTCTGCCAAGCCGGTTTGGACAAGGATCGCAAATAGAATCTGTATGTCCAGAAATAGTGATGAGAGTTTCATCGCCATGAATGGAATTCAACTGATCCATGATGAGTTGAAAATTGGCGACAAAAGCAGGGGAATATCCCCTGCCTTGAAAGCATAATGCGCACAAAAAATGGTGAGGTCGGAAATAAATCTCTTTCACTTCTTTTGCCATAGTCTGGGAATCACCAAGGAAACGGCAACCAGCTTGATTGGTTCAGTCACGATAAACGGCATAAGGCCCAGTTCAATGGCACTTTCCCAGCCAATGAATTTAGCCAGTGCCGCTACACCCAGGATGAAAATCACGCTGACACCAAGACAGGCTGCCGCCAGGCTTGAAAGTATGTTTCTCGCCCATCCTTTTTGCGCCAGATAGCCGCTTAGAAATGCTGCTGGGAGAAAACCAAACAGATATCCCATGGAAGGACCAAATAACTTAGACAGGCCGGCTGAAAAATCAGCAAAGACAGGGATGCCGAACAGGCCTGCAAGCAAATAAGCGACGACGACATAGCTGCCATTTCGGGGACCGTATGCCATGCCGATCAGAATAACGGTTGCACTCTGAAATGTCAGAGGAATGGGTTTAAGCGGTATACTTAGCTGCGATGCGATTGCCAGGACCAGGACGCCTGCCAATATGAGCAGAGCTTGCTTAACCAGGCTGTTATCTTTTGGCCAAAAAATGCTTTGCATGGGAGAGCTTAAACTAAACAGGTAATTCATGGTTTCCTCTTTGTTTTGATCATTTGAACCGCGAACATCATAATAATTAAGAAACAAAAAGTAAAAGATATTAAGAAGCATTGTCGCATAAATTAAAATATGATGCTCTCATCCCGGGCAAAATCAGCCAGTTATCCGCACAAAGCCAATGGATCCGGTAAAAGCAGCGAGATTGGATGTATTCAAGACCTGCACCTGATCCTGGATCAAGACCAGAGCGGGGGACAACGATACTTGCAGAATGATACTGATTTTATGCAGTAATACCTTTACTGATACGCGATATGGTTCATTCTTTCATTGCGTAGCTGGTAAAGAAAATCAATGGATTTTTTTGATGTAGTCACATTTCACGGCATAAGATGACTCAGGAGCACTATTTTCCTTGATTGACAGTGTAAAACGTCTGTTTACATCTGCCAATTCCTCATGCTCCTTATCAGGAACATGATCGTTGATCAGGTTCACTGGAAGGCGAACCGATTTCTGGAAGCCTTTATAAATAAAATCAATCCAGACAGCATTTTTATCAGATGAACAGCTAATACCTTTCGAATCTGAAAAATCATAATTGACAACAATGACATCGTTTTTTCTGATGGACATGTCAAAGGGGAGATGACGATAAAAGATGGCGGCATGCGCATTAATCGAAGTTATAGAGACGATGACAATTAACGCAGAAAGATATTTCATGAGACACATGTGACCTCTCCTCGATTATTTTAATATGCTTATAGTAATTATTATCTTATAACGCAGAATGATAGCATGTTCCGCGAATCAGATAAAGCAAATCGGGGGAATGAGAAGTAACGTATTAACTCACATCATTCCATAATTGGGTCCGCTTCCGCCTTCGGAAGGTGTCCATTTAATATTTTGGGTTGGATCCTTGATGTCACATGCTTTGCAATGTATGCAATTTCCCCCATTGATTTGCAGGCGCGGCACATTACTTTCATTATAAAGCGTTTCATATACACCAGCGGGGCAATAGCGTGTCTCAGGAGCGGCGTATTCCTGCAAGTTGATAGAGATAGGCACTCCCTGCCGGTCTTTGAGTTTCAAATGATATGGCTGATTTTCATCGTAGGAAACGTTCGCAAGAAAAATAGAGGCAGGCAAGTCAAATGTGATTTTATTGTCATGTTTAGGATAAGCAATTTTCTTGCATTTGTCCGCCTTGTGCAATGATTCATTATCAGGAACCTTATGCCTGAAAGTCCAGGGCGCTTTCCCTCGGAAAAGATAGGTGTCAATGGCAGAATATGCAAGCGCAGGCAATAATCCCCACCTGAATGATGGGCGGATATTTCGGACTTTATACAGATCATCCCATAACCAGCTATTTTTAAGATTGATTGAATAGTCTGTACACTCATCACTGGAACTATTCTGCAGCATTGGGAAAAGACTTTCAGCTGCCACCATCGCGGATTTCATGGCATTGTGTATGCCTTTGATTTTTGCCACATTCAGAAATCCTGCCGCGTCGCCGATGATCAATCCGCCTGGAAATGTCAGCTTAGGAATGGATTGCAAGCCACCTTCTATGAGCGTACGTGCACCGTAAGCAATCCGGTTCCCCTGTTCCAGCAATGGACGTATCGAAGGATGAGTTTTGAAGCGTTGAAACTCTTCGTATGGGTTGAGATAAGGATTTTCATAATCCAGGCCAACAACAAATCCAATGGCTAGTAGATTTTTTCCAAGATGATATGCGAAGGATCCGCCATAGGTTTTATAATCAAGAGGCCAGCCAATGGTATGTACAACCTTGCCAGCCTGATGCAGGGTTTCTGGAATTTCCCACAATTCTTTGATGCCGAGACCGTAAGTCTGCGGGTCAACTCCCTCGCGCAAGTTATAGCGGGGAAAAAGTGTCTGAGTGAGCGAGCCGCGGCAGCCTTCAGCGAAAATCACCTGTTTCGCGCGTAATTCGATACCCGGTTGATAATTCGATTTTTGCTGGCCTTGTCTATCCAGACCCTTGTCGCCGGTAACAATACCGCAAACACGGTTGTCATCATAAAGAATTTCAGTAGCAGCAAAACCTGGAAAAACGTTTACTCCCAGACTTTCAGCCTGTTGCGCCAGCCAGCGGCAGAGCAATCCCAGGCTGATAATGTAGTTACCATGGTTCTGCATTTGCGGCGGAGTCGGCAGGCGCCAGGATTTTTTTTCTGATAAAAATAAAAAACTGTCTTGAGTGACAGGTGTATGCAAAGGTGGATTTTTGGTTTGCCAGTCGGGAATCAACTCATTTAATGCCCTGGGCTCAAGTACAGCACCAGATAATATATGGGCGCCAATTTCTTCACCCTTATCGATGATACAGATATTCAAGGGGTGATTATGCTGCTGGCTGAGTTGAGCAAGCCGGATGCTGGCTGATAGTCCTGCGGGTCCTGCACCTACTATAACTACATCAAAATCCATTGCTTCACGAGTCATTTTTATTTTTATCCACTTCAGAGCTTTTCTATTTTGATAATTGATCTTGAATTCTAAAACATTTCAATTGCCACAGCTGTCGCCTCGCCGCCGCCAATACACAAGGTGGCGATACCACGCTTTAAGCTTTTTTGTTTTAAGGCTGCAATCAACGTCACGATAATACGGGTGCCGCTTGCACCAATGGGATGTCCCAGTGCAACAGCTCCGCCATGAATATTTACCTTCTCATGCGGGATTTTTAAGTCCTGCATGGCAGCCATGGTGACAACGGCAAAGGCTTCATTGATTTCAAAAAGATCGACATCATTGACAGTCCAGTTGATTTTTTCCATTAATTTTTTTGCAGCGTCAATGGGTGCCGTCGTAAATTCAGCCGGCAATTTGGCAAAAGAACTGTGAGCAACTATTTTCGCAAGCGGTTTGATGCCTCGTTTTTCTGCCTCAGATAAACGCATTAATACCATTGCCGCGGCCCCATCGGCGATAGAACTTGAATTGCCAGCGGTGACAGTGCCATCTTTTGCAAAGGCTGGGGAGAGTACCGGGATTTTTTCTGGTTTGACACTGAACGGATGTTCATCTTGTTCTATAACTTGTTCACCTTGTTTGGTTTGAAGAGTGAGGGGAGCGATTTCAAAAGCAAATGCTTTATCACGAGCAGCATTTTGTGCGCGCTCAAACGAGGCCATTGAAAAATCATCCTGTTGTTGACGCGTGAAGCCATATTTTTTAACTGTCTGTTCTGCGAATACACCCATGGATTGACCCCTGTCATAGGCATCTTCCAATCCATCCAGCATCATGTGATCCACAAGCTGTCCATGCCCAAGCCGATATCCTTGTCTGGCTTTCAGCAACATATAGGGAGCATTTGTCATGCTTTCCATGCCGCCAGCAACAACCACATCGTTCGATCCCACAATAAGGATATCATGCGCGAACATGACCGATTTCATTCCTGAACCACAGACTTTGTTAACGGTTGTACAAGGTGTGCTATTGGGAATGCCGGCCTTGATAGAAGCCTGGCGTGCAGGCGCCTGGCCTTGTCCAGCGGGAAGTACGCAACCCATAATTACTTCATGTATGTCTTCCGGTTTTAATTGTGCGCGTTCAACGGCGGCTTTAATGACATGGGCACCTAGTTGATTGGCCGAAAAATCCTTTAATTCACCTAGCAGATTGCCGATAGGTGTTCGTGCAAGACTGACAATAACAACAGGATCCTTGTGCATCATGGTAATTATCCTATGAAAAAAATTAATGGGGCTATTCTAGCTGAATAAGCAGTGAATCCTAAATTATTTTTAGCGGAACAGATTTATTTGCTGATACGGTCGTCCAGTTTCTCATTCTTGGATTTGTCAAATTTTAGCATTGCCTGAATTTTAGACAGGTCACCCGGGCTTACCTCAAATCCTGCGTTCTTGAGAGCCTGTTCGGGGTTCTTTTTGAACTCTTCACGAAACTTGAGGTTGCTTTGCCATTCACTGAATATTTCGATTAAATTGGTCATTGGTCAGGTCCCCTCAGATAACTTAAATATAGCATACACAAAGGATGGAAGTGGTGCGTTGCCCGGCAGTGCATAAGCGTATTCAAAAAAATCAATCAGTTAGGCATAGGTTAGGACATTGTATGTATTTTATGCATGAGGCTCTCGCTGTCTATTAAGATTTCCTTAATTTTGCCTGTTATAGACTTTATAAATTGGGCCAACATATCAGGATGATGAGCATGTCATACAAAGTTCCCTGCCTTAAAGATTTGCGCGCGATCGCCGATGAACTCAGAAAATATTCTGATACCAATTCCAAGCGTCTCTCATTTATTGCTTTATATGACCAGCTGGTCGGACAGACTGCGGAAACGACGATGATTCCGGAAAACATCATTAACGTCTTGGTAGGCGCCCTGGTCTTTGAAATGGCGGATATAAAATTTGGCGAATACAATGGAAAGTCCCCCAAGAAAAGAACCAGCTGGTTTTTATGGACGGTAGGTAGTGATCTCTACACATTGATCAAGTCAAAACTGAATATTACCAAGGAGAACAGGTTTGGCTATGATGAACGGCTGTTTTACATCAATGAGTATTTCAAATATATGGAAAAAGTTTATCCAGAAGACGGGATAGAAGAACTCAAACAGCACAAAAAACTGAAAGACAACCACAAGAGTCCGTCATGGAAAACCAAAAAGGAATTAACCGATCATATTCATACAAGAGTCAATACCGTTTTACAGAGAAATGATGATGTTTTGTATGCGCTGGTGCATGGTGTGCCGATTCTGAATGCACTATTGAAGAACCTGCAAAAACTGGAAGATGAATATTGCCAGAACAGCAGCAACCCAAAGAATCCGAAACGTCTTGAGACGATCAATTTCATCAAATTTGTGATCAAGTCTTATGATGGCATCAATCCGGAAGCAGTATCATGGCATGCCTGTGTTGGTGTGGTAATCATTGCTTTAATGCGCATTGAAAAGGAATACAGGATACTTTCTCCTGCACGCAGCACACTTTTTAAAGAGGCGCTGCATGCAATCAATCAGACAAGCCTGGAATCAATATCAATTGATGACCGGATAAAGTGCACGCGGTCGCTGTCAGCACATTTGACCACCATCAGTGAAAACAAGAAATATTACGAAGCAACGCTGCATAAAGTAATTGAAGCATCACCCAATCAAAAGCTGACAACCGATAAATTAGATGAGCAAATGAAACAATTCCAGTCAAGAATAGATAGATACCTGTTTGAGATGGATGAAGAAAAAAAGAATCCATCCAAAACCAGATATGCCATATCGACTGGCACCAGTTATTTTGTTCAGTATCTGGGCGGCCCGGTGGGTGTAAAAATTGGAAAACAGGCGTTGCTTGGCGGTTTAAGCATCGGCGCATATTTGTTAGGCGGTCCGCTGGTCGCCGTGTTTGGTGTAGGGGGAAAATTATTATTTTCAGGATTAGGGGGCCTGGTGGCTGAAGGGATTCTTGATTCCTGGAGTGCAAGTTTATTTGCATGGCTGCTGGAAAAAACTGGCAACAGGGTTGGCGATGCAACAGCGGCAGTAATCACCTACCCATTTTCAGCTACACCCAAAGGCATAGAAGAAATGCGTATGAAACTCAAACCTGAAGATGATCTCGTGTTTGTGAATATGGTGAATACCATGCTGGAAGTAGATTTGATCTCAGAGTCGGATAAAGAAAAAATGCGCAATGTGCTGGGTATCGAGAAGGACGCCAGGCTCCAGCCGTTAAAGATAACTGTTGAAGCGACTGCGGAAGAAAAAAAACATCAGGACAATGTAATGGTGTATGGATACGGATGCAAGACTCTTGATTCATCAACCGGAGCCTTGAAAGTAGTCCCGCCTGTAGAAAACAATGTGCCGCAACAACCAGTGGTGAGAACATTCTTCTGAATATAATGTTGTGGTTGCATGGACATTCCGGGCTGCTGAACAGCCTTCAATTATACATGTGGCATAGATGTGAGCTTGCAAAATGATGCAAAGAGAATGGAAGGACAGGAGAAGCGCCTTGTTTGCGTCAATCCTCATGGAATCCCAGAACCACCAGAATACAAGGTCCTCCGGCAATCACATTGATGCCATTCTCTTCACATAATTTGATGGCTGAATCACTCTCGGCACCGGGCTGCATCCAGATATTGTGGATGCCTTTTGAAATGGCTTGCCGAACAATTTTTTCGGTAACTGGCGGCGGCGTAATAATGGAAATGCTTTTCACATCTGCCGGCAAATTTTCCACAGTGGGTATACAGACGATGCCTTCAATTGAACTTTCATTTGGATTCACAGGATAGACTGTTTTGTGATTTTGAATATAGACGCGCAACACTTTGTTGCCGTATTTTTCGCGATTATTAGACGCTCCCACGACGCCGAATGCACTGGAAGTCAAAAAAGCTGAAATGCGTTGTTCTATGCCGGTATACATATTACTCTCAGGAATGAAGTGCGTTCGTCAAGGCAGTATAATCGGGTTCGTTAGATAATTCCTGCACCTGTTCCGTGTAAACAATCTTGCCATGTTCGTCAATTATAATCACGGCGCGAGCCAATACGCCAGTCAACGGGCCGTCAATAATCATCACGCCATACTGCTCGCCAAATTCAGGATGCCGGAAAACTGAAACAGGATGAACGTTTCCAAGATGTTCAGCGGCGCAAAAACGTTTCTGGGCAAACGGCAGGTCTTCAGAGACGCATAAAATCAAAATATCTTTGTATTGATTTGCAATCTCATTAAAGTGCCGCATGGCTGTCGCGCAGGTGGGTGTATCCAGGCTAGGAAAAATGTTTAAAATGATTTTCCTGCCTTGATAATTCTTGAGCCGGATTTCACTCAAGTCAGTTTTTGTAACCGTAAAATCAGGAGCCAGGGAGCCGACAGGCGGCAATGATCCGCAAGTATGAATCGGTGATCCATGTAATTTTATCACGGCCATATACCTGCTCCTCTGTCAGTGTTATATATCATTATACCCTACGAGTCTTGAACAGGATATTTTAGCAGTTGATATCATAATACAATCAATCACCTGCTGATATGTGAATACATTTGCTGATACCTGGTATGCAT
>JAJPJI010000029.1 GCA_021324305.1 Gammaproteobacteria bacterium | reverse complement strand
TGCTGCGTGCTCTCGGTTTGAGCGAGGAACAGGCTAAAAGTTCGGTGCGGTTTTCGTTTGGACGTTTTACTTCAGCCGGCGATGTTGAGACAGCTGCGAATGCCATCGTCCGGATTTTTAAGTGATGTGCCATTTGGCTGATCTGGCTGTAACGAATGCTTTACGCTCTATGCTTTCGCGGGAGGCAAAAAAGCAACGCCAATTTTAACCGGCGGCAAATTGTTTCTGTTACGGTGCCAGGAAAATTCCATTACATTTGCTTGTTGCAGTAGTGGAAACTGTTGCTTGATTTCATCCGGCATGCTTTCATCATTTGTAATGTCCCAGACAAACACGGCGCCTTTGTTTTTCATGTCTTGTGTACTGATCCACGGTGCCCGGCGTTTGTCCCATTCAATAAACACGGCGGGATGATCAGCAGAATAAAATTCGACGTTGCCGCTAATCCAGCGCGAGCCGCCAACGTAATCCAGGCGGGTATGATAGACGTCATGCCATTGCCGGGTGATTGCCTGCGCGATTTCGCGGCCGGGGAAATTCGCGCTGGAAGTGTCGGAAGAATTGATCAGCGAAACGCTGTATCCACTCACCATTACTCCCATCAAGAGAAAAATCGCGGTTAAAAATCGATAGGCTTTCTCTCGTGTAATGTTGGGTTGAGCGGCTGCGATCAGGATAATGCCCCAGGTTGATAATAAAGGCATGCCCCAGCCGGCGCGCAATTTTGTACCGAGAGAAAGAGAAAGAAGAATAGTCAATAAAAATGGTCCGAGTCCAACAAAGAATAGAAATGACCGATTAAAAGTGTCGAGTTTGAATCGGGGTGCGGGGCTGACAGATTTTTTTCCTAAAAATAAAAACGAGCAGAGTATCAGTGCTGGTATGAATGCCTGAAATTGCTGCCAGGCGAATTGTGCAGGAAAAAAGAAATGATTGGTCCAGGTTGATTCACCGCTGCTGCCGCGTTCGAAGACATATCGGATTGTGATGAAGTCGTGGAAAAACAGCCAGATAGTGTGCGGAAGAATAATAACCAGGAAAATGCCCAGTCCAAGGTAGGGCGGCAGTGTTTTTAATTCACGGCGATTCGCTGGATTGCTAAACAGAAACAATGCCATGCCAGCCAGAAGTGCAGCTGTGTAGTACTTCGCCATCATGCCCAAACCGGCAAAAGTTCCAGTTAACAGCCAGGCGGCGGTTTTATTGGACGTTGTTGAATGTGAGGAGGTAATTCCGGATGTCAGGCGGGAGTTTTCAGCGGGTAGCAACGCCTTGTAAAAATAATAGATAGTTAACGCCCAGAGACCGAGTTCAAGTGTATTATCATTAAAATCAATCGCATGAAAATTATAGTATTGAATGCCTTCCAGTATCATCACGGAAAATAGTGCATAGAGCGGCGGCAGCATGCATGACGCGAGACGCCACACAGCCCAGAAACAAGTGATGACACAAAGCTGGCTGAACAAATAAACCATCCAGCCGGATTGGCCGCCAAGATAGGTTGCAAACGCGGTCAGCCAGCCATTCAGAAACGGGTTTTTGTCATAGCCCCATTCGAGTTGATGTCCCCAGATTGTCCCTTCAATTGAATCCAGTGGTAAATTGTAACGAACGACTGCTGGTACCATTGTCCACAAAATGAGATGAGCAAAGACGAAAACAAGCAGCCAGCGCTCGGTGCGAAATTCCTTGATTAATCCGTTTGTCATTTCAGAAGGTTCATTTGTTGAATTTACAAGCGCTTATAATAGCTTAAATTGTAGCACGGACAAACCCCATACTTGATGCACGGCATGAAATCGGCCTGGTTTAATCTATGACCATGAATAAGGGCTATAATATGATTGTCAGGTTTGTTAAAGGAGATGGTCATGCCTGTCAAAAAGCTGAAAGAATTTCTTGATAGTCATAAAGTTAAGTATGTCTCCATGACCCACTCACCAGCCTTTACTTCACAGGAAATCGCAGCTGCTGCGCATGTGTCAGGAAAGCAGCTCGCGAAAACCGTTATCATCAAGGTGGATGGACGTCTTGCCATGGTTGTCTTGCCGGCTAATGATCAGGTGAATTTCGCAAAATTGCGAGATGCCACGGGCACATCCGGAGTTGATCTTGCTTCCGAGTCTGAGTTCAAGGATAGATTTTCCGGATGCGAAGTAGGTGCAATGCCACCGTTTGGAAATTTATATGATATGTCTGTTTATATTTCCAGTCACCTTGCCCATCAGGATCATATCCTGTTTAATGCGGGATCACATTCTGAGTTAATGCAGCTGGCATATGGCGATTTCGAACGGTTGGTCAAACCCAAAGTGGTTGCATTCTAGTGACAGGATCTGGAATGAGCGAGACAGAAAACTATTTTGACCATGATGCCGACATTGGTATCATCGGTCGCGGTAATACCGTGGAAGAATGTTTTGCCAATACCGCGAGAGTCATGTTTTCCCTGATGGTGGATCTTGAAAAGGTGCATCAGATACAAATTATTACATTTGAATTTGTTGAATCAGATATTGAAATCGCACTGGTAACCTGGCTGAATCTCTTGCTTGCCAAATCACAGGAACACCATCTTATTTTTGGCGATTTCCGGATAACACATGAAAGCGATACCTGGAAAGCGATTGTTTCCGGCGAGCCGTGGCGGGAAAATCTGGAACGCGGGATTGAAATAAAAGGCGCAACACTCACGATGCTGTCGGTTAAAAAGATTAACAATTCATGGGAAGCGCGATGTATTGTGGATGTTTGATCTATGGATATGACTTTTGTCAAACAGATCGATGACTGGCGCTGGACGGTGTTGTCAAGCGCGCGTCCGGTTATCCTGTATGGAAGCCGCGATCTAATTGAAGCAATGGATGATAAAGTCCGCGAACAGATTTCAAATGTCACTAAACTTCCGGGTCTTGTCGGTCCAGCCATGACCATGCCTGATGCGCATTGGGGTTATGGTTTCCCCATAGGCGGAGTAGCTGCATTTGATGCGAATCAAGGCGGCATCATTTCTGCTGGCGGAGTGGGATTTGATATTTCTTGTGGCGTGCGCTGCCTGCGAACCAACCTTTATATCACTGATGTCTTGCCATTCATTCAAAAAATCGCTGATCGGTTATTTGGAACCGTTCCTGCCGGCGTTGGCACCGAGGGCGAGATTCGTCTGAACATGAAGGAGATCGATCATGTGATGACAGGCGGGGCCAAATGGGCCTTGCAGAGAGGCTATGGCATACCCGAAGATCTGGAATACATTGAAGAGCACGGCTGCATAAGCGGTGCCATACCTGAATATGTCTCTGACAACGCAAAAAAGCGTCAACTCGGCGAGATGGGAACCCTTGGTTCAGGCAACCATTATCTGGAAGTGGAGGTTGTCAAAAAAATTTATGATCAGGCTGCGGCTGATGCCTTTGGTATTACAGAAGGTCAGATTATTATTGCAATTCATTGTGGTTCGCGTGGTTTGGGCCATCAGATCGGCTCGGATTATCTCATTTTGCTGGCAAAAGAAGCCCATCGGCTGGGAATTCAATTGCCGGATCGGGAGCTTGCCTGCGCGCCCATCCTGTCAGATGAGGGCAGGCACTATATTGGCGCCATGCATGCAGGAGTGAATTGTGCACTGGCGAACCGGCAAATTATCACTCATCTGACCAGGGAAGCCGTGTCAGCCATCTTGCCGCAAGCACAAATTGAGACACTTTACGATGTCTCGCATAACACATGTAAAAAGGAAGTCCACACAGTTGAAAATCAGGTGCGGGAACTCTATATACACAGAAAGGGAGCGACGCGGGCCCTTCCACCAGGACACAAGGATTTGCCAGAGCGCTACAGACAAGCAGGGCAGCCGGTTTTTATTGGCGGCAGTATGGGGACGGGATCCTATCTTCTTGCGGGTAATCCCGCGGATCAGAACCAGGCATTTTTTTCTGCTAGTCATGGCGCCGGGCGCAGGATGAGCCGTAATCAGGCATTAAAAAAATGGCGTGGCCGCGAGCTGATAGATGAATTGGAACGCAAGGGTATTTTTATCCGCACCACCACCATGCGCGGAGTCGCTGAGGAGGCACCGGGAGCGTACAAGGATGTTGAAACGGTTGCAGAAGCAACGGAAGCTGGCGGGCTAGCGCGGCGTGTTGCGTTTTTAAGGCCGCTCGCATGCGTGAAAGGGTAGGAATCTGATAGTAATCTGAAAAATAATTGTCAGGGGCGGACGTGAACGAAGAATTAGCGGACTTTTTACGCAAGGCGGTTTCAGGAAATAACAACAGTATTCAAGCCATTTTGCATTCATTCAAAGAGCGCAAACTCTCAAGTGAAGAACAGGAACAGGTTCATATTTATATCAAGCAGGCTGCGCGTACCAGTCATCACGCGATATATCTGCGCGCGATGCTTTATGACTATGGATATGGCGTAAGACAGAGTTCAGATATGGCATTCATCCTCATGCGGGAAGCCGCTGCGAAAGGGAATGCAAGCGCGACTTATGAAATTGGTCACCGCTATCTTGAAGGAATAGGCGTGGAGCGCAATTATGATAATGCATTGCAATGGCTGAAATTGGCTGCCGGCAGTCCTTATTACGTGGCTGATGCCATGCATGATCTTGGCGTGATGTATGAACGCGGACTGGGTGTTGCAGTTGACGGTGGTGTGGCAGAGACTTGGCACCAGAAAGCAGCGCAAAAAGGCCGGAGCAGATAGACCCTGCTCTCAGCGCGCCGCATCAAGACTTGGCGAAATCATCAATTTAGACGATAATGCACCTCCCCATAACTCTAAACGTAAAGAAACCTCATGGCACAATATATTTATACTATGCAAGGCGTAGGCAAGGTTGTTCCGCCTAAACGAGAAATCCTCAAGAATATCTGGCTGTCTTTTTTCCCGGGAGCCAAAATCGGCGTATTGGGTTTAAACGGCGCTGGCAAATCCACTTTATTAAAAATCATGGCGGGGATGGATAAGGAAATCATTGGCGAGGCAAGACCTCTGCCAGGGATCAAAATCGGATATTTACCTCAGGAGCCCTATCTCGATCCAGCCAAAACAATACGTGAAAATGTCGAAGAAGGCATGGGTGAGGAAATGGTCTGGCTCAAGCGTTTCAATGACATCAGCATGCGTTTTGCTGAACCCATGAGTGAAGATGAGATGAACAAGCTGCTCGAAGAGCAGGGCGATCTGCAGCAGAAAATCGATACAGCCAATGCCTGGGATCTTGACCGGAGACTGGAAGTGGCGGCAGATGCCTTGCGGCTGCCATCCTGGGATGCAGATGTCGCAAAATTATCAGGCGGCGAACGCCGGCGCGTTGCTTTGTGCCGTTTGCTGTTATCGAAGCCGGACATGCTGCTTTTAGATGAACCAACCAACCACCTGGATGCCGAGAGTGTTGCCTGGCTGGAGCGCTTTTTGCATGAATACCCTGGCACAGTGGTTGCGGTCACCCATGATCGTTACTTCCTGGATAATGTCGCGGGCTGGATACTGGAACTGGATCGCGGACAGGGAATTCCATATGAAGGAAATTATTCTTCCTGGCTTGAGCAGAAAGAGAAACGTCTGGAGCAGGAAGAACGCCAGCAGGCTGCTCATCAGAAGGCGATCAAGGCTGAACTGGAATGGGTGCGTTCCAATCCCAAGGGACGACAAGCAAAGAGCAAGGCGCGTCTAGCGCGTTTTGAAGAATTAAATTCAAAAGAGTTTCAAAAACGCAGTGAAACACAGGAGTTGTATATTCCGCCAGGTCCGCGTTTGGGTGATCTGGTGTTCGAGGTTGATAACCTTGCCAAGCGTTATGGCGACAGAATGTTGTTTGAAAATTTGAGTTTCAAGATTCCTCCGGGTGCGGTAGTCGGTATTATTGGCCCGAATGGTGCGGGCAAGTCCACGCTTTTCAAAATCCTGAACGGCATGGAGCAGCCTGACAGCGGGCAGGTTCGTGTCGGCGATACGGTTAAACTCGCTTATGTTGACCAAAGTCGTGATGCACTGGATGGATCGAAAACTGTCTGGCAGGAAATTGCGAATGAGCAGGAAGTCATGACCATCGGGTCTTTCCAGATGCCGTCACGAGCCTACGTGGGACGTTTTAATTTCAAAGGTACCGACCAGCAGAAATTTATCAAGGATCTCTCTGGAGGTGAACGTAACCGCGTGCATCTCGCGAAATTATTAAGCAGCGGAGGCAATGTTTTATTGCTCGATGAGCCAACAAATGATCTAGATGTAGAAACCCTGCGTGCGCTTGAAGAAGCGATCCTGAGTTTCCCGGGATGTGTCATGGTGATTTCACATGATCGCTGGTTCCTCGATCGTATTTCCACACATATTCTCGCATTCGAAGGCGATAGCACCGTCAGCTTTTTCACGGGAAATTATACGGAATATGAAGACGACCGCTTGCGCAGACTGGGTGAGCAGGCCATTCAGCCGCATCGTATCCGATATAAAAAACTGGAAGCATGATTGACGGTGAATGTCTGGATGTGAAATGAGTATGTGTATATTCATGCTTCATGCTTGGCTTGGGACCAGGAATGGCATCCGCACAGACGAAACTGCATCTTGTGATGGGAGACACAAGGAAGTGCCACCCGATAATGCACGTGAAATATGTTTTGTGAAAAAAGCAACTACAAAAGCTTTGTTGAATAATTCCACTTGTCTGTCATCCCGGCGAAGGCCGGGATCCATCCAGGTCTGAAAGTATTCTGTGAAAAGGGAGAATGGAAAGTACGGCAACATGGTTATAGCAAACGGTGAACATGGCACAAACTGCATTTAGCAATAAATGCAGATAATCATGAAATTGAGGCAGGTATGCCTGACAGTTACCGTGTAAAGTAAATTCGAGATGGATCCCGGCCTTCGCCGGGATGACAGACAAGTGGAATTATTCAACAAAGCCACTACAAATTAATTAAATTGCGAGCGGAATGAAACTATATCGTTTACTTGCTTTGCGCTGCAGAAAACCATTCCTGATTTTTTTTGAAACCATTACTAAAAGCGAAAGAAAAAGCATTGAGAGAGATAATTTACATAAAAAACTTGAATACCAAACCAATTATGTCTTCGATTTTAAATACGAACAAGGCTAATGGAAAAAACGGAATAGATATTATAAAGATAAATTGTATGATGTTTCGCAGAGTAAAGGGAAGTATGCGCATTTCCTGAGTCACTTGATAGCTATTGGCTAAATCAGCTAATGATTGTATATCAGAGCTTCCTAATAGCATCTTGCTTTTCTCTGAATGGTCACTTAACCATTTTTTACTAAAATCATTTACATAATGACTTGCTATCGCACCATATTTTATTGTTCCTCTACGCTTTGTTTCTTCGAGAGGAAATATGAAGAAAAATAATGGAATTAACACAATAACCAATAGAAACACGATTATTCCAATGATTTCATACTTGAAATCAGGCAATGCTGCTCCAGCATGCAAGATGCGGTTAGCAATGAGTCCTGCTAATAAGAGCGTGTGAGCCAGCAAAAGTGGCGCAAGCGCAAATATTGAATCTGTAATAAAGCTCAATCCACCTGCTCTGTCTGGGTGCAGTGAATTTAAATGTAAAGGGAGCTTTGATGTTTTCCAGAGAAAATCGTACCAAATAAACAAGCGAAAATACCAACGAAGGAGAATGAATTGAAAAATCGGGAGGCTGACAAAAGCATACCAATATCCAGGAAGTGTTAAATGCAATTGACCTGATTTCGGAATTGCAAACCATGTGGCTACATTTAATGTCATGTACTCTTTCCATATCCATTTGCCAAAGCCAAATACCAGTATAATGAGACATATCTCAACGATATAAGAGTTTCTTAAATGCATGGCTTTGTTAATGATGGCATTAAATTTATGGAGATCTTGTGTGGCAATAATATTTCTATCGATAAACTCTTTGACAATTACTTGAATGCGTTGATGCACAACGAGTTCTGCTGCAATCATGAGTGCAAGTGAACCAAGAAAACGAACATGGATTTCGATATCGTAAAAAAACGGAACCTTCACACCACTAAATGCGGTTCCACTGATGCTAGACAGAATAAGGAGTGGGAGCCATGTCAGTAAAGAGATAAAGATAATTCGTGTTTTGTAGTGATTAAGTGGCGGTGTTAACAGAAATGTACGCATGTAAAGTTGATAGAGTGGTCCACCCAGGACTAACGAGAAATCTTTCGAATCGTATTTGTGTCTATCCTGACTCATGATGCGCCTCAATCATGTGTGGTTTCCTTCATTAAAGAATAGCATACGAGGGTGAATGATACATTTCACCAAGCTTGGTATTTCAGGTCATTGTTAATTAATATAAAATTCCAGATCAATGAATGTCTTGATCAAAATAGAAACAATTAATTTTGGAAGACAGGCAGCTAATGAAAGGCATATTCCCTCACCATCCGATTGCACCAACTAGAAATCTTAAGAATCACCTGATAATCTCTGGACATTTTCATGCTTTTACAATGACACGAGGTGTGGTTAATGCCAAAAAAGAACAGCCAACTAGCACACAACCAGAGTAACAGCCTGGGCAAGTTTGCAGATGTTCCACAAGAAATTCTTCTTTATATTCTTTCATTTTTAAATCCAAGCGAGTTGTGTCTTTTCAGCCGTCTTTCCAAGCCTCTAAACGCAGCGGCGAGTAGTGATGCACTGTGGAAGATGCATCTTGTTCCGATTTTTGGAAGCAGTGATGTCAATCAAATCATTGAAGACAATGAGATCGATCTTACCAAGAAAGAGCAGCTCTATCCTGCCAAGGCGCTTTTCAAGCATTTTTCAGCGTTATCGATATTTGGGCAAAAAACAAGGCTAGTCACTTTATTAAGCAAGATGGAAGAGGTTGAAACTGAACTGGGCTTCAGGCACGGCCGGCATCCCTTGTCTCTTCAATATCAGGAACAAATAGAAAAAGCGGGAAAATTAAAAAGGAAAAAATTTGGATTTATTCGTTTTGGGGAGCCCGAAGTGAACATGGAAAAACTGGGCAGTACGATCAAATCGGTAAAAGCATTGCATTTTGACAAGATCAAGGAAATTGCAGATTTTGTACGGCAGCGAAAATCAGCCACGAGTGATTTCAGTCAGCCTTCCGGGCTGCTCGCTTTGTATGCTGCTATTACGAGGCTGATTGACACGTATGGGGATAAAGCCGCGGTTGTCATGTATCCTGAGTGTTTACAAAAAATTCTGAATTACATCAAGAGCGTACCCTCTGCATCGGATAATTATTTGCATGTATTGGCTGAGGTACTTGTACATGAAAAAATCGCGCAGCATCCCGCGCTGCCCCGGTTGCTTGATACATTGATTTCATACATGAATGATACCAGGAACAGAATGTTTTTGACCAAGCTGATAATGAGCGGAGAGAAAACCGGAGACACAATGGTAGAAATCTTGTTGTCTGAGCTTCATCCTCGGTCAAGAATGCCGATGTCGAGTTGATTGCCTTCAAATAGGTTGAGGGAATACGATAGCGTTCATTAAACTGTGCCAGGGTCATACCAATGGCATGTTTATTTCCTGTAAGGCAGATATTCTGGCATCCACATGTAATTCTGTATATGTTCTTTGAGGTCTACATTGTCAGGAAAGGCAGCCAATCCGGATGAAATCGCTTCTTTGGCCACGGCAGTTGCCACCTGCAAGGAAACCTGGCGGATTTCTGACAGTGGCGCCAACAGGTTGGCTTCGGCATTTGCTTTGGATGGCGAGGTGTCCGCAAGCGCCTTGGCGGCAGCCATGAACATGGCTTCCGTGATGCGTCTTGCCTTGACAGCGATGATTCCCAATCCCATGCCTGGAAAAATATAGCAATTATTGGTTTGATCCACACGGAAAGGTTTTCCGGATTTGAGCACGGCCTCGAATGGACTGCCGGTGCCAATGACGGCTTTATCATTTGTCCAGCGCAGCAAATCGACAGGTGCGGCTTCACAGCGTGAAGTGGGATTCGATAATGGAAAAATGATCGGACGTTCAACATGTGCCGCCATGTCGCGCACGATTTCTTCGGTAAAAATACCCGGCTGGCCAGAAACGCCAATGAGCAGCGTAGGGTGAACGTTTTTTACCACGTCCTTGAGGGTTATCTGATTTGAATTATCCAGCTGCCATTGGGATATCATGTCCCGGGATTGCGCAAAAGGTTTTTGGAATGGTAACAGATCAGGCATGTTATCCAGCAGTAATCCGGGACGATCAATCAGGAAAAACCGGTTTTTCGCTTCCTCCCTGGAAAGACCGGCATCCATCATGGCATGCATGATAAGCTTGCTGATACCGCAGCCTGCTGAGCCGGCGCCGGCAACAACTATACGTTGATCGCGCAGGTTCATTCCGGTTACATGGATTGCAGCAAACAAGGTACCGGCGGCAACTGCAGCGGTGCCTTGAATATCATCATTGAAAGTACATATCTGATCGCGGTAACGTTCCAGGATTGGATTTGCGTTGATCTGCGCGAAATCTTCCCATTGTAATAACACATGTGGAAAACGTTTTTTGACTGCCGTGACAAATTCATCGATGAACTTGTCATAGTCTTCTCCCCGCACACGTTCATGGCGCCAGCCGATATAAAGCGGATCGTGGCGTAAATCGGCATTGTTGGTTCCTGTATCCAGTAAAACCGGCAGTGTCGATGCCGGATGAATGCCTCCGCAGCTTGTATAAAGCGCAAGTTTTCCTATCGGGATTCCCATTCCGCCGGCGCCTTGATCGCCTAATCCGAGTATGCGTTCACCATCTGATACGACGATGGCTTTTACCTTGTCAAAGCGGGGATTTGCCAGGATCTTGTCCATATCATGGCGATTGGGATAAGCAATGAATACGCCGCGCGGGCGGCGGTAAACGTGGCTAAAACGCTGACAGCCAAGACCAACGGTAGGGGTATAGACAATGGGAAGTAATTCTTCGATATGATGGTTAACCAGGTTATAGAACAGGGTTTCGTTGGAATCCTGAAGATCACGCAGATAGATATATTTTTCCAGATTGTTCGGCTTGCTTTTTACCGCTAGGTAGGAACGTTCGCGTTGTGTTGCAATATCGGAGACGTGCGGAGGCAGTAATCCCATCAGGCCAAATGTTTCACGTTCTTCCTTTGTAAAAGCCATTCCCTTGTTTAGCAGGGAATTGGCCATAAGAGCATAATCCGTTAGTGCGACTTTGAGATAAGGTTTGCCATCATTATCCTTTTCAAGTTGATAATCCATGTTGGCTCCTTATGCGTGTGATTATTTCAGCATGTTTCACTGCGAATACAGGGGTCGGCAGTGCTTCCGGCTTCAACCTGTATGGTCGCGTGATTGATGTTGAATCTGGTGTGTAATTCGTTGTTTATTTTTTTGTAATCTGCATCGGAAAGAGGTTTGTCCGGCATAATGAGGTGCGCGGTGAGCGCAACTTCGCGCGTGCTCAATCCCCAGATGTGAAGATCATGCACGGCTTGCACTCCTGGGATACTTTGCAAATATTCTTTTACGCCCACATGATCAATATAGTGCGGAATCGCGTCCAGAATGAGAATGACAGAATCCCGCAGCAGCCCCCATGTGCCATACAGCACGATCCCGACAATGATGAGACCGATAACCGGATCTATCCAGTGCCAGTTGGTGTAATAAATGACGATGGCTGATATAACAACGCCCACCAGAATCAGTGCGTCAGCCATGAGATGCAGGAAGGCGCCTTTGATATTGATATCATCTTTGGCGCCGCGCATGAACAGAAGTGAGGTACCGCCATTTACAAAAATGCCGATGATACCCACGATAATGACGACTGTTTCATTAACCGTGGTTAGATTGAACAGCTTGAAAATCGATTCGTATGCGATGACTGCAGAAGTGGCAACCAGAATAAATGCATTGGCAAGCGCTGCAATGATCGTCGTACGTTTGAAGCCGTAGCTGTAACGTTTCCGGGCCGGAAAGGTCAGAAGCCAGTTGGCAATCCAGGCGAGTATCAGGCCCAGTCCATCACCCAGATTGTGAACGGCATCAGCCAGCAAACTCATGGAGTTGGCATAAAATGCATAGCCGCCTTCAGCGAAGGTATATACCAATGTGAGTGTGACCGCGATGGCAAACGCTGTGTTAAAGGAACGAACCTCGCCATGCCCGTGTCCATGACTATGACCATGACCATGACCGTTTTTATGCTGATGACCTGTATGTGAATGATTATCATGGGAATGCATGCCCATTCTGAGTCTCCGGAGTCTAAGCTTCTGTTATTATTGCCGTGTTGCCAAAGCAGAAATGCCATGTCAGTTCTAGAATTATAGCCGACATTTTATCATATCGTAAAATAGACTGCGGCAGACAAACAGCGATTACGATAAATGTAATTTTTTCAGCCACTGCTAGCGGTTGACCAGTTTTTTCGTATCAGCATTCCTGTTGCGTTTTTTAGCAGACGATGAATCGGATTCAGTGAAGGAATCAAGCAGAGTGCATGAGTAACTTTTTTTAGACCTTGATTCTGAATTCGTATCAGGCTCATCATCCATTGTCTCAAGAAGGCTGAAGCTGTTTTTAAACCGGGTATCGGCAACAGCTGGAGTCGCGCGGTCAAACAGCTTGAGTTTGTTTTTGGCCTGGTTATCAGCTCCCCTTTTGCCGGTTTTTGTCATTAAGCTGTCTGCATGCCTGGGCGCCATGTGCAGTCTCTGCTCGGCCACCTGCCTGGTAATTGCGCCAATTCGTTGTACCTGCTTTTCTGCATCATCAGCGAAGGTATTGTCTTTATAATCGATTATCAGGGGTTCGGCATATTTATTTTTCCTGGGGGGGATGGCCCAAGTGACGTTTTCATCTTGTAAATCCGGCTCGAATGTATAGTCATTATCTTCCAGCCACAACAATTCCTTGACTGTTCCGCCAAATCCATAGCGGCATTGCAGGCCAAACTTGGCCCGGCCATGAATGCTTTCCAGGGAAGAAAGAATTTTAAATTGCTTGCCTGACGCAATGGCACCAGCAAAAAAAGCCATATTCCTTTCAAGACACCATTCTTCGCCTCTGCGTTCGGGATTTAACAGTCTCCCGGTGTATTGCGTAAGCTGGCGAAGTTCGGTCATGATATCCGCGCGTCCCATGAACAGGTGTGCCCGGGCTGTTTCGGCTTCCTGGTATTCTGCATAGGCTTTAAGCTGGGAAACAGGAATAATACGAGTTTTCATTGGATCCCTGAATTGCATTTTTGTAGTAATTTTTATTAATAATATTTATTGATAATAATAATTGATGACGTAATTTATAATGGAAATCTTAACGTAATATTAAGAGTTTCCGGTTTGTGTGTATTGCTGAGCGAAAAGATCAAACGGGTAATCAAACATGCTACATAAATTATGTGGATTGATCACTGTGCGTGGTTGACCGCGATCCAGCACGCGGCCTTCTTTCAGCATGACGGCCTCATCAGCCATTGCAATGACCTGGTGCAAGTCATGCAGAATGACAATGATGGTTTTTGCATGGTGCTTGCGCAGTGCGGTCAGCAATTCCAGCAGATTTCTCTGCTGTTTTAAATCAAGCCCGGTCATGGGTTCATCCAGAAGCAAATATTCAGACTGTTGAGCCAGCATCAGGGCAATCCTTGCCCGCTGCTGTTCGCCGGTAGAAAGTGTCGCGGCAAATTGATCAGCGTGGCGGGATAAGTCAGCCATGTCTATCGCCTGTTCAATTGCGGCATGATCATCTTCCTTCAGGTTTGAAAACCAGGATTGATGGCAAAACCTGCCCAGTGCGACGTACTCCCTGACGGTGAGGCCGGCAGGGATACGGCATTGCTGAGGCATGTAGCTCAGTTTTTTTGCGAGTGCCCTGCGCGTGAAATTGCGGATGTCGATGTTATCCAGAGTAATGTGGCCGCGAAGCGGAACAAGCAGCCCGGCAAAGAGTTTGAGTATAGTCGATTTGCCAGCACCATTTGGTCCCACGAGGCAGGTTATTTTTTCCTTTTGAACATGCAAATCCACATCAGACAGGATTAACTGGCGCTGATAGACATGACTGACATTTTTTAAATTAATTCCATCCATCCTGACCTCGATAAAAATGAAACAGAACATATAAAAATATGGGTGCGGTAATCATGTTTGTCATGATGCCGGCTGGAATTTCAGCTGGTGAGACAAGGCAGCGTCCGAGTGTATCCGCGAGCAGATACAATAAACCTCCGATCAGAAAGCTTAAGGCAAATACATAACGCGGGCGTTGTCCGCACAGATATCTGGCTATGTTGGGTGCGACAATGCCAAGGAAGCCCATGTTTCCAACACCCATGAGGCTTGAACCGATCAGCATGGATGCAACGAGAAAACAGCTGGTTTGATAGGCTGTGAATGGCACCCCGATACTGCGGCTGGTTTGTTCATCCAGCGCAAAGACCAGGAAGCGTTTTCCAAGCACGAATACCAGGGGCATCAATATCAGTGTCATGCCTGTCAGCATGACCATGGTCTGGCTGCTGGCTGCATACAGACTTCCATTCAGAAACTGCAGAAAATCGCTGATGTGGTCAGGTGCTTTTAACATGAGCAGCTGTATCAACGCCGTTGCGGTGAAACTGATGGTAATGCCTGTCAAGACAACCATCAGGCGTTGACGTTTTTTTGCCAGGTAAATGCAGAGCAAAAATCCAAGCATGGAACCTATGATTCCAAGCATGATATTCATTAGCGGTGAACTGCCATGTAATATTTCACAGAGGATGATCAACAGACATCCGATTGAAGTCATGCCGGTCAGGTCGGGTGCGACCATGGGATTGCGAGTCAATCCTTGCAGGATGGCGCTGCCGGTTGCCAGCATGCCGCCGCAGCATAATGCGAGTACTTCACGGTTCAAGCGCAATTCCAAAACGAAAGCAGCGAGATTATTTGCGCGGCTGTTTGTCTGGGTGAACGGATGAATATCAAGCAAAACTGTGCCGAATAGCAATCCGGCAATCAAGACGATACCGATAAACGTGGACAATAGCAGAATCATGCGCGCAACGTTGTTTCTGTGGCTGGAGTGATAATTAATTTTCATCATAAGACCGATAACGCTGGATAATCACAATCAATATTGGGGCAATCATTAATAACATGACCAAGCCTATTGGCGGCGGCGTTTGCGGAGCAAGCATTTGTGTCACATATGCCGCGATTAGCAGCAGCAGCGCGCCCAGTATGGCGCAGCACCATACTGCTTGCGTGCCGCGCGCAAACGGCCTCACAAGATGCGGGACCGCCAACCCGAAGAACAGCAATGGTCCCACCAGGCTTGTAATCAGTGTGGAGAGTAAAATGGCGACTCCCAGCATGATGCTGCGATATTTTCGGATATTGAGGCCCAGGGCGGTTGCATGCGCATCATCCATGTCGAGCAGATCCATGCGTTTCGAAAGCAGAAGCACGCCGGTAATCAGCAGCAAATAAGGCAAGATGATAAATTGAATGTCTGCAAGTGTGACGCCAATCAACGAGCCATTCAAGTCATACAGGATTGCCTGGGATTGATATGGAAAGGCAATCAGTATCGCCTGAATCGCAGAATAATAAAGTGAATTAAATGCGACTCCGATCAGGGTGATGCCGGCGGATGATGCGCCGGTTCGTTTCGCAATCCACTGCACGAGCAAATACGTCAGGATTCCGCCGGACAAGGCAATCATCATGATGGCGGCGCGGCTGATTTCAGGATCCAGCATATAACAAAGAATCACGCTGAATGCAGTTGCATACTCAATCCCCGATAGGCTGGGACAGGCAAGTGGATTTTGTGTCACGCTCTGCAGCAGCAGCCCGGATACGGCGAGGCCGGAGCCGGCTAGCATAGCGATAATTACCATGGGCAGTCGAACCTGCATTATCGCGATAGCAGGAATACTGGTTGATTCTGGATGCTGAAAGGCAGCGAAAATCTCACTCCACTGGAATTTCATGGCGCCGGATTTGAGATCAAGCAGGACAAATACCATGATCAGAAAAATAATGATGGTTTGCGCGAATGGCAGTGTCAGTTGCTGGTGAATTGGTTTTTTCATATATGCGTGATGAGGATCATTCCCAGGATCAGCAGCCCTACCGATAACCATTGCAGCAGGGACAATTTTTCCTTAAAAAAGATGACAAATAAAATCACGACCAGGAAATTTCTGGACGAAAAAATCGGGACAATGACAGAGGCTGGCCCATGGGCAATGGCATAGGCGAGCAAGCCCATGCCGGTTGCGGAGAAAATACCAATTGTCGTGCCTAACAGGAAAGCCTGGCAATGTGATGAGGTTGACAGGGAGGATAATTTTTTTCTGGATACCCATAATTTGCCGACAGCGAGCACGCCCGCAAACAGGTAGCCAAAAAACAGGACGTTGATATTGTTCATGCCATTTTCATGAGCGATTTTAAGTCCGCCTTCGCGCATGAAGATGAAGAGAATAGCGAGCGTGACGAACACTATCCACATGCGGCTTTTCATGAGGGTATGATTGAAATTGATGCCCAGCAATGAAATGGCACACATCATGCAAGCTGCTCCCAGATACTGCCATTGACTGATACGTTCATGAAATATCAATGTGGACATCATGATGACTAGCAGGATATTCAAGCTCATGAGCGGCGATGTCAAGGCGGCAGGGCCGGTTGTATAGGCTTTGACGAGAAACGTGTTGCCGTAATATGAACCCAGGCCAATCAAGATGGAAAATAAGACCGCTGTCCAGGTGAGGGAGAGATTGCTTGTTGTCATCAAAGCGCCGAGAAAAATTGCACTGCCTGAGAGGTAAAGACCCAGCAGCAAACTGGGTCCCGGAAACCTGTGATGGCTTCCGACCTTGAGCAGAAAGCTGCCGACGCCGAATATCATGGTGCTTGCTAATGCGGTAGACAGCCAGGTCATGAGATATACCCTGTGTGCAAGACCGGTTTCATCTGCATGCCATAAACAGGCTGCAGTCCTGGCAGGCTTGCTGGCACTTCACCCTTATGAACATATTGCCGGACTTCGTCCACCGTCTTGTCATGCAAATTGAGACGTACCAGATTGGTGCCTGTGCGCAGGTAATTTGTCTTATTGATAATGGATGCGAGATTAATCAGATTGTTCAGTGTGAATGATTCAATCTGCACAAGCTTTCCCAGGCAATACCAGGGTACCAGCAGGCCAGCTACATCCTGGGTGATATAACGGTCTTTTAACGATGCGGGACACATCGACAGTGCATTATGCGAGGGTGATTGCCGGAAAAACTGATAGATGGATTCATAGCGTGTTCCGTAATATTCCGCCATCAGATCAAGATAACTGTACATTTCCAGTCCCAGTTTGTTTCCAATGCGTATGCGTTCCATATCAAGCAATTCAATGATGGCTGCCACTTCTGGCGTGATACCATCGCGATAAAAATAAAATGTATCCTTGCCTTCGCCAATTCGCCCTGCATTCAGCAAGGTAATTGCCGGATGGGTCATGCCACTGGTGATGTTCATTCCCAAAGATAACACATCCTGGTAGGGTAATAATTCACAGGGAAAAATCGGGGTTAATGCGCGTATATGTTTATCTATTGCTGCTGAAGGAATGCTCGCCGCCGCCAGTTTCTTTTTTACCGTGATGATGTTGACCGTGCCAGCGTGATCTGACCGGCAAATATAGGGTAGTGATGCCATGTCTAATATATCTATGCCATGCATCTTGTTGGTTTTCTCCAGCAGGCGGAGATAACTGAGCGAAGCAAAATTGGCGGCGAGCGTGATAATGGTCTGGCCAGGCTGCAGGAATGGCAATAACTCTATGAACATTGCTTCATGCGCAAAGGATGGAACAACAATAAAAATATAATCACTGCCGGAAACAGCTTGCTGCATATTGGTTGTTACAGCAGTCAGCGGCACAAATTCATTGATTAATCCCTCGCACATTATCCCGCCAGCATTGGTTATTGCCTGTATACTGCCGGGGTGGTCGGGGTGCGCATATAAGGTCACATGGCATCCGCGTCGTGTCAAATCTGCTGCCAAAGCTTGTCCACCATGCCCGCAACCAATAATAGCTGTTTTTAGCATTGCCATACTCCTCTGCTTGATATTATTTACCAGGGGTTCCGCTTGATTCTAATAATGCCGTATTGGGCTTGTTTGTCAGGAAGCCGGTTTCTTCCGCTTCCTTTAACATCAGCTCTGTTGCCAGAATGCCGTGATTTTTTGCCCAAAGATCTCTGTCCATGAAATAAATATGCTGTGTTTTGACAGCGCGAATTTCATTCCACAATGGATGACGTATTAATGCATGATATGGCGTCATATTGCCGTCGGTTAATAACACGATAATGCTGTCAGGATTGTTAGCGAGTATTGTTTCTATCGGAACAGGGGCAGATTGCTCTTCACGGTAAATGGTAATCAGGTTGGGATGTCCCAGTTCCTTGAGAATGCGAGATGTCAATGCGTTGGCTGTTAACACTTGAAATTGTCCAGCGTTATTTGCATAGCCAATCATGACACTGGCTGGATGTTCAGTTCCTGTCTTTTTGGCTGCGGCATAGCGTTTACGCAAATTCTTGATCAGGGTATCAACGTTATCTTGTGTATGAGTTGCCTCAGCCAGAATTCGCAGATTTTGCTCCTGTGTATCAATGTTGCCTGACAAGCCATTTAACATGAGGGTGGGAGCAATGCGTTTTAGCAATGGATAAATCTTTTTCTGCATGGTGATGTCAGCAACGATCAGATCAGGATGCAATGCCATTATTTTTTCAAGATTGGGTTGCTGGCGGGTTCCTACATCCTCGATGTCCTTGATCTGCGGCAGCAGAAATGGTGGATTGGTTCCTTCATCCGCGCGGCTGGAAGCAATGCCAACGGGTTTGATGCCAAGTTGCAGCAAGTCATCCAGAAGACTGAATTCAAGAACGACAATTCGCTTAAGCGCGGGTTTGGCATTTGCGGTATCGAGTGCATACACACTGAATGAAAACAGCGTCAACAAGAGTGTGAGGGTTGGCGAGATAAATAATAAAACCAGGTGTTTTGTTTTCATTGTATTCTTTTTTTCCTAGCGAGACTGTCTTATGGCTGCAAATAATAATCATTCTCATTTGCATTTACAAGGGCTTTCATATTTGCTAGATTGCTTGAGTCGCGGTACAGCCTTTCGATATGACAAAGGGCATTTCAGTTGATCAATACACGGAGATTGTTTATGAAAATAAAATCTGGATTTCTTTTTTCCATGATAGTGTCAGCCGTCACATTGACACTGCCATTGCAGGTATCAGCCAGGCAGGTGCATACCTGGCATAACATCAATGCAGAAAATGGAGAATGGGTGGCTAAATTACAAATGCTAAATGAAAAAGGCATATTTGTGCTTCCAGACGGCACTTCTGTGTCTGAGTTCAAGGTGAGCACTGGAAGTCCTAAACGGTATGGCTTTGAATTTGATCCAAACGATGATTTTGATGTTGCCTATACCTTAACGTTAGTTCAGCAAAATGAAAATGCTGGAAATCAATCCAACTCAACCATGTTCAAATCAAAAGCATGTGTCTATGTCATTACTGCGGATGGGCCGGCGAAACCCGATATACGTGTATCCAGTTTCAATGGCGCAGCCTGTGACTGGAAGACTGTACCAGGCGTGGGTGAGGATTTCTTTGTATCATGAATCATCAGAGTTTAATGAACATATTTTTTAATCCCGGCGCAATCGGTCTGTGGATGCGAGCGGAGTTGGATAACGTATGACTGTCCAGTAGCAGGAAATAATGAATGTGATAATGATGGCCGCTTCTGCCATATAAGCTGTCTGTTGGGACATCAGGCTGGTTTCAAGTGCCATGTAGATAATCAGTAATGAGAATTCACTCATCTGGCCCAGACGCACACCAATTTCCCAGCTGACAGATTTGATTTCGCCAGATCTGTATAACAGCCAGTTGAATACCATGGGCTTGAGAATCAGGATAAATCCGGCAAGGATGCAGGCAGGAATAATGACCTGACCAAAATAGCCGAAATTAAATCCGGCTCCGATAGAAAAGAAGAAAAGTACAAGGAAGAAATCACGTAATGGTTTCAGGCTTTCCGCGATGTAAAATGAAATTGGATTGGAAGCAAGCGATACGCCCGCAATAAAAGCGCCAATTTCTTCGGAAAGGCCAAAGGAGTGACTGAGTTCAGCCATGCACAGACACCAGCCAATGGACAGAATAAAAATGTATTCATGGATTTTATCAAATCTTGCCAGCAGCCAGGAAAGAATAAAACGTTGAAAAAAATACGCGACTAATAAAAGCACGGGGAACGCGCTGATAAATAGTCCTACTTCATATAAGCCGCCTTTTCCGGCAATCATTTGCATGATTAATATCGCGCCTATCGCGATAATGTCTTGTAAAAGCAAAATACTGATCACGAGTTCACCGGTATGCTGGTGATGCAGGATAGTGGTTGGTAGTAATTTAAGGCCAATGATGGTGCTGGAAAACATTGCAGCGATTCCAATCACCAGACTTTCTTCATAGGTATAGCCAAATGTGAAACTGACGACAAATCCAACGATGAAAAATAGCAGCGAGCTGGACACAGTAATCAAACTCATCTTGCGCAGTGAATGAAACAGGTTCTGCGGTTGAAGGTGCAAGCCTAGCAAAAACAGCAGGAAGATGATGCCAATATCGCCGGCCTGTTTGATCACGATGCCGTTACTGACCAGTTTTAATCCCCAGGGGCCAAGTATCGCACCCAATACGATATAGGCAACCAACAGCGACTGTCGGGTAAATAATGCGAGAGTCGACAGCACTGCGGTGCCTGAAAAAATCAGGAATATGACATGAGAAATCGTATGGGGTAATTGTTCTTCCATCAATCATCCTCAAGTAATGAAACCAGACGCGCATTACCGCCTACCGCTGTTGTATTATTGGAAACAGTTCGCTCCATGCATAACCGGGGTAAATAATGCGGTCCTCCCGCTTTCGGCCCGGTTCCGGATAGCCGTTCACCGCCAAATGGCTGTACGCCGACAACTGCACCAATCATATTGCGATTCACATACATATTGCCAACAGGCATGCGATTGGCGATGTATTGTATGGTTGCATCAATGCGGCTGTGTATGCCTAATGTTAATCCATAGCCTGTCTTGATTATAGCATCCATTACCTTATCAAGGTCGCGGGCTTTGTAACGTACGATATGCAGAATAGGCCCGAATACTTCACCTTCCAGTATACTCAAATCTTCCAGCTCAAATGCACAGGGGGCAAAATAATGCCCAGACGGGGTTTCACGCATTGGTACCTGGGCGATCAGCCGTGCTTCCTGGCTCATTTTAGCGAAATGATTTTTCAGCATTTGCTGGGCATCCTTGTCTATTACCGGGCCGATATCAGTGGTCAGCAAGGCTGGGTTGCCTATGCTCAGTTCTTGCATATAGCCCTTGAGCATTTCGAGTAATTTCGGCGCGATTTCTTCCTGTACAAAGAGCACACGCAGTGCCGAGCAACGTTGTCCTGCGCTATTGAATGCGGAGGTGGCAATATCCATGACCGTCTGTTCTGCCAGTGCAGAGGAGTCCACAATCATGGCATTTTGTCCGCCGGTTTCTGCAATAAACAAGGCAATCGGGCCTTTGCGTTGCGCGAGGGATTGTTCGATAAATTTGGCAGTCTCCGTTGAACCTGTGAACATGACACCGGCTATGCGAGGATCGCTGACCAATTTTGCACCAACGACTCTTCCTGAGCCGATTAATAGTTGTAGTACGTCTTTAGGGATACCCGCCTTGTGCAGGATTTCCACAGCCTTGAAAGCAATCAATGGAGTTTGTTCAGCGGGTTTGGCAATGACAGGGTTACCCGTAACCAAGGCTGCCACGATCTGTCCGGCAAAAATTGCCAGCGGGAAATTCCATGGACTGATGCAGGCGATAATGCCTCTTGGATGCAGTGATAACTGGTTGGTTTCGCCTGTTGGACCGGGCAATGACACCGGTACCAGATCATGCCGTGCCCGATAAGCGTAATAACGGCAATAATCGATGGTTTCGCGTACTTCAGACAGGCAATCCTGAATACATTTGCCTCCCTCATGCGTCAGTATGGCCATCAGAACAGGCATTTCCTGCTGGAAAAGATCAGCAGCACGTTCGAGGATGGCGGCGCGGTCAGATACAGGCGTCTCTTCCCATGTTCTTGCTGCTTGCTCGGCAGCTTTGAGTGCTTCCTCGACTTCCGGTTCACCTGCCTTGTTTACATGGCCGATAGTGAGGTCGGTCTGGCTTGGTGATTGGACAGGTTCTGCGTTCCTGTCTATCAGTACCTTTCCATTGATGACAGGTCCTGCCACCCAGTTTTCTTTTTCTGCCTGCTCCATTTGCTGCTTGAGTCTGGTGAGTTGTAATGAATCGGACAAATCTATTCCCTGGGAATTTTGCCAGTCTCCATAAATATCTTTAGGCGTGGGAATGCGAGGATGCGGCATGCTGGAAAGGGCTGCGATTCTTGCCACCGGATCCACAATGATTTTTTCGATAGGGGTTTTGTCATCCGCCAGCTTATTTACAAATGAACTGTTTGCGCCATTCTCCAGCAATCTGCGTACCAGATAGCCAAGCAGATCCTTGTGCGTGCCGACTGGTGCATAGATTCGGCAGGGGCGGTTGAATTTGTTTTTATCAACAATCTGATCATAGAGTGGACGTCCCATCCCATGCAGGCACTGGAATTCAAATTCAGTGTTACTGCCAGCGATTTCCATGATTGCAGCTACAGAGTAGGCGTTATGTGTGCCAAATTGGGAATAAAAGCAATCAGGCTGGGACAGTAATTTTTTTGCACATGCAATATAGGAAACATCAGTTGAGTTTTTACGCGTGAAAACCGGATAACCGCCTTGGCCCTGAATCTGGCTCATTTTAATTTCGGCATCCCAATAGGCGCCTTTTACCAGCCGTACCATGATGCGTCGGCCGTGTTTTCTGGAAAGGTCAGCCAGCCAGTCAAGCACAAAGTAGGCACGCTTTTGGTAAGCCTGAACAGCAAGACCCAATCCTTCCCAGCCAGCGAGAGATGGGTCACTAAAGACTTTTTCAAAGATATCCAGCGATAAATCCAGTCTGTCAGCTTCTTCAGCATCAACGGTCAGCCCGATATTATATTTTTTGGCCTGTTGCGCGAGCGCGAGCAGCATTGGAGGCATTTCATCCAGCATTTGCGCGTATTTCGTGTATTCATACCGCGGGTGGAGTGCCGACAGTTTGACAGAAATACCAGGATTCTTTGCCGGACTGCCTGCGTTGGCAAATTTCCCGATGGCATCAATGGCTTGTACATAAGAGGAATAGTAATGCTCAGCGTCTGCCCGGGTGCGTGCTGATTCGCCCAGCATATCGAATGAGAAACGGTACCCGGTTTTTTCAAGCTCCACAGAGCGTTTCAAAGCCGAATCGATATCCTGGCCCATGACAAATTGTTTGCCTATGGATTTCATCATTTGCAGGATGACAGGACGGATCATGGCCACGCCTATCCGGCTGGTAGCTCGTTTCAGTGAACTCAGAAGATTTTTCTGATTGTCCAGTGTAGGAGAGTAAATTTTGCCCGTCAGAAGCAGCGACCAGGTTGCTGCA
The DNA here is from genome assembly GCA_021324305.1 of Gammaproteobacteria bacterium. GTDB lineage: Bacteria > Pseudomonadota > Gammaproteobacteria > DSM-16500 > DSM-16500 > Aquicella. The sequence continues at coordinate 85,002 of JAJPJI010000029.1, read as the reverse complement.
TTCACAAACAGGGAATTACCGGTACTCAGATGATTGACCCACTCAACAGTGGATAATTTATCGCTGATAAATTTATCCATGGTTGCCTTGTCAGGAATGCGTAAAAGTGCCTCAGCCAGGCACATCAGGGCGATGCCTTCCTCGGTTGAAAGATCATACTGGTGCAGCAAGATATCGATTTTACCCTGTCGTTTCTTGTATTCACGGGTTTCCATGACTAACTGTTTGGCAATCGTGGCAATATGTGCAAGATTTGTTTCAGGAAAGGTTGCCTGGGGAATAAGTTGTCTCAGACATTCAGTTTCATCCATTCTGTAAGCTTTTGTGATAGTATCTCGCAGGGGAGTGGATTTGGATTGTAGTGTAGTTGTTAACATATTCTTCCCATAATGATTATTCGTGGAGTCTACAGGGGCTGTATGGGGTCGGTTTGGGTACGCATGAGAATGCAAACCGATCCCGTACAGCCCTCCTGACTGGCTCCTGATGTTTGATGTTATCTAAACGAGTGTCCCTATTGTAGTGAAAACCCAGCTTTTGACTAGAGAAAAAATGAATAACAGACCAACAATATTATCTCGCCGTTTCCGGGGGCTATTACCAGTTGTCATCGATGTTGAGACATCTGGTCTCAATTCAGCCACGGATGCGTTATTGGAAATTGCCGCAGTCACTTTAATGATCAACGAGGAGGGTAAGCTTTGCCGTGACCATACGCATGCTTATCATGTTGAGCCATTTGCGGGTGCGCGTCTAGAAAAAGAGGCGCTTGAGATTACAGGAATAGATCCATTTCATCCATTAAGAATGGCGATTCCGGAAAGCCAGGCCCTGCACAGAATTTTTGCTGCCATTCGTGAGACGCTTGATAAAACGTCTTGCTATCGGGCTGTCCTGGTTGGACATAATGCCTGGTTTGATTTGAGTTTTGTTCTCGCAGCGGCCAAGCGTTCCGTTGTTCGGAACAATCCTTTTCATACCTTTACCACATTTGATACAGCTTCCCTGTCTGCTGTGGCACTAGGCGAAACGGTGCTTGCGCGAGCAGCCAGGCGCGCCCGTATTCCATTCGATCTCCAGCAGGCGCATTCGGCAATTTATGATGCTGAACGCACGGCAGAATTATTCTGTCATATCGTGAACAAGTGGGGCAGCACTTGATAAGCAGATACGAATATTCTTCAATTTCTAGCGGTTACCCAGTTTTTAACGAAAAAATTTTAACGAAAAAAAAGCCCGCATGAGCGGGCTTTTTTGATGAGGCTTGAAATTAGCCGAACTGAACGCCAGCACGCAAGGTAACGAGATTGTCAGTATTACCTGAACCACCATTACCTGTGCTGTAATCAGTATCATGATCCCATTCCAGACCAAGGTTGGTTTTCTTCCACAGCTCAATTCCGTACCCAACCAGCCAGCGATTTTTTGGTAAACCGATACCAACTGCTTCGCCTGATTGCTGATAGCCGAGGAATACATTGTTGCTGCGGCCACCAAACATTTCAAAGCCGTAACCAGCCTGGATTCCAACTGCCCATGGTTTTGCACCGGATGCATCAGCATTGATGACGTCATCTGTTCCTTCATCAGCAAAACCGTGTTTGGGTAAATCGCTGGGATTAAAACGTTGCACTGCACCTGTCCAACGGGCATTAACACTGAAAGGACCGCTGTTAATATCAGCATAAAGAGCAGCAGCTGCCTTACGGCTGTTATAACCGCCGCCAGTGAAGTTGGAAACACCATGAGCAACATCTTCTGCAGCCATCATGTTGTATACATAACCAACGCCGAGGTCCCAGCCGAATTGGTCGCCTGGTTGATCATAACCCAAGGTTGCACCATAGTCAGTTGTTCTGCTGGTTTTGCCAATCTTCTTGATTGGGTCATCAAAAATATACAACGAACCATGGAAGCCCATCGGAACAATGAAACCAAGTTTACCAGAGGTTGGTAATGCTTCTGACAATACTTGTGTCATGCTGCGAGTGATAGGATGGATTTCATAGCGGCTGAAATCAGTGAATTGCTTACCAATCTGAACAAAGATTGGAGAAACATCAAAGTTTCCGACAGTGAAATAAGCCTGTTCAAGCGATAATGTGTTGTTATTGTAAACACTGCTGTAACCATAGTGGTCAGAATCACTGCCTCCTGTGGATGAAGTGTTACTATAGCTGATGCTGGCAAATGCTTTGGTCCAGTCATTGATATTTGCGCCTATGTTGACGTAAACATCATTGAGGGAGAAACGATTATAGTTTTCACCCTGGAAATCAGCATTACGATTACCCCATTTGCCCAGGTCTACATTCATGCCGCCACTGACCATGATGCGGTTGTACCAGCCTGGATTGCATGGATTTGGCAATGCACGGCCCAAATTTTGGGTTGCTTCATCAAGAATGATAGATGTTTGGCTGACAGAGCAAACTTCAACAGGCGACATTTCACCCTTATATGAAATTCTTTCAGCTTCAACTCTTTCTTCGCGGCGTTCTTGCGCCAAAGTTTCATGATGTTTGACATGGTGTGCCATCATTTTGTGATGACGTTTGTGCTTGACAGTGGTGGCAGTTGCAGTTGTAGCAGTAGCAGATTCAGCAGTTGTGCTGGTTGCTGTTGTTGCTGCAAACACCGGGCAGCTGACCAAACCAAGCAAGCTCATTGATGCAACAACGAGTTTTAATTTCATTTATTGTATCTCCTTGAAATATATAATCCGGACGAGTATTAAAATTAACTCAGCGTTGTTTGTCAATGCAAGCAAATTTTAATGCAAACAATGAGAAGCTGCGCATTTTAATTTACATTATTGCAAATATTATCCAAAAAATTTGAAAATGATTTTTTTTACGCTATATAAATAGTGACTCAACAAGCAATTTTTGTAGAATTAGTTTTACAAGAGAGCGGAACATAATACGTCGACTGTTCAGCATCAAAAAACAGGGAGATTCACAAAATCCGAGTGAGCCAGTCTTATGCGGCCAGGCACGGTTTTGTGAATCTCTCAAAAAAAACAGGGTGAGCTTTGGAAGCTCACCCTGTTTTGGTATTGCTGGAGATTGAAATTTTTTAGTCGAACTTAACACCCAGGCGCAAGGAAACGAGATTATCTGAATCACCAGAGCCGCCATTACCTGTGCTGTAATCCTTGTCGTGATCCCATTCGAGTCCAACCATGGTGTTTTTCATCACCCAGGCATTCGCACCCAGTACGTAGCGATTCTGTGGCAAGCCGATACCTGCTGCCTGGCTAGATTGCTGATAGCCAAGATAAAGTGTATCGGACATATTCCAGAACTCAAATCCATAACCGCCTTGAATTCCGAATGCCCATGGTTTCGCGCCTCTTGCATCTGGCATGACTTCCCATGTATTGGTTAAATCTGCCCAGCCATGTTCTGGCAAATCAAGTGAATTGAACCGTGAGGTTGCGCCAGTCCAGCGTGCGTTGAGTGAGAATGGTCCAGTGTTGAAATCGCCATAAAGAGCAACTCCGCTGATGGAGGTATGGTAGCCTTCATCATTGAAGAGCTTCACAGCATGCGCGATATCGTTTACACCAATAATATTGTTGATATAACCGATACCGACGCCCCATCCAAACATGTCACCCGGCTTGTCAAATCCGATGGTGCCAGCAAAGTTGAGCGGCTTGTTGTTTCGGTTGTCTTCAAACTTTTGCAAGCGGTTGTCGAATAAAGCCACGGACGCATGGAATCCGTTATTCAGAATCAATCCCAGTTTGCCTGACGTATCGAGTGTTTCTGTCATTACCTGATCAAAGCTGCGAGTGATTGGGTGGATTTGATAACGGCCATAATCCTGGAACTGTTTACCAATCTGCAGATAGAATGGGCTGACATTAAAGTTACCAATTGTAAAGTAAGCTTGTTCCAGCGAAAGTTTATTTGAGTCATAAACGTTGCTGTAGTTGTACTGCCAGCTGTTCATGCCCCAGCCATAGTAGCCGTAGTCGTGGAAGCTGCCATCACTGCTGGTTGAGGTGTTGCTATAGCTGATGCTGGCAAATGCATTGGTCCAGTCGTTGATATTTGCGCCAACATTGACATACACATCGTTTAGTGAGAACCGGCGATAGTTTTCACCTTCAAAATTGGCGTTACGGTTGCCCCATTTGCCTATGTCGACATTGACGCCGCCGACAACATGAATTCGGTTGTACCAGCCAGGATTGCATGGGTTTGGCATTGCACGGCCCAGGCTTTGTGTCTGTTCATCGATGATGATGCTCTGCAGACTGGTTGAGCACACTTCAACGGCTGGCATTTCTCCCTTGTACGAAATACGTTCTGCTTCCATTCTTTCTTCACGTCGTTCTTCCGCTTTGGTTTCATGGCGTACGTGATGGCGCTTCATCTTGTGATGGTAGCGGTGCTTATGCCGGTGATGCTTTTTTGCAGTTGTTGACGTGGTGGATGAAGTTGATGCGGTTGTTGCTGTTGCTGAAGTTGAACCAGAGGTTGTAGTGGCTGTATCAGTATCAGCAAACACTGGGCAACTGATTAAACCTAGCAAGCCCATTGATGCTACAATGAGTTTTAATTTCATATATAAAGTCTCTCCTTGAGAATTTTATCCGGACGAAATTAATTTACTCAATAACATTCAATATGCAAGTAAATTTTCTGGAATTTTTAAAAATATGAAGAGCCTAGGGTGGATTCTGGTTTTTTTTATTCAAAACATCATTTAGTGCACAATAGATAGATGTGCTAACGCAAGTTGAATATATCAGGGCATAAATAAAAAACCCGCCAATCCGGCGGGTTTTTTTGTTTGCAGATACAGTGAATTACAGGGATTGAGCTTCCTGTGCGAGATAATTTGCAATACCTTCTGCAGTTGGTTTGATGCCGGTTTTACCCTTGGTCCAGCCTGCAGGGCAAACTTCCCCATGCTTTTCGTGGAATTCCAGCGCATCGATAAGCCGCAGTAATTCATCAACGTTGCGACCCAATGGCAAGTCATTCACGATTTGTGAGCGTACAATACCCTGCTTGTCGATAACGAAAGCGCCGCGCAGCGCGACATGAGCGGTTGGGTGTTCAACGCCATAAGCCTGGCAGATTTGATGATTAACGTCAGCAATCAAAGGATAACGAACTGGCCCGATTCCGCCATTGGCAACCGGTGTATTGCGCCATGCGTTATGGGTAAACTGGGAGTCAATGGAAACGCCCATTACCAGTGTATTGCGGGCAGTAAATTCATCAATGCGGTTGTCTAATGCGATTAATTCGGATGGGCAGACAAAGGTAAAATCCAATGGGTAAAAGAAGATAATTCCATATTTTTTTTCGATGGACTTGTGCAGGTTAAAGCTGCTGTTGATTTCGCCATTCGCCATCACCGCTGCTGAAGTAAAGTCTGGAGCTTTTTTACCAACTAATATAGTCATGATGTTTCCTCTTGATCTTAAAGGATAAATATCGGATAGGTTCAGGTGCTTTTGCACCCCGAGCATTAAAATGGCGCCCATTATAACTTATTTTTCAATGAAATGGGTAGATCCAATCCCCGGCATGTGTAAATTGACGGAAAATTTTGTATACTCTCTGCACTCGCAAACCCCATCTAAAGAATACAAAGGCTATCGTATAATGATGATATTTGTTCTGATCCTGAGTGGTGTTTTACTGAATGCTGGTGCGCAATTGCTTCTCAAGGCTGGCATGAGTCAGATTGGTCATTTTGAGTTTACTCTGGCAAATGCTTTTCCTATCGGAATTAAGGTAATGGGTAATCCGCCTATAATCACAGGCTTGTTTATGTATGTGGTGAGTGTGGCTGTCTGGCTGCTGGTTCTCTCCCGGGTCCAGGTCAGTTTTGCCTATCCCATGCTGAGTATTGGGTATATCGTGAATGCCCTGGCCGCCTATTATTTGTTTGGCGAGCCTCTAACTTCCATGCGCATGCTTGGCATTTTCATTATTATAGCGGGTGTATATCTTGTAGCTCGCAGCGCCTGAACACCAATTTGAAGGGAAAGCTTTATGTCTGATGATTTTTTACCCTTTTCCCGGCCTTCCATCAGTCAGGCGGCGATTGATGATGTGGTCGCCTGTTTGAAAAGCGGCTGGATTACGACCGGACCGCGTGTTGCAGAGTTTACTGAGGCCCTGAAAGAGTATTTCAGGGCGCAGCATGTCTTGCCGTTGATGTCTGCTACTTCGGGGTTGCATCTGGCTTTGCTGGCAATGAATCTGGAGCCAGGCGATGAGGTGATTACCACGCCGCTGACGTTTGCTGCCACATTAAATTCGATTGTTCTCGGGGGTGGAAAGCCGGTGCTTGTGGATATTGATCCGCATACATTGAATATGGACATCAGCCAACTGCAGGATAAAATCTCTGACCGTACCCGGGTAATCATTCCCGTTCATTTTGCCGGTCTGCCAGTCGACCTGGATCCGATTTATGAAATAGCAAATCACCATGGGTTACGTGTGCTGGAAGATGCTGCCCATGCGATTGGTACAGAATACAAAGGTAAACGCATAGGTAGCTTCGGGGATACACAAGTATTCAGCTTTCATCCCAACAAAAACATGACGACCGGCGAAGGCGGCTGTGTTATTACGAATGATCAGCAGCTGGCTGATCAGGTTGCACGTTTGCGCTTTCATGGCATAGACAGGCAAGCCTGGAATCGCTACGGGAAGAGCGGCAGCCAGGACTATGAAATCGTGCTGCCTGGTTACAAGTCCAACATGATGGATATCCAGGCCGCTATCGGAATTCATCAGCTCAGAGAGCTTTCGGGATTTATCGCACGGCGTAATGAACTGGCAGAACGATATCAGGAAGCGTTGTCTGATTGGCCGCAATGGAATTTACCGCAACGTCCCGCGTATGAGCATCTGCATTCCTGGCATCTTTACACACCGCTTATTAATGAAGATGCTGCGGGCATGAACAGAAATGAATTTATGCTGGCAATGAAAGAAAAAAATATTGGCACAGGCCTGCATTATCGCGCAGCGCACTTGTATCCATATTATCGTCAGGTGTTCGGATTTAATCCTGGAGATTTCCCGCGCGCAGAAGATGTGTGTGAGCGAATTGTCAGTTTGCCTTTGTTCCCAGGCATGACGGATGCGGATCATGACAGGGTGCTGGATGTCATGTATACAATATTCAACTAAACCGTATAAACATTAATTAATATTATTATATTCAGGAAATCATATGAACGTTTTAATTCTCGGGGCTAATGGCTTCATTGGCAGCCATTTAAGTGAAACCATACTGGCGACAACCGATTGGCAAATTTATGCGATGGATCTGGCAGAGGACAAGCTGGGTGCATGCCTTGATCATTCGCGATTTCATTTTGTTTCTGGCGATATGACGAGACAAAAGGAATGGATAAAGGAACATGTCAGAAAAAGCGATGTTGTTTTGCCGCTGGTCGCCGTTGCAACGCCAGCACTTTATGTGCAAGACCCACTGCGCGTATTCGAGCTGGATTTCGAGGCTAATCTCGAAGTAGTCCGTCTGTGTGCCGAATACAAAAAGCGTGTTGTTTTCCCTTCAACTTCAGAAGTGTATGGCATGTGCCCTGATGCGGAATTTGATGAAGAAAAAAGTTGTCTGGTTACCGGGCCCATCAGCAAGGAACGCTGGATTTATTCAACGTCAAAACAATTAATGGATCGTGTCATTTACGCGATGGGCAAACATAAGGATTTGTCTTATTCATTGTTCAGGCCTTTTAACTGGTATGGGCCGCGGCTGGATAATGTTTTTAATCCCAAGCCGGGTGGTTCACGGGTTTTAACGCAGTTCATTGGCAATATCCTGCGCGGTGAAAATATCAATCTGGTGGATGGCGGCAAGCAGCAGCGTTGTTTCACCTATATTGATGACGGCGTGAGCGCGTTAATGCGCATTATCGAAAATAAGGATAATGCCGCGCATAATAAAATTTTCAATGTCGGCAATCCCGACGAGAATATTTCTATCCGTCAACTTGCCGAGACATTAATTCATTCCATCATGACGAATTATCCCAAGTATGCAGACAAGGCCAAGGCGGTAAAGCTTATTGATATAGATGCAAAAGCCTATTTCGGCGAAGGTTATCAGGATGTCTCCTTGCGTGTGCCATCTATTCGTCACGCACGTGAATATCTTGGCTGGGAGCCGCAAGTGAATATCCAGGCAGGGTTGCGCAAGACACTGGATTTTTATCTGGCATAGACTTTCTGTCTTTTTGCGACAGATCACTTGCAAAATTCACCTCATCGCACGTGGGCTGCCTGCAGCGACAGAGCCCCGTGCATGAATTCCGATCACGAATGCCGATCATCAATAGATGCATGTCACGAGCGAGGATTGGGAATTATAACTATCCGGCGCAGCTTACTTTCGTGTCAACGACAGATTCATACCCAACGATATCAGTGGTGATTGTATTGATAAAAGTGGTGCCTGAGATAGTGGCTTCAGTGAAATTCGACCTGGTCAGATCCGCCTGGTTGAGATTGGCGCAGTTTAAATTTGCTTTGGTGAGTATTGCCTGTTGCAGGTTTGCCTGCGTCAGATTGGCAAAATTTAAATTTGTGCGGGAAAGATCCGTCTGCAGCAATTGAGCACTTGTCAGGTTGGCGTGGTCAAGGTTCGCGTCAGCCAGGTTAACCTGATTGAGTTTGGCATTCGACAGATCGGCAAAACTTAAATCTGCGCCGCCCAAATTCATCTTTGACAGATCAACGCCGGACAGGTTGGCATGCGATAAATTTGCCTTCTGCAAGTCAATCTTTCCGGGAATAAAACTATAGTTGCGTAAATCAGCGTTGGATAAATCAAGATGTGCTGTCTTTGTCTGATTTGCCTGCATTAATTTTGCCAAATCTTCCTGGTTTGCACCGAGCGCAAGTGCGGGAGCAGACAGCAATAGCAAAACGAGTGCGCTGTTTCTCATTCCCGGTTCTCGGATGGAATGCGGTGAATTTGCGCGCCTAACTGTTCCAGTTTTTCTTCAATGCATTCATAACCGCGGTCAATGTGATAAATACGGTCAATGGTGGTCTCACCATGAGCAGCAAGTCCAGCAAGAACCAGGCTTGCTGATGCGCGCAAATCAGTCGCCATGACAGGTGCGCCATGCAGATGGTCTGCGCCTGTGCAAATGGCAGTATTGCCCTTGAGAGCGATATTTGCACCCATGCGCTGCAATTCCTGTACGTGCATGAAGCGGTTTTCGAAAACATTTTCAGTGATGACGCCGGTTCCTTCGGCGACAGTATTGACAGCCATCATTTGTGCCTGCATATCGGTCGGAAATGCAGGATAGGGCGCAGTGCTGATATTGGCAGCGCGTGGCCTGTGGCCTTTCATATCCAGTAAAATCCAGTCTATGCCTGTATCAATGATGGCGCCGACTTCTTCAAGTTTGAGAAGCACGGATTCGAGCAAATCCGGCCGGGTATTCTTGAGTTTGATTTTGCCGCGGGTAATCGTGGCGGCTGCAAGATAGGTTCCTGTTTCAATCCGGTCAGGCAATACGTGATAACTGCCGCCACCGAGACTGTCGACACCATCAATAACAATTGTAGATGTGCCGGCGCCGCTGACTTGCGCGCCCATTGTATTCAGGAAGTTCGCCAAATCTTCAACTTCCGGTTCGCGGGCTGCGTTATGAATGATGGTTTGTCCTTTTGCGAGTACGGCTGCCATCATGATGTTTTCTGTGCCGGTGACGGTAACAATATCCAGGACGATGGTTGCACCGTGAAGTTTGTTTGTTTTCGCTTTGATATAGCCATTCTCTATACGGATTTCTGCTCCCATGGCTTGCATGCCTTTAAGGTGCTGGTCTACAGGTCGAGTACCAATGGCGCAGCCGCCAGGTAATGAAACTTCTGCTTCACCAAAACGACTCAGTAACGGACCAAGCACGAGAACGGATGCTCGCATGGTGCGAACTAGTTCGTAAGGTGCATGGAAAGATTCCAGATGGCTGGCATCAACTTCGATATTGGAGCGCTCATCCAGGGTGATGCGCGCGCCCATTTGACCCAAAAGACTGACGATGGTTGTAACATCCTGTAAATGTGGAATATTGCTAATCTGAATGGGTGCGCTGCTAAGAAGTGAGGCTGCCAGAATAGGCAGTGCGGCGTTTTTTGCTCCTGAAATCTTGATTTCGCCGTTTAAAGGGATATTTCCTTTGATAATTAGCTTTTCCATGTTTATTCTTTCCCGTCACTGTTTAATTGTTGCTCTAATTTTTCCCATTCTTCCGGCGTAAAAGCTTTGATTGAAAGAGCGTGCAGTGTTCCATCCAGGAGCTGCGCTCTTACCGTATCATATACTAATTGCTGTTTTTGCAGGCGTGATTTGCCGACAAATGCGGGACATACAACGATGGCGGTAAAATGTGCGCCGTCACCTTCAACATGGGCCTCGCTATTCGCAAGACCGGCCTCGATTAAACGTCTAATTTCTTCAGGCTGCATGGGGGTCATTATCTATTAATTATCAAAAAATATGAAGGGTGCCATTTTTTACATATTTTAATCATATTTGCAATGAGAACATGCAGGATGAGCCGGTTTTTACCGGAATCCTGCCTTGCCTGCTGCATTCTGGCGTCAATGACAGAGCGGAGCGGCTAGTTTCAAGGTGTAAAATCGATATTCATGGATTATAATGCCGCCATGAAAACCACCCTGAAAATTAATTCTGATACCGGATTGCTGGAACCGGTAATCTACCGTTCATCGCCTCATCATGATGAACGTCCGCAAGGTATGCCTGTTGATATGATAGTGGTACATGGCATCAGTCTGCCTCCTGGCGAATTTGGATCAGATACGATAGAAAATTTTTTTTGCGGCAGGCTGGATATGAACTCCCATCCTTCATTTGCCGATATTGCCTCGCTCAGGGTTTCTGCTCATCTGCTGATCAAAAGAACAGGTGAGATTATCCAGTTTGTGCCATTCACCAAACGCGCCTGGCATGCGGGAGAATCATATTTTCAGGGCAAGACACGCTGTAATGATTTTTCGATTGGGATAGAATTGGAAGGAACCGATCATACACCGTATGAACAGACACAATATCATCAGTTGGGTAACGTGATTGCCTTGCTTATGCAGGCTTACCCGGCTATCACGCATGACAGAGTCGTTGGACATGTTGATATCGCGCCTGGACGTAAAACAGACCCTGGACCTGCATTCGACTGGGCATATTTAAAAGGAATACTTGCATGACATTTGTAGTAACATTGATAGCGCTGCTGATTGAGCGTTTTTTTGACTGGAGCCATTTGCGCCGCTGGTATTGGTATGCGAATTATCAGGGTGCGGTCATGCGGCGTTTCCCAAGGCAGTCTTCATACACAATTCTTGCCTTAACCACCATTCCGTTGCTCATTGCGGTTGCCGTCATTCAGGTTATCTTGAAAAATCCGATGTATGGATTTCTTGAATTACTGTTTCAGTTACTGATATTTCTCTACTGTCTGGGACCGCAGAATTTATGGGCGGATACGTTTGCCTGCATCAATGCGTTGGTGCATGGTGATTCGCAATCAGCCGCGGAAAAATTGAAAATTTCCTTTGGCGTGACAGATGCAGCCAGCATGCAGTCATTGCATGGCCAGCTGCTTGACAATATTTTTATTGCTGCAAACAGAAGAGTCTTTGCGGTGGTTTTCTGGTTTATTGTGATTGGGCCGGTGGGTGCGGTGTTATATCGTGCTGTCACTCTGTCTTCCTCAGGATTTCCAAAGCATGAAGCTGTTCCTGAACTGGTGCAAAGTGCGCGTTCAGTTGAATCGGTGCTTGACTGGATCCCGATTCGTCTTTTTACCTGGATGTTTGCCCTGGGGGGGCATTTCGTGAAGGTTGTTTCCTGCTGGCGTAAAAAAGCGGTGTTTACACTGGACGTGAATGAAAAATTGCTGACTGATTGCGGAGCTGCCGCGCTTGGCAGTGATGACAGCGAACATGTACGCGAAGATGGTTCAGTGGAGCGAAGCGCCGTGGGATTACTGGATCGTGCGTTTGTCATTACGCTGGTCATTATTGCGATTGTTGTGCTGCTGATTTGAAAAAGATCCTGAGCGGCTTAACAGCCTGTTTTTTGGGAAGGGTGTCCGCCGGATCAATTTTATATGCGATGCTGATTTCAGGCGCCCACGCTGATTGCCGGGTTGTCGATGACAAGGGTGCTTTCATTCATTTACAAAATCCGGCACAACGAATTATCAGTCTTGCTCCGGATATTACCGAGATCTTGTTCAAGGTCGGTGCCGGCAAGCAGGTTGCCGGTGTGATCCAGGGAAGTGATTATCCGCAGGAGGCAAGACACATTACTCCGGTCGGGTCATATACTGGTATTGACCTTGAGAAAATAATCTCTCTTCATCCTGATCTGGTGGTGACATGGGGCAACACTTTTTCACGCCAGATTGAGGCGCTCAGGAAGTTTGCTATTCCAGTCTATGTCAGTGAGCCAGAACAGCTTGACGATATACCAAGAACGATGAACAATCTTGGTTGTCTTACGGGCAACCGTGCGATTTCTCATCGCGAGGCAGAATATTTTTCGCGGCAGCTGGAAAGGCTGACAATCAAATACCGGGACAAACAGCAAATCAAGGTATTTTATCAAATTGGGTCTTATTCACTTTTTACTGTCAATAAAAGCAGCTGGATCAATCAGGTAATCCGGCTTTGCGGAGGCATGAACGTATTTGCGGAAGCCAGGCTGCCTGCGGCGGAAGTCAGCTGGGAAGCAGTGGTGACAGCAAGCCCTCAAGTGATCATCAGTGACGCAGAGGATGCAAACTGGAAAGCGCGCTGGCTGCAATGGAGAAGTATCCCTGCTGTCAGAAATAATTACTTATTTTCCATTAATCCCGATTTGATTGAGCGTGCGAGCCCCCGCCTGCTCGAAGGCGCGGAGCAGATGTGCCAGATGATTGAAGCTGTGCGCAAGCGGTAATATGCCGTCATGCAAGTCCGCCGTGCATGACTGTCCCGGGCGGCTATTTTATCAATTGATTTAGCCGCCCGTTTCATGGATACTGCAACAATTTTCAGAAATATTCTGTTTTATGAAATTTATGAAAGGATGCGATCACTAAACGTCTTATGTCATCATCGAGTAAATTATCAACCACACAAATGTGCTTTCAATTCAAGGCGAGTTTTTCTCCCTGTATTATTTTTGAATTGTTTCGCTATGACATTGGTGAATTAAAACTTCAGCTTGCGGAGACCATACACAAGACACCAAATTTATTTACCGGGTCCATGGTTGTTATTGACATGGAAAAGCTAAAAGCGTCGGAGCGGGTGAATTTTGAAGTCCTGAAACAGTTGTTCCTTGCTCATGGCATGACGCCGGTGGGGATCAGAGGCGGAACCGCAGAACAGCAGGAAGACGCGATGTCCGCGGGGCTGCCACTGACAAACATAGGAAAATCAATGGTCAGTGAGAATGCAAAAACCAAAGTCGCTCAGCAAGTGTCTGTTACGAAATTAATCACGCATCCGATACGCTCCGGCATGCAGATATACGCGAAAGAAACCGATTTGATTGTTGCTGCCCAGGTAAGCCCTGGCGCTGAACTGATGGCTCACGGCAATATTCATGTTTATGGCTGTCTGCGCGGCAGAGCATTGGCGGGAATACATGGCAACAAGGAAGCAAGGATATTCTGCCGGTCACTGGAAGCCGAGCTGGTTGCCGTTGCCGGATATTATTTGACGCGAGATGAATTTCCCGCTATGCGTGAACAGAATGGCATGATACAGATTTTTTTAAAGAATGATGAATTGCAGATAGAGATGTTGTGAATTTTGGAGAGTATTCAAAGAATGCTCCCATTTTAAAGAGGAAACGAATGTGACAAAAATTATCGTCATTACATCTGGCAAAGGCGGAGTTGGCAAGACAACCACCAGTGCATCTTTTGCAGTTGGGTTAGCAACGCGTGGATTCAAAACAGTAGTGATTGATTTTGATATCGGACTGCGGAATCTCGATCTGATCATGGGGTGTGAACGCCGGGTTGTTTACGATTTTGTTAACGTGATCAGAGGCGAAGCCAGTTTGCAACAAGCCCTGATACGCGACAAACACGTCAAGGACCTCTATATACTTGCCGCATCTCAAACGCGTGACAAGGATGCGCTGACATCAGAAGGTGTGGAAGCGGTATTGAAGGAATTAAGCAAAACGTTTGATTATATTATTTGTGATTCGCCTGCAGGCATTGAGCGCGGCGCGCAGCTTGCCATGTATTTCGCTGATAGCGCGATTATTGTGACGAATCCGGAAGTTTCTTCGGTGCGCGACTCTGACCGAATACTCGGGTTACTGGCAAGTAAAACACTGCGCGCCAAGGAAGGACGTGAACCTGTCAGCGAACATTTATTATTAACTCGATACTCTCCAAAGCGTGTTGCCAATGGAGACATGCTCAGCCTGTCAGATGTCAATGATATTTTATCGATTCCCCTTTTAGCAGTCATTCCGGAATCACAAGCTGTTCTGCGTGCGTCGAATTCAGGCGTGCCGGTGTTGCTGGACAAGGAGAGTGATGCAGGGCAGGCATATCATGACGCTGTCGCACGTTTTCTTGGCGAAGAAGTGCCGCATCGCTTTATCAGTGAAAAAACACCCTGGTTTAAACGACTATTCAGCTTCAAGGAAAAGGAGGCGGTATGATTATTCAGGACCAGCTCAATAAAATTCTAAATTATTTCCGCCGTCCGGAAGCGACTGCGCAATGCGCGAAAGAGCGTTTGCAAATCATTATCGCGCATGAGCGTGATGAGCGCGGCAACCCTGATTATCTGCCTTCTCTGCAAAAAGACTTGCTTGATGTGATCGCAAAATATGTAAAAATCAAAAGGGATGATGTGAAGATCGAGCTGGAACGTCAGGACGGATGTTCCATTCTGGAATTGAATATTGTTCTCCCTTCGGCACAAGAAAAATCATAGAAGCCCGGGTATCCCTTATCCTCACCTGTTCCCGCAGACGGGAGCAGGCGAGGTGCGGAAGATTTAGACTTTCTTTACTGCAGGCGGATTCCATTTGCCATCAATAAGCGCTTCTTTAGGCCAATAAAACCGGAACATCAGAATAAAATCGCCGTCAGGAGCAGGCAACCAGTTGGATTCCTTGTCTTTATCCGGTGGAGTATTCTGGATGTAAATATCTACAGAGCCATCCTTGTTTTGTTTGAGATGACTGCGCTCATTCAGAGAGTAGCGTTTGATTGGATTTTCAACAAAAAAGTATTTGTTGTCATACATGGTGAGCGACCAGAAGCCTCTGACGGGCGGTAGCTCATTTTTGGCAAAATGAATGATGTATTTATTGGCGCCATTTAATTTTTTGCCAGCGCTGTCTTCCAATGCTGTAGGATAAATTGCATCCTGGGGCCGGTTGGCACCCAAACCAATGGCGGCAATAAACGCCCGCTGCAGGTAATTCGTGCCATAAAGTCCGGTATTTGTCGTGTATGTCCAGCCATTCTTGACTTCACCCGCGTTTTTTACTTGCGCCAGGATTTGTTCCTGGGCTTTTTTGACAGCTGCTTTCAGGCCATTTACTTCGGCGGGATCCATCTTGGTCAGATCAAAATCCCGGCCGGGCAAGATTCCCAGTCTGGCTAGTTTGGCTACCATGGGGGCATCCGCTTTTGATGGCGGGTTGTCTTTCATGAGAGCAGCCAGACGTTTGAAATAAGTACCAGCGTCGAGGGCATTTACCTGGTCACGGACTGGTGTATTCATGTCAATGCCGGGATTGACGACATTGGCTGGCGGTGTGTAAGGCTTGCCATAATAACTGAGAGGCATGATGGTATGTTCATCCTGGAGTTTTCTAACGGCTGCGTAATCATCCTGTGTCCCGGCGCAATAGATTCGTTCCAGTATCCATACCATACTGGTGGGAGATTTTATTTGCGTCAGACCTTGCGGCAGGGTTCCTTTCCAGTTTGGGCCAACAATGGCGTAGTCATGTGCTTTTGCTCCTGTTGTGCGTGTTCCCGGAACTTCGAATACATCAGTCCAGGCACTCAGCATGGGCATGGAATAATAACGCCCGTTTTCATCAGGGGTATGTATGACGTACGGTTCTTTGGAAACATCTATCCAGGCGACAGAATATAATGTGTCGGTATTCGGTGCGCTGACATTACGGGAAGCGGCGTCAGGGTATTGTCTTATGCTGCTGAATTGACCCATCGGCGCGCGGCCGGCGTCAGGGGTGACAACATTGGTCATGATTTGCCTGGTCAAGTCCATGGTAATCAGTGGATAGCCATAAATGTATGCTTCGGTACCCAGTTTTAAGGCTTCTGCCTCAGTAATTTTGACAGGATGGCTGATTTTTTCAGCAATTTTTACCAGCTTTTTTGGGATTGCTGAGGCAAGTTTGGTTGGTCTGGTTGCTTCAGCTGGCACGGAATGAGGTTTGGCTGCCTCCACGGCATTTACATGCGGTTTGGTAGAGGCGGTTATCTTTTCCGGATGTTTTTCTGCTGCAACGGTATTCAGTGCTAAAACTGAAATAGCAATCGATGATAATGCCAGTGAATATGTCTTCCTTTTCATAATCACACTCCTTAATGCATATACCCTTGAAGAAAGGGTTGTAGAATAGATAAACCGGCATTTTATCATATCTGTTAGCAGGATTTCCCTGTTGAAATAAACAACTTCCGGTCAGGGATTGTTCGAAATATAAATAAGTGATGAATCAGAAATGATGTCTGTGCTTGAAAAACAGATTAAATAATTTATGGTCGCCCAGGGCTTGCGAGGTTTCGAGTACCGCGAAAAAGAAGATGAAAACATAAAACATGATGATGGTTCTCGCGATGGCGATGTTTAAACGTGTTGAAATCAATTCCTGGACAATATCGTTTATGTATTTTCCGTGCATTACACCTCTGACAATATGTTCGCAAAATGACAGAAATAGTGTCAGCAGGCAAAAAAGTATTGTCTTGTGGAGAACAGGAATGATTAACGGCTTCGTTGAAAATCGTTGGCCCAGTCTCATTTGCTGCCCAATGATAATAATCTTGGCCAGTATCAATGCTTCAATAATACTATATCCATAAGGCATTTCCCGGCTGCTGAATTCTCCAAGCAATACTCGTTCATAGATATTGAATGTTGTAAATAGCAGGGTGAGAAATATTGTGTAATAGATAAAGCGTCGTGTCTCATGAACCAGAACTTGATTGAGAGGTTTTTTATGCGGATCAGGGGTAGTCATTATTGGGACTCATATTCCTTAGTCGTGCAGCAGTAAATCCATTGTGCTAACTATCTTACCTTGTGCCTGAGGAGATTACCTAGAATATTATTGTTATCATTCCTGATCAGTTTCAATCAGGCAAACCAATGCGATGCCCTGTATGTCAGCTTCTCTCTGAATCCGGATTGCATGATTGCGGATTAACAGCACAAGCTGGCGCAATTTTTATCGATATGCTAATTTCTTGTGATAAGATGTGATTTCAGATGGCTTGCCAATCAATGTTTTGCGAAGGAATGCAATCATGAAAAATTTAATAAGAATGTTAGTGACAGGTATCTGGCTGGGTTCAATATCATTAACAGGATTTGCCGCTCATTGGAGTTTTTTCAGCAACTCGGCAATGAGTTATTTTACAAAAGAAGACATACATTTATTCAAGATCGCAGAGAAAGACGCGCTTGAGCATGGCAGGGATGGCACAAAAATTGCCTGGAATAATTCACGTACAGGAAGTCATGGTTACTTTGTGCCAACGAATACGACCACTTTTCATGGTATCAGTTGCCGTAAGGTTAAAATGTTTAACTCCGCCAATCTGATAAATGCCAAGGCAACTTATAAATTCTGCAAGTTTAATAACGAATGGAAGATTGTCTGAACCATTTTTCCGCTGAAAAACCCTCAGGGTTTAATCTGGTGCGGAAGTATCTTATCGGAACATGATTTCTTCCCTGTACTCTTCGATGAATGCGCTAACACCCGCCAGCTTTTCAAAGCTGGCAATGTGATACAAGGCATCCCCCTGGCTTGCTAATGGTTTTAAAGCCTGGCCAATCACAATTCCGGCGAATGGCGCGACTACTTCCGTTGATTTGTTCATGAGAAACGGATCATGAATATGCGCCAGCAGGTCGCCTTTTTTAACCGGTTTTGCTATGACATCACTCGATGGCTGAACGAGACCGCTGACGGGTGCGCGTACCCATTGGCTGGATTGCGAGATGACGGGTTTATGATTGTGCGAGCGTTTTTTTCTTGTCTGAATCATTTTCAGATGCGACATGACATTCAGAATGCCATGTACGCCTGCCCGAATACAAATTTCGTTATATCGTAAAGCCTCCCCGCCTTCATAAACAAGCAAGGGAATACCCAATTCACTGGCAGCCTGACGTAGTGAGCCGTCACGTAGTTTGGCGTTTAATATGACTGGTGTGTTGAATGCCTGCGCCATTTCCCTGGTGCCTGGTGTTGAAAGGTTGACGCGTAATTGCGGCATGTTTAGTCTTCCGATAGCCCCCGTATGCAAGTCAATACCATAATCGCATTGTGAAACCACCTGCTTGATTAATCCATGAGCTAATTGCGCTGCCAGCGAACCTTTTTTTGATCCAGGAAATGACCGGTTCAGGTCACGCCTGTCGGGCATGTAGCGAGATTGCAATATAAGTCCATAAACATTGACCACAGGTACCGTGATGATTGTGCCGGATAGTTTTTTCACGCTGATGTGCTGATGGACTCTGCGGATAATTTCTATACTGTTTAATTCATCACCGTGTATGGTGCCGACGATGAATAATTTTGGGCCCGTTTTTTTACCATGAAAAACATGGATGGGAATTTCAAATTGTACCTGTGTATTGATATTGGGTGCCGGAAGTCTGATCGTTTGAGATGTTCCAGGTTCGATTTCAGTACCGGCAAAAGAAATCGTTTTGTTTGCCATGCAGTTTTCTTCCTCATTCCTTGAGAATAGCGATGAATCTGGGGCTGATAGATTATTGTTACATAAATCAGTCGAAGCGTCATTGCTGAATGGTGTCTGTTACAGTCGTTATGAAAATCGGGCAGCCTGTAGGGGTCTGGAGCTAAAGTCATGCGGCTTAAGCGTATGCTGTTAGCGCCGGCAGTCATAAAAATAAATATGTATATAATAATTATAAAAAAATTGTATAAATCGCGAGCCAATTCTGGCGGGAGTCCAGCATCAGGCTCCTGAGATGAGTTACAATATATAAAGGTTTTATGGATGAAATAGAAGCAATTCCCGTGCGAGTGCCGGGCTAGGCTTTGGATTTTAACCAGTTTCGAGTAAACTTAGCCACAAATTAGACTAATAGGAAAAAAGTAATGTCGAAAGCGTGGAGCGATAACGATCCTATCGAAACGAAAGAGTGGCTAGATGCACTTGCTTCCCTTGTTAAATACGAAGGAAAAGAGCGTGCTCAGTTTGTATTGCAAAAATTACTTGAAGAAGCCCAAAAACAGGGTGTGGAAAGCGGTATCTCGCAGTTAATCACACCGTATGTTAATACCATTACTCCGGACAACCAGCCTGCCTATCCGGGCAACCTTGAACTCGAAGCAGCGATTGAAGCATTGATACGCTGGAATGCGATTGCCATGGTCATAAAAGCGAAAAATGGGGCAGGTGGTATCGGCGGGCATTTGTCTTCATTTGCTTCGATTGCAACACTCTATGAAGTGGGCATGAACCATTTCTTCAGGGGTGCGACGAAGGACAACCCAGGAGACCTGGTCTATTTCCAGGGGCATTCTTCAGAAGGCAATTATGCCCGAGCGTACCTTGAAGGACGTCTGACTGAAAAACATTTAACCAATTTTCGCCAGGAAGTGGATGACGAGGGATTATCATCCTATCCGCATCCTTGGCTGATGCCAAAGTTCTGGCAGTTTGCGACAGTCTCGTTGGGATTAGGATTATTACAGGGTGTTTATCAGGCAAGATTTTTGAAATATCTGGATAATCGTGGATTGCTGCCTGCCGGCGACCGCCGGGTTTGGGTATTTTGCGGCGATGGTGAAATGGATGAGCCTGAATCCATAGCAGGCCTGGCATTGGCGGGCCGTGAAAATCTCAATAACCTTATTTATGTGGTGAATTGCAATCTGCAGCGTCTTGATGGGCTGGTTCGCGGCAATGGAAAAATTGTTCAGGAGCTGGAAGGGATTTTCCGCGGTGCTGGATGGAATGTTATCAAGGTACTATGGGATAGTCGTTGGGATAACCTGTTCGCAAAAGATAAATCAGGCGCTTTGTTGAAGCGTTTGACTGAATGCGTCGACGGCGATTTGCAAACCGCTTATGTGCGCGGCGGTGCATACACACGGGAATTTTTATTCAATACAGACGAATTAAAAGCCCTGGTTGCGGATTTGTCAGATGAAGATCTCGGCAGATTACATCGCGGTGCACATGATCCAGTAAAGATATATGCTGCTTATGCAGCTGCTATACAGCATAAAGACAAGCCGACAGTCATCCTGACTCAAGGCGTGAAAGGGTTCGGACTCGGAACCACTACAGCCGAAGGCAGAAATATCGCTCATAACTCTCTGGATATGAGTGAAGAGGAATTGAAAGTATTTCGTGACCGTTTCAAATTGCCGCTGACCGATAAAGAACTCACCAGCCTCAGTTTCATCAAGCCCAAAAATGACAGTGCGGAGATGCAGTATCTCCATGGGCAACGCGAAAAGCTGGGCGGCTATCTTCCTGCACGCCAGGTTGTTTCGCAGCCATTGGCTGTTCCCGCGTTGTCAGCGTTTGATGCCATACTGCAGGGATCGGCGGACAGAACCATGTCTACAACCATGGTATTAGGGCGAATACTTAATGTTTTACTCAAGGATAAGACAGTTGGTCCGCGCCTCGTCCCGATTTTCTCTGATGAAGTACGCACATTTGGTCTGGAAGCATTATTCCGTCAGGTTGGCATTTATTCTCCGGTGGGACAGCTTTATACGCCAGAAGATAAGGAGCAGTTTCTTTATTATCATGAAGCCAAAAATGGTCAGGTGCTGGAGGAAGGTATCACTGAAGCCGGATGCATGAGTTCGTAGATTGCTGCGGCAACATCCTATGCTACGAATCGGTTCCCCATGGTGCCATTTTTTACTTATTACTCCATGTTTGGGTTCCAGCGTGTCGGTGATTTGATCTGGGCTGCTGGTGATATGCGCGCACGCGGCTTTTTGATCGGCGCTACCGCTGGCCGGACGACATTGGAGGGAGAAGGATTGCAGCATCAGGATGGGACAAGCCTGTTATCAGCCTCTACTGTGCCTAACTGTCGTGCTTATGATCCGGCATTCGGCTACGAGATGGCGGTCATCATTCAGCATGGTATGCAGGAAATGTATGCTGAAGAGAAAGATGTCTTTTATTACGTCATGGCCATGAATGAACGTTACACGCAGCCAGCTATGCCCAAGGGTGTGGAAGAAGGTATCATTAAGGGCATGTATTTATTCAGTGATGCTGGGAAGGCCAAGCACAAGGTCCAGTTGTTTGGCAGCGGCACGATTCTGAATGAAGTCATTGCTGCAGCTGAATTACTCAGGAAAGACTTTGAAATTGGCGCCGATGTCTGGAGTGTAACCAGTTTCGGCGAATTACACCGTGACGGTGTCGAAGTTGAACGTGCTAACATGCTGTCAGCAGATAAAAAACCGGCTTTATCATATGTGGAACGCAATCTGAAAGATCATAAAGGTCCGGTTATTGCTGCAACGGATTATGTGCGTGCTTATGCGGAATTAATCAGGCCCTATCTTCAGCGAACCTATGTTACATTAGGTACGGATGGGTTTGGGCGTAGTGATACTCGGGAAAAGTTACGCCGGTTCTTTGAAGTCGATCGTTATTATATCGCTGTTGCTGCAATCTATGCCTTGGTGAAAGATGGTGAATTACCCGCAAGTCAGGTTACTGCCGCAATGAAGAAATATGGTATTGACCCCAAGAAACCGAATCCTGTAACTGTTTAGCATTACAAAACGTTGTCATGCCAGCGAAAGCTGGCACAACAAGAGACCAACTTCTACGCTTACTTGGACTTTTAGGAGGACATGACTTTGGCATTGAAAAATATTACAACACCTGATTTGGGCGGTGCAGCGGATGTCACCGTGATCGAAGTCTTAGTGAAACCGGGTGATAAAATTGATTCAGAAACTTCTATTGTTACGCTTGAATCAGATAAGGCAACGATGGAAGTCCCGGCGGCTGACAGTGGTATAGTCAAGGAAGTAAAAGTCAAGGTAGGTGATAAAGTTTCCAGTGGTTCGATTCTTGTTACAGTGGAAGCCGGGGCAGCAGAAGCCGAACCGGCAAAAGCCCGGACACAAGAGCAGGTACCCGGACCTGCCGCAGCGGCTCAGCCATCTGGACAGCCAGAGAAAGCGGCAAGCGTCACTCATGAAGCATCGAAGCCCGAAGCTGGTCCAGCCGCAGTGCCGGTTGCCCAGGTATTGACTGGTACAGTTCAATCGACCGGCGATGTACATGCTGGTCCTGGTGTGCGCCGCATGGCACGTGAACTGGGGGTGAATTTGACTCTGATAGCTGGTACGGGTCCCAAGCAGCGAATTTTGAAAGAAGATGTCCAATCCTATGTTAAAAGCCAGCTGTCACAATTACAAAGCGGCGTTTTGCCCATGTCGCTGCCTGCGGCGCCGGTAATTGATTTTTCCAGGTTTGGTCCAATAGAAACACAGGGACTATCACGCATCAAAAAGATTTCAGGTAAAAATCTCCAGCGTAACTGGATGATGATTCCGCATGTCACCCAGTTTGGCGAAGCTGACATCACTTCCCTGGAAGAGTTCCGGCAGGCGCAAAAAGCCGAGATGGATAAGCAAAAAATCAAACTGACCCCGCTTGTATTCATCATGAAAGCGGTTGTTGCATCCCTGAAGGCTTTCCCGCATGTGAATGCATCTCTGGACGCCTCGGGAGAAAACCTGGTGATGAAAAAGTATTTCCATCTGGGTGTGGCGGTCGATACGCCGGATGGTCTGGTAGTGCCGGTGATTCGTGATGTTGACAAAAAGGGGCTGGTTGATCTTGCCAGGGAATTGGCACAGGTAAGTGAAAAAGCAAGAAACAAGCAGCTGACGCCTGGTGACATGCAAGGCGGCTGTTTTTCCATTTCCAGTTTGGGTGGTATTGGCGGAACAGCATTTACCCCTATTATCAACTCCCCGGAAGTGGCAATTTTGGGTGTGTCCAAATCATCTTATAAACCCGTTTATCAGGATGGTGGATTTGTTCCTCGTCTCATGCTGCCGTTATCATTCTCTTATGATCATCGGGTCATTGATGGCGCTGATGGCGCGCGCTTTATTGTGCATTTAAGCAATATGTTGTCTGACATTAGAAATTTGTTGTTATAAGGATCAAAAAACATGAGTATCCAAACAGAAGTTGTGGTGATAGGCAGTGGCCCAGGTGGATATACAGCAGCATTCCGCGCTGCCGATCTGGGCAAGAAAGTCGTCATGATTGAACGCTATGAAACAGTGGGCGGTGTTTGCCTCAATGTGGGCTGCATTCCGTCAAAAGCATTATTACATGCCGCCAAGGTGATCGATGACGCAGCTGAAATGGCTGAGCATGGCATACAGTTTGGCAAGCCAAAAATCGATACAAAAAAATTACTCGAATGGAAGAACAGTGTCGTCACCAAATTGACGGGCGGTGTCAAAACCCTGACAAAAGTCCGCAAGGTTGACATTGTTACCGGCGTTGCCAGATTTGTTTCGGATCACGAAATTGAAGTGACCATGAAAGATGGCAAAAAGGAAATTGTGAAATTTGAACAGGCGATTATTGCAGTGGGTTCTCGTCCGGTAAAACTGCCATTCCTGCCTGATGACCCGCGTATTATTGATTCCACCGGTGCGCTGGAACTCGGTGAAACAGACTGTAAAATGCTGGTGATTGGCGGTGGTATTATCGGCCTCGAAATGGCGACGGTTTATCACACACTCGGAGCCGAAATCACTGTGGTTGAATTGATGGATCAGATAATTCCTGGTGCGGATAATGATGTGGTGATGCCGCTTTATAAACGTATCAAGGGACGTTACAAAAATATCTATCTCAAGTCGAAAGTCACCAAGGTGGAAGCAAAAAAAGATGGCTTGTATGTGACATTTGAGGGTGAAGGCGCACCGCAAAAGCCGGAAAAATTTGATCGAATTCTCTGTGCAGTTGGCAGACGTCCGAATGGTGATCAGATTGATGCAGCCAAGGCTGGTATCAAGGTTGATGAGCGCGGATTTATTCCGGTCGACAAGCAAATGCGAACCAATGTACCGCATATTTTTGCAATTGGAGATGTCGTCGGTAATCCCATGCTGGCACACAAAGCCATGCCGGAAGGCCGTATTGCGGCTGAAGTGATCGCGGGACTCAAGCATTTCTTTGATGCGAGATGCATAGCGAGTGTTGCTTATACCGACCCTGAGGTTGCATGGGTGGGTGTCACCGAAAATGAAGCAAAGGCGAAAGGAATTAAATACGGAAAAGGGGTATTCCCATGGGCTGCCAGCGGCCGTTCACTGAGTATTGGACGCAGTGAAGGCTTGACCAAGCTGATTATTGATGAGACTACTCATCGTGTAATTGGTGCGGGTATCGTGGGCCCCAACGCAGGCGAGTTAATTGCTGAAGTCGCGTTAGCCATTGAAATGGGCTGTGACGTTGAAGACCTTGCATTGACTATCCATCCGCATCCGACGCTTTCTGAAACGGTCATGCTTGCTGCGGAAGTTTTTGAAGGCACCATCACTGACTTGTATATGCCAAAGAAAAAGCACGATAAGGTGACTGGTTAATGCAATAGGATGGCACCCTGCCGTTCCGTATCTGACAGATAGACGCATTTTGTGCAATACTTGAATGACACGCCAGTGAATATCGGCGTGTCATTCAAACATACGCCGGTTGTTTTTGGCGGGGGTTCACAAGCGTTCACGCTTCATTCATGGAGAATGTTATGCAGGGAAGAGATCCGCAGGGCTCTAATGACAATCAGGCTGTCGCAACAGTCCATCCTCCTGTTTTATCCCAGGGCATGTTGTTAAAACACATTAACCTTTATCTAAAGGAACTCAAACGGCCGTTATGGGATGATAAAGGTTATTGTCACGGACTGAATGTCGTGTGGCAGCAGAAAATGGCGGATTATAATGAAGAGCAATTTTATGCTGTGATAGAGAAAATCATAAACCAGCCGACGGATAAACTGAAAGAACTGGATGAAGACATCGATGTGCAAAAATTTCTTGCCCAGGTAGAATTTGCCCAGAACATCAATCAGTATGGTTACGGCAGGCGAATCCAGCAGCGTGATGTCGATTCAATCATGGAAACACCCGACAAATTATATTGGTGTACTTACTTTTCCAACAAATCCTTTGCCAAATTGCTCGATAATCATGTTAAAGAAAATACGTCTGTCACAGTCATGAGCCATACGATATACAAGCATTCCATCGGAATTTATTTTCGTGACGGCAAATATTATCTATATGACGCCAATTATATTAACGGCCGGGCGAAAATATTTGACACATCGACAGAAACGGCGGAAGAAATGTCAAAATGTCTGTATGACAACTTCAGGCTTAACCGTCAGCAGTGGCGGACGCAGGAAGTGATCATGGTTAATCCTGTACCTTCACCGGTTTATGTGAAAAAGAATGGATCAACGTTCCAGACGATTACCTTATTTTTACCCGTTGTTATCTATGAGCCTGTGGTAACGACCTCAGAAGTCGTGTCTGAACGTCACAAAAACAGGAATTTTTCAACAAAATGAAGTAACAGTTTTTATTTACTGTGATCCCATAGCAATTCCTGTTCTTCACTTTCCCGGGCCAGCATGCGTGCAATCACGAACAATAAATCGGACAGACGGTTTAAATAACAAAGCATGACGGGGTTGTTCAGGGTCACTTGTCTATGCAGCCTGACCATGCAGCGTTCAGCGCGCCGGCATACGGTTCGAGCTACGTGAGCGGCGGCTGATTTCGGATTGCCGCGCGGAAGTAAAAATTCCTTGAGTGGCGGAAGGGTTTTATTCCACGTATCCAGTGCATGTTCCAGTTCGGCGACTTTTTCGGGGGTGATAGTGATGCGCTCAGGCAAATGCAGCTCACCGCCCAGATCGAACAAATCATTCTGGATTTTGGTTAGGCGAGTTTCAATGTTTTTGTCATTAATCTTCTGGGAAATGATCAACCCAATGACGGAGTTTAATTCATCGATTGTTCCGAGCGCTTCGATCAGCAAGTCATCCTTGGAGACGGGTTTATCTCCCAGGGTAGTATAGCCTTCGTCGCCTTTGCGCGTGTAAATTTTTGTAAGACGGTATGGCATCGGTGTTTAACTCATATATCAATGCCGCTACTATAACAGTCCGGCAGGGGATGAGCCAGTCATCTTGGTATTCAAACTGATGGACGCGTGTTCAAACTTGATAGATACTTTTGTCATGCTGAGAACATTATATCAATCAGATATCAATCAAATACTGGCGATAGAGAATGCCGTCCATATTGCGCCATGGAATGAGCAAACGTTCAAGGCCTGTTTTCAGGCGGGATATACTGGATGGGTCGTGGAAGCAGATAAAAAAATAATCGGTTTTATCATCATTTCAGTTACCTCCGAAGAGTGTCATATCCTGAACCTGTGTGTGGCGCGGGAGTTTCAGGGTAAAGGCTGGGGACGGGCGCTGCTTGAACATGCTTTAAACCATGTGCGCAAACACGGGATAGGTATTGCTTACCTTGAAGTGCGGCGCTCAAACAGGCGGGCTATCTCTTTATACAGACAGATGAAGTTTCATCAGATCGGAGAACGGAAAGGTTATTATCCCACCGTGTCTGGCAACGAGGATGCTCTGGTTTTTGCCATCAGTCTGCATGAAGAACAAGAGCGGCAATGACATGGTTCAGTCGTTCCTTTATTCTTGGTCAAAATCTTGTTAAATTGTCGCGCGAGACTAATTAATTTTCCACTAGCAGAGTGGAGCAGTATAAAAGGCCTTGGTCATGATAGAAATTACATCCATGCGAAACTACCTTAAAGAGTTACAAACCCGTCTGGAAGGTATCTGGGGGTATCTTTGAGGTCGATCAAAAGAAAGAGCGCTTAGCTGCAATCAGGCAGGAGCTGGAATCACCGGAAATCTGGAAACAGCAGGAAAAAACCCAGGCATTGGGTAAGGAACGTGCCCAGCTGGAGGAAGTCGTGGATATGATGGAATCCTTGCAGAATTCCCTGCGTGAAACAGAAGAATTGTACGAACTTGCTGCTGCCGAGAATGATACGGATACCCTTGATGCCATTGCCAAGGATGCGGAAAGACTGACCAAGCGGATTGAAGAACTCGAATTCCGCCGGATGTTCTCAGGAGAAATGGACGCAAATCATGCCTATATGGATATCCAGTCCGGATCTGGCGGTACGGAAGCACAAGACTGGGCAAACATGCTGTTACGCATGTATCTGCGCTGGGGTGAACGCCACGGGTTCAAGACTGAATTGATAGAAGTATCTCCTGGTGAAGTGGCTGGCATTAAAAGTGCTACCGTAAAATTCGAGGGGTCTTATGCTTATGGCTGACTGCGCACGGAAAGTGGAGTGCACAGACTGGTCCGCAAATCGCCGTTTGATTCCAACAATAAGCGTCATACCTCATTTGCTTCCGTGTTCATTTCACCGGAAATAGATGACAATGTGCAGATAGAAATTAACCCTGCTGACTTACGGGTCGATACCTATCGAGCCAGTGGTGCCGGCGGTCAGCATGTTAACCGTACTGATTCCGCTGTCCGTATCACACATGTTCCGACCAATATCGTCGTGCAATGCCAGTCTGATCGTTCGCAGCACAAGAACAGGGCTCAGGCGATGAAACAGCTGCGGGCAAGGTTGTATGAAATGGAAATCCAGAAGCAGCGTGACAAGCAGGCTGCTTTGGAAGCTAACAAGAAAGATATCACCTGGGGCAGCCAGATTCGTTCCTATGTACTCGATATGTCACGAATCAAGGATTTGCGCACAGGCGTGGAGGTCGGTAATACCCAGGCGGTACTGGATGGCGACCTGGATAAGTTTATTGAAGCCAGTTTATTGGCTGGTCTCTAGTGCAATATTGTAAAGATGGCGGATGAAGACTATGTCAGATCAGAAACAAGACAATGAACAGATGAGTACGCATGATTTAATTGAACAGCGCCGTATCAAGCTTGCGGAATGGCGCGTGAAGGGCCACGCCTATCCAACGGATTTTCGCCGGGATATCCTGGCTGCAGATCTGCTGCAGCAGTATGGCAAAATGGAAGAGCCTGAGCTGGAGGCTCACCCTGTTCATGTCAAGGTAGCCGGCCGCATTATGACCAGGCGCATGATGGGTAAAGCCAGTTTTGTGCATATACTGGATATGTCAGGACGTATACAGCTTTATATTCGCCAGGATGATGTTACGCCTGAAGTCTATGAAGAATTCAAGCAATGGGATCTGGGCGATATTATTGGCGTTGAAGGTGTCGTGTTTAAAACCAAAACCGGCGAGATTTCAGTGAAAGCAAAAAAAATTCACTTGCTTACCAAGGCAATTCGTCCCTTGCCGGACAAGTTTCATGGATTGACCGACCAGGAAACACGTTATCGTCAGCGCTATCTGGATTTGATCGCGAATGATGAAACGCGTCGTACCTTCTTGATTCGTTCCCGGATAACCAACACCATTCGCGTATTTTTACAGGAAAAACACTTTCTGGAAGTGGAAACACCGATGATGCAAGTGCTTGCCGGCGGCGCGGCGGCCAAGCCGTTTGTCACGCATCACCATGCGCTGGATTTGCCGCTGTTTTTACGTATTGCACCAGAGTTATATTTAAAACGCCTGGTGGTCGGCGGCTTTGAACGTGTATTTGAAATCAATCGTAATTTCCGAAATGAAGGATTGTCCACGCAGCATAATCCGGAATTCACCATGCTGGAGTTTTATCAGGCTTATGCGGATTATCACGACCTGATGAATCTGACGGAAGACATGTTCCGCAAAATCGCCATTGAAGTAACAGGCGGTCTTCAATTCTCATATCAGAATATCGAATTTGACTTTAGTAAACCGTTCGCAAGATTGTCGCTCAGGGAATCCATTCTGAAATTTAATCCTCATCTGAAAGAAGAAGACATTAATACACTGGATGCAGCAAAAAATACGGCCGCTAAACTGGAAATACCATTTCAGGAAAGTTTTGGTCTCGGAAAAATGCAGGTGGAGATATTTGACAAGACTGTCGAGCATCAATTAAAACAGCCCACCTTTATCACAGAGTATCCCGCGGAAGTATCGCCATTAGCGCGACGCAACGACAAAAATCCATTTATTACCGATCGATTTGAATTATTTATCGCTGGCCGTGAGATAGCGAACGGCTTTTCTGAATTAAATGATCCAGAAGATCAGGCGGAGCGCTTTCGCCAGCAAATGGCAGATAAAGCTGCTGGTGATGAGGAAGCCATGCCCTATGATTCGGATTACATTACAGCGCTTGAGCATGGGCTGCCTCCTACGGCAGGTGAGGGAATAGGTATAGACAGGCTGGTGATGCTGTTCACGGATTCTCCCTCCATTCGCGATGTCATTCTCTTCCCGCATATGCGGCCCAAAGAGTAGGCAGCGATGCCTCTCCGCGCAGGCGGGGAGGCATCTCGGTTTTGTATCTCATTTCTGTTCAACACATCTCTCATCCGCGTGTGCTTGCTATTCATTCAAACGGTTGTTCACTTATCATGAAACCCAATGGAATTTCACTCATCGAAACGATGATCGCGGTTTTCATTATCGCCATACTGACGGCGATGGCACTGCCTGCGCTTAAAAATATTCTCTATCAAGCGCGTGATGAAATCTGGCGGAAAGAATTATTGGACGCTGTTAATCTGGCGAGATTTGAATCGCGCCTGAGAAAACTGCCGGTGGCGCTCTGTGCAAGCAGTGACGCTAAATCCTGTTCAGGAACATGGACAGATGGATTATTGGTATTCATCGATAGCAATCAGGATGGTGTTGTCCATGATGAAGAACAAATACTGAGATTTAGTGTTTCGCCGTCACATGGGAGCCTGTTCTGGCGTTCATTTCCATCCTATCGCCGCTATCTGCTTTTTCTGCCTGCTGATACAGCAAACAGTGATAATGGTACATTTTGGCATTGTCACAATGAATCAGCTGTGTGGGCGATTGTGCTCAATAAAACGGGACGTACACGTCTTGTCTACCCGGACCAGAATGGCGTGATCAAGGATGGCAGGGGTCAGGCATTGCGTTGTGATGACGAAATGACATAACGGCTTTACCAGCAATCCTTTACATTCCCAGTGCCGCTGATATCCATTTTTCCGTCTGCGTACAAGATCAGCGCAGAGCAGGCAGGATCTTTCCTCGCCTGATTTCCAACAGGTGTAGCCATGACCATATAACTGTGCACAGAGGCGGATTCGATACTTAATTTATAGTTGTTGCCGGCAATCATTTCTGGAAATTTCAGCGCAGCAAGCGTGGCGGCATGATATGAATTGTGTTCAGTATGGTACAGTTCCAGCGCGATCGCGAGTTTTCCGAGCGTCGTTGCAGCCTCCATTCTGCGTGTAGTAATCAGATATTGCGAATAAAGAGGAAAGCTCAGTGTGATTATGATTCCAAGAATGGCGACCGTGGTTAAAATTTCAATGAGATGAAATCCATGGGATGAGTTATTTTTCATATGATGAATCCATTTTAATTTTTTCATACAGAACCCGCGACTGCTGCTTTCTCTACCTGTCGTGTCGAATAACCATTGGTGACATTGAATATGTAGTTATTCATTGCCGGTTGCACTCACTTGATGGAGGCAATCCTGTAACAAACATTCAATTTGGTTCATTCGTATCGATATGATTTTCTAAATGAGAACATGACCACGTGCTGGGAAGATCGAGGCCAGCGGTGGTATCCGCGTAGACCGTGTGGCACAAGGGTGTGCCGCCCGATCGCAGAATGCAGCTTCGTCTGCAAGGATGCTATCCCTGGCCTCGAGCCAACGATGAAACATGACGATGTGCATATTCATTTTCATTTAACATCCAATCTGATATCTATAGTCAGATGAAGATAACAAATCAAGCTATAATTCATCAATGAATTATCTAACCTATACAGCAATGATGAAACCAGAAGTCGCATGATGAAGCTGGACAGTCACGATAACAAACCCATGTTTTCCGCCGCGGCAAGAAAAGTCTTGATTATGGCTTCGTTAGCGCTCCAGCTTCATGGCTGTTTCCGCCAGTCTTTTGCCTAGCGCCATGCACAGGCGTTGTTCTTCTTCCGAAACGGGGCTTTTTCCTCCACTGCCAGCAAAGTGCGTGGCGCCATAAGGGGTGCCGCCTGAGAGTGTCGTATTGAGATCCGGTTCAGTGTACGGGATTCCAAGTAATATAAATCCGAGATGAAACAGTGGCAGCATCATGCTGAGTAACGTGCTTTCCTGCCCGCCGTGCAGTGACGAGGTCGAGCTGAACACGGCAGCTGGTTTGTTGACCAGGCTTCCGGATAACCAGAGGCTGCTGGCCTGATCAAGAAAATATTTCATTGGCGCAGCCATGTTGCCAAACCGGGTGGGGCTGCCGAGCGCGAGTCCCGCGCATTCTTTCAGATCATCCAATGTGGCGTAGGGTGCTCCCGAATCGGGAATGCCGGGATCAACAGCTTCCGTCGTTGGCGATACTGGCGGAACAGTGCGGATTCTTGCTTCCATACCAGGAACTGATTCTATGCCGCGGGCAATATAGTGCGCCATTTGTTTGACAGAGCCATAGCGGCTGTAATAAAGAACAAGTATTGTTGCCATGTTATTATTTCCTTGCTGATCTTTAGCGTATTTTTCTGATGACCCAGTCTAACGCACAATCCGGGAGAATTCTCCTCAAAAATGCGAATACGCTTGCAGGTGCGCCCACATAATAATGAGCTTGGGGACGTGCACTTTCGAGAGCATGTATCAATGGTTTGACAACAGCTTCTGGTCCTTTGGCAATCCTTGTTTTTTCCTTGCGCTTGAAATAAACCTGCTCCATTTGTTCGTAAACTTTCTGAAAGGGGCTGGATGGAATCTGTTTGATGGTTTGTTGATACTGTTGTTCTGCGTTTTCACGCAAATGAGTGACTATCGGACCAGGATTGATGATGGCTATATGAATATTGGAGCCATATAACTCCTGACGCAATGTATTGCTGAAGCCTTCCAGTGCGAATTTGGATGCATTGTAAGCGCCATAATACGGCATCGTGATAATACCCAATATGGAACTGTTCTGTATGATGCGGCCATGTCCCTGTTTGCGCATGACTGGCAGCACAGTGCGTGTCAGTTCCATGGGGCCAAAAACATTTGTTTCAAATTGTGCCCGTTCCATGTTGCGAGTCAGATCTTCGATGGCGCCTGCCTGCAGATAACCGGCATTATTGAAAAGTGCATCCAGTGTTCCATTTGTTAACTGCAGGATACTATCCACCGCGCTTTTTATGGATGCGGAATCCGATATGTCGAGCTTAATACTTTCAAACCCCTGGGACTTGAGCCTCGCGACGTCAGATTCTTTTCTTGCGGTCGCAAAGACACGATAACCGCGGTCTTTCAGAATGGTGGCTGCGCATAGTCCAATGCCGCTTGAGCAGCCGGTTATCAGAATGGATTTTGCTTTCATGCGAGATCCTGTTTTTTTTCTAATGGGATGAGATGAACGATTATAGCCCGGATCTTTTTACCGGGATATTCAAGATAAGGTGATAGGATGTATGCCAATCGGTTGAGAATATTTAATGGGGGAATAATAAGAATCCGCATGAACGGAAAGCATGACAGTTACCTTGCTCAATTTTTAAGAGAATATTTATGATATTAATTTTATCTGTACTATTATTGTCGTATCTTATTAAAATAATGAGACTTTGACGATAACCCGAGATAGGCCTGCTTGTATCTTGCAGGCGGGAAAGCTTCAAAAAAATTATTATAAATCATTATCTTGATAAAAATTCAGGTTCTTTACGTGACTGAGGTAGTGTATGCCGATTTATGAATATCAATGTACAGCATGTGGTCATCAGCTTGAGGCTATTCAAAAAATGTCCGATAAACCGCTGACTGACTGTCCGGAATGCCACAAGCCAGCGTTAACCAGGCTGGTTTCTGCAGCTGGTTTCCAGCTCAAGGGCACGGGCTGGTACAAGACAGACTATAGTTCAAAAGGCAAGCCTAAATCAGGGACAGAAAAAGTGGATGGTTCCGATAGCAGTAGCAAAGGAACGGATAACAATTCTGCTGATGCCAAGACAAATGATACGTCATCGGGAGGATCATCCGGTTCCAGTGCGTCATCCACCAATACAGGATCAGCATCATGATAGCAGCAATACGCAAATATTTTATTTCCGGCCTGTTGGTTTGGCTTCCAGTTATCATAACGCTGCTGGTGATCAAATTCCTGGTTGATTTGCTCGACAAGTCCCTATTGCTATTACCACATAGTTTGCAGCCGGATGTCCTGTTCGGATTTCATGTACCTGGTGTGGGGGTTATCCTGACCTTGCTGGTGATTTTCTTTACCGGGCTGTTTGTGGCCAACTTTATCGGCCGGCGGCTGGTTGCGCTGGGTGACGCGATCATGGTGCGCATACCGCTGGTGCGGTCAGTTTACACAGGCGTCAAGCAGGTCACGGAGACGCTGTTTAAACCTGGCGGTCAGTCGTTTCGCAAGGTGCTTCTGGTCGAGTACCCATGTGAAGGTGTGTGGAGCGTGGCATTTCAGACGGGTGAAGTGGGCAAGGATATAGAAGGAAATCTGGGCGGCGAACAAATGGTAAGTTACTTTATTCCCACCACGCCCAATCCGACTTCCGGATTTCTGATGATGGCGCCGCGAAGCAGGGTAAAAGAACTAGATATCAGTGTGGATCAGGCGTTAAAATTCGTGATCTCATTAGGGGTTGTACAGCCGGGAACTGGCACGATCAAACAGAAATAAACATCGTTTTTCAAACATGCTGGACATAAATTAATAAATATAGATAAGGTGGTAGTACTTCATGCGTAGTCATTATTGCGGTCAGGCAACAGCTGATTTATTAGGTCAGGAAATCAAATTGGCAGGATGGGTGCATCGCCGTCGGGATCATGGCGGTGTCATATTCATTGATTTACGCGATCGCGAAGGTATTGTGCAAGTGGTTGTCGCGCCGGAACAGAAAAATGCATTCGCCAATGCGGAATCCGTTCGCAGCGAATTTGTTGTCCAGGTAGTGGGAAAAGTAAGAAAGCGACCAGACGGCACGATCAATCCAAATCTTAAAACAGGTGAAATCGAAGTTGCCGTGTCGGAACTGAATATCCTGAATCGCTCTGATCCATTGCCGTTTCCAATTGATGATGAATTTCATGACGTTGGTGAAGAGGCGCGCCTTAAATATCGATATCTCGATATCCGCCGCCCTGAAATGCTGGAGCGGCTGAAAACTCGCGCCCGGATTGCGCGTTATCTGCGGCGTTATCTGGATGAGCAAGGATTTATTGATGTTGAAACACCCTGTCTGACTCGTGCCACGCCTGAAGGTGCGCGTGATTATCTTGTTCCAAGCCGCACCAAGCCAGGCAGTTTCTTTGCCTTGCCGCAATCGCCGCAGCAATTCAAGCAGTTGCTGATGATGTCCGGCATCGACCGTTATTATCAAATCGTGCGCTGTTTCCGTGATGAAGACTTGCGTGCTGACCGTCAGCCTGAATTTACCCAGTTAGATATCGAAACCTCCTTCCTGACGGAATTTGAAATCCAGGCCATCATGGAAGAAATGATACGTGGTTTGTTTGCTGAATTACTGGATGTCAAATTACCCAATCCGTTTCCGCGCATGACCTATGCAGAAGCCATGAATCGTTATGGGTCTGATAAACCTGATCTGCGTATTCCCCTGGAAATTATCGATGTCGGCGATCTCATGAAAGACGTGGAATTCAAGGTTTTCGCAGAACCTGCAAAAGATCCACATGGTCGCGTTGCCGCGTTGCGTGTACCTGGCGGCGCCGCCATCAGCCGCAAGGAAATTGATGATTACACCAGTTATATCAGTGTTTTTGGCGCCCGCGGTCTTGCGTACATCAAGATTAATGCTGAAGGCAAGGAAGGATTGCAATCACCGATATTGAAATTCCTGCCGGAGTCAGTCGTTAACGCCATTCTCGAGCGTACCCAGGCTAAAGTCGGTGACATTATTTTCTTTGGTGCTGACAAAACCGCTATCGTAAATGAATCACTTGGCGCGTTAAGGCTCAAGGTTGGTCATGATCGCGGTCTCGTTGAATCAGGCTGGCGCATTTTATGGGTGGTTGATTTCCCCATGTTTGAAAAAGGGGAGGGAAGGCTTTCTGCATGCCATCATCCATTTACGTCTCCAAAGGCGGATACGGTGGAAGAGTTGATGAAAGATCCTCACAACATGCTGGCGCGTGCATACGACATGGTGTTGAATGGCAGTGAAATTGGCGGCGGTTCTGTGCGTATCAATTCTTCAGCAATACAAAAGGCGGTGTTTAACATTCTCAATATCAACGATGAGGAAGCTGAAGAAAAATTCGGACATTTACTCACGGCGATGCGTTTAGGCTGTCCCCCGCACGGTGGTATCGCGTTTGGTCTCGACAGGCTTGTCATGTTAATGACCGGCGCAAGTTCAATTCGTGATGTGATTGCTTTCCCGAAAACACAGACAGCCAGCTGTCCGCTGATGGATGCGCCGGCACCGGTTGAGCCTGAGCAGTTGATTGAACTGGGCATACGCATCGCAATCAAAGCCAAGGAAAATGCGGGAGTTTCTGAGGAAAAAGTGGCAGAGAAAAAATAAATTCACAATTTAGGGTGCGAAAATGGCAGGACACAGCAAGTGGGCTAATATCAAGCGGCATAAAGCAAAAGTTGATGCTAAACGCGGCAAGCTCTACACCAAAATCATTCGTGAAGTCACTGTTTCCGCCAAGATGGGCGGTGGTGATCCCGGTTCCAATCCACGGTTGCGAGCTGCGTTGGATAAAGCTCAGGAAGCCAATATGACGAAAGATGTCATCGAGCGCGCAATCAAGCGCGGGGTCGGTGGCATGGAAGGTGAGAATGTTGAAGAAGTCCGTTATGAAGGTTATGGCCCGGGCGGCATTGCCGTGATGGTCGATTGCATGACAAATAATCGTAATCGCACGGTTGCTGAAGTCAGGCATGCATTCACCAAGAGCGGCGGCAATCTTGGCACGGATGGTTCCGTCGCCTACTTGTTCAAAAAAGAGGGGCTGCTTACTTTCGCTCCGGGCGTGGACGAGGAGCGGTTGATGGAACACGCTTTGGAGCTTGGAGTTGAGGATGTGATTTCAAATGAAGACAAAAGTATCGATGTGATCACCACACCGGAAAACTTTATCCCGATTAAAGATGCATTGGTCAAGTCTGGTTTTCGCCCAGAACAGGCGGATGTAACTATGCGTGCTGCAACGAATGTTTCCATCACGGACAAGGAAACGGCTGAAAAAGTCGTGACACTGATAGACACGCTGGAAGACCTGGATGACGTGCAATCAGTTTATTCAAATGCGGATATCGCGGAAGAAATTCTGAATAAACTGTCTTGATAACAATGCAGTTTCTTTCTTCCTATGTGTGGGTTTACTGCATGGCACAGGAAGAAAGGATTAAGACGGGGAAGGATTCTTATATCCTTTCCTTTATCTCTCTTTCAGCCTTGTGAAGGAGAGAAACAATGTGCTTGGGTTTAAAACGGAAACAGAACATATGACAGTGATCATAGGGATAGATCCAGGATCACGCCGTACCGGATATGGCATTATCCGTCTTGAAGGAAATCGGCACATTTATCTCGCAAGCGGATATCTTGACCTAACCTCCTATCCAGTTTCTGAAAGGCTGCGGCAAATTTTTTTAGGCCTGCAAACCGTGATTCAGACATACCAGCCGCATGAAGCTGCAATCGAGCAGGTTTTCATGCAGGAAAATGCCAATTCAGCACTCAAGCTGGGGCAGGCACGCGGAGCGGCAATTGTCGCACTGGATATGCCGGTTGCGGAATATTCGGCGCGCCAGGTCAAGAAATCGGTTGTGGGCCATGGCGCTGCCAACAAAGACCAGGTTCAATTCATGGTCAAGCGGCTGCTGAATTTAAGCGGCAATTTGCAGCCCGATGCAGCGGATGCATTGGCTGTCGCGCTTTGTCATGCGCACGCACGTAACTTGCGTAACCTGGGGATCCATTTTCGCTGATATCCGGTATTGCCTGCGCCGCTTCAGGCGACCGATGGCATCAGTCACGATATCATTGTCAATACAAACAATAGCCTGCTGGAAAGATTGAAATTGTCTATAATAAAATGAATGGTCTTCAGGCAGGGTAACATATGTCGCAAACCACCACTCCTGTTATGGTGCAGGTTGATGTTGATACGGACACCGCGTTAATTGAAACCACGTTTGCCAATAACCAGAAAAAATATGTTTATATCTCCAGTGCTCCGCCGATAGAAAATGTCGTGTTTAGCGGAGGCGGCGCCAAGGGTGCCGTTTATCCTGGTGTCATCAAGGCCCTGGAAGGCCAGAAAATCAAACATGTTGCCGGTTCATCCATTGGTGCAATTACAGCGGCTCTTTATGCTGCGGGTATCACCGGCGATACATTCAAAAAGATAACAAAAGAACAGAATTTTGCCGAATTACTGGGATCGGGACATCTCCAAAAAACCGGCGAGCCCATTCTCGCATTTCTCAGAAAGCATATCGCAATCAGTATTCTCACCACCCTGCAACGGGGCGACAGACAGGAGATGACAGCTGTCTATCAGCATTTGTCAGATAATGATAAAAGCATTATTCATCATCTTCTGGGTGATCCGGATAAAACAAAGGGTTTGGATGCGCTATTGGATGAGTTACCCAATACATTGAAATTACTTGCTGAAAATCAGATTGAGATCAGTGATATCAGTTTCAAGGCGCTCAATACATTGCGGCAATTCAATCAGGTAACCGGAATTGATGGTGCGTTTAAAAGCCTGTCGGTCACCTCTGTCAACAGAGAAACTGGCGAGCTGTATATTTTAAACAATGAAAATACCGAGAACCTTGAAATCGCCCTGGCT
This sequence comes from Gammaproteobacteria bacterium, assembly GCA_021324305.1. Classification (GTDB taxonomy): domain Bacteria; phylum Pseudomonadota; class Gammaproteobacteria; order DSM-16500; family DSM-16500; genus Aquicella. Next base: position 46,659 of record JAJPJI010000029.1, on the reverse strand, counting down.
TGCCGCGCTTCGGCATCATTGCCTGTTCTTTTGGCGCCAGTGGCAATTAAAAAAGAAGTTCTGGGTATTTATGCGGAACGAGGCGATGGTGTTTTCGTCGATGGCGGCCTGCTCGATAATATCCCTGTTTCCACGGTTGATTCGCGGCAGGAAAAAGAACTGGGTATGAATCTTGGCGAGCAAGGCCAAAATTTACAGACACTTGCATTTATTTTTGATGAAACGACAAAAACCCCTTATGCGGAATTACCCCAGCCATCTGCTTCTCAGGAAGCCAGGGCACAGGTATCCAGGGAGACCACGCCGCCTGCACCGGAAACCTATCAATCACCTTATCTTGGATACACTGCCTTTGATGATCACGATTTCTATGCGCCCAATTTATTCGAACGAATTTATCGCAACCTGCTGCCAAGAGTACTCGCCAAGGTGAAAACTCCTGTCAAAAATACGGAGGCAAAAGCGCGGGGCCTGAAGCAGATTGCCACCGATTTCGGCCAGCGTAATGTGCCATTGTTTGTTGGAGGCATTAGTTCACAGAGTTTTGGGAAGGCCCAGGAAATGGCTGATGAATTAATGGCAAAAAGTGAAGCGCAGACAAGAGAATATCTGGAGATCCATAAAGAGGAAGCGATCAGTTTAAGCAGCGATAATCCTGTTTCATTATTATTGATGATACCAATGCAAAAACTTGATGTCCTCTTGACGGACAGGAAAACAGTTTTTGATCTCACGCCAGACCAGATTGCGAAACTCAAAGCATTCAGAATCGAGGTAAATGAAATCCTGAAGGCAAACAAGAACCAGGATTTGCTGAGTGTCTTTTCCCATTATGCGGCCAGGAATTTGAAATCAATCGGCAATACGGCACCCTATTGCGACTATATTGTCGATCAACTGCATGCAGATAAAACGCGCTGGAATGAAATACTCAAGCAGCTGCCCAGGACATATTCCCTGAACAGCGATCTTTACAAGGCGATATTTAAAAGAGATGCCCAGGACAAGCTTATTGACAAGCAGAGAGAATTGGTCAGCTGGCTGAAACAGGAAATCGAAAAGCAAGGCAAAAATGGCAAATCGCCAAACCTGGCGATGCTGGAAGCAGCCAAAGACAAGGTACGGGCGACGACCACTTTTCAGGCGTTGGCTGATGCCATCGTCCCCGTGGCAGAAAACTATCATGAAGCTGTGACCAAGTTAACCATGATGAACCTGCTCCGCAAGCCAGCGACGGTCACCAAGGCGGAAAATTTTGCGAAAGAGCTGGCAGCGATGAGTTTGCGTTTCGATGCCTATTTGCCGGGATTGGAAGAAGAGACAAAATCCCAGGAATTGCCCGAAATGGCATCGCCATCTGGTCCTCCGGTTGCCGAACAGGCAAGACATAATGAAACCGTGGCGTTCATTGATCTTGAAGGTCTTGACGCAAGCGAAGAAACCGCAAAGATAATGACTGAAAATCTGACGGCGAAAGATACCTTTGAGGAAAACCGGATTTGGAAAGCAAAGTTCGAGGAATTATTGAAGAAGATGGAGGCCTACGCATTGACGCTTGCGAATGACGCACAGAAAGCTGAATTTCTGGCGCTGAAAGATATCGCGAATATAGATGGATCATACAAGGACAAATGCGAGCTAATGGCCATGGCATATACACGCTATATTGAAAATAACCAGGTCAGGGATATCATGGATCCCTTGATCGAGATCAAGAAAAATCTCGATGAATTTATTAAAAAGAACCATACCGGCTTCAGGCGCTTCTATTACGGGGTATTGAACAAGCTGGATATCAGTACACTCGGAACCAAAAAAATGGATTTCGCACTTCGCTATCGGGAGCATGTGGATACGGTGCTTGCCAGCGCAGGGCCGGAGAAAAAAAATTCAGAACAGCTGAAAAAAGCATCGCATGTTTTTCTTGGCCTGTTTGATAAGGATTATAACCGGATATACAAGGGCAATGAGCAGGACAGGAACAATCCTCAATGCAAGTTCAGGCAATGCATGGCAAAAATAAAAGAGCCGCTGGAAAAATTGCAGGCCGTGCAGCGACGCACGATCTGAAATGTTTACGTATTGTTCCGGGAGTCTGTCTGTTTTCAGCGCCCTGTTGATGTGCCTTCAACCAGCTGTTTGAAACAGGCATCCGCCGCCATCAGAGTGCGATGCGGCGAATGCGGGAGTTCACATCACACGGCCGAAGCTGATATTCCGGAATTCCTGAGGGATGGGTTCGGATTTCTGGACGTATTTTTTATGAGGATTATTGTTAGCGTCCAGATTTTCCGCGAAACCGTCCAGTGCCTTGATGATATTCGCGCGCTGCTGAAATACATGCGGAACGAATTGATCGATATAGGCGCTCATTGGCGTCAATAACTGATTTGCAATGGTGGTTTGCAGGACTTGCAATGCGTGCTGTAACAACTGGCTTCTGATAAATTCCGGGCCTTCCTTGATGCCGTGTTTGGCGAGCACCTTGCTGTTGTCAAATGCCAGAATGTGCTCCATCAGATTTTTCAGTTTTTCAAAAAATAAATCCGGATTGACTGTCGAGAATTCATCACTGTTCAGTGATGCAAGTAAACGAAGCTGTTCGCAGTCTGTTCCGGATGAATCAGCAAGCTTGTTACTGAATTCAACCAGTACGTTTTTAATCATGTCGCAAAAAGGTTTATTGAGGATAAGACTGTAATTGTCCGTGTTAAATTGACTGATTCGCGTGTAGAGGGCTAATACCTGACAATAAGGATTTTTCAATTTGCCCAATTCGCATATCGTTTTCAATTCCGAGAATTTCAGGAACAGGTCCCCCTCTATGGTTTTGTCTGCATACATGGCATCCGCAAGGTCAATCGCGTAAGAAAGGATTTTTCCTGGTGAGCAGAGCCAGAAATCCTTCTCGAGCGATGTCTTGTTTAATGTATGTGAATGGATCTGACCGACGCATAAGGCCCTGTAAACAATCGAGGAACAATTATTGGTAAACCAGTTAAAGCTCTCTCTGCCCGGATGAAATTCGTTTTTCCACCAGTGGTAAATGGCGTTTTCCGAAAGACCATAACCGCAGCTTTCTTCGGTTGGCAGGATCACCACTGTGGCTGCGCGATTCTGATGATTCTCCTTGAACCTGTCGTGATTCAGTTCGTGCAGGCGAAAACCGGCGATAGACTTTTCATTTCCGGGAAAAAAACTGATGTAAATATTTTTTTCTTTCCCAAGACCAGTCAATCCTATCGCGATGTGTGAAGTTGAATCAGGATAATAAACCACAATAATCATGGATGGCTCCTCGTATGTTACTGAAAAAAGCATTTTGTATTTTTAGATGGCGATGATTGTATCACGAAAATCATTTTGTTCGTATATTGAGCACTCGAGGTGTGGTATGCAAGACAGTAAAGTAATGATTGAAAACTCCTCCACAGGCTATATCATTGAGCGTAACAAGCATTTTTTGGCAAGGATTTCGGCATGATTGGGCAGGTACGTGGCATTATTCTCGAAAAGCAACCTCCTTTGTTACTCGTGGATGTGCATGGCATAGGTTATGAAATTGATGCTCCGATGAGCACGTTTTACCAATTGCCAGACATTGGCCAGGAAGTGACTTTATTCACACACTTCGTGGTACGTGAGGATGCGCAGCATCTTTATGGCTTTTACACACGCGATGAGCGTCTGTTGTTTCGTACCTTGTTGAAAGTTAACGGTGTTGGTCCAAGATTGGCGCTGACAATTTTATCAAGTACAGCGCCGGAAGAATTTGTGCGCTGTGTGCTGAATAATGATACGGCAAGTCTGGTTCGGCTTCCAGGAATCGGAAAGAAAACAGCTGAACGCCTGGTCATTGAAATGCGTGACAAATTATCTGACTGGTACCAGGGTGCGCCTGTGGAAGGCGCGTCACTGGTCAAGCAGGAAAATCAGGGCCGTCATCAGATTTTACAGGATGCGATAGCAGCCCTGATTACGTTAGGATACAAGCAACAGGAAGCAAGCCGCACCGTGACCAAAATTGATGACGGCGCAGCTGGCAGTGAAGAACTCATACGCCGGGCTTTAAGGGAAATGATGTAAGGTCAGTTCCGCTCTCCTGGTAAATAGGCAAGTGATGCGAGGTTCTTATGCAAGCAGATAGAATTATTACCCCTGAACAATTGGAAAATGATCCGGTTGATCGTGCCTTACGCCCAAAGTATTTGCAGGATTATATCGGACAGGAATCCGTGCGCGATCAAATGGATATCTTTATCCAGGCAGCGAAAGGACGGCAGGATGCGCTCGACCATGTCCTGATTTTTGGGCCGCCGGGCTTGGGTAAAACCACACTCGCGAATATTATCGCCAATGAACTGGGCGTCGGCCTGAAACAGACATCAGGCCCTGTGCTTGAACGTCCGGGGGATGTCGCGGCGATACTGACCAATCTGCAGGCAGGCGATGTCTTGTTTATCGATGAAATTCACCGCTTGAGTCCGGTCGTGGAAGAAGTCCTTTATCCGGCAATGGAAGATTACCAGATTGATATCATGATTGGAGAAGGACCGGCAGCACGCTCCATCAAACTGGATTTGCCAAAATTTACTCTCATCGGAGCAACCACCCGCGCGGGATTGCTTACTTCACCTCTGCGCGACCGGTTCGGCATCGTGCAGCGGCTGGAGTTTTATCAGACCAGGGATTTAACCCAGATTGTACTGCGCTCAGCGAATATCCTGAATGTTGCCTTTGATTTGTCCGGTGCGGAAGAAGTTGCACGGCGTTCGCGCGGTACGCCGCGTATTGCCAACCGGCTGCTGCGGCGCGTGCGTGATTATGCGCAAGTCAAGGCAAACGGTCAGGTAACAGAATCGATAGTCCGAAGTGCGCTTGATTTCCTCAAGGTAGACAGTCAGGGTTTCGATGTCATGGACCAGAAATTATTATTGGCATTGATGGAAAAATTCAGCGGCGGACCGGTCGGCCTCGAAAGCCTGGCTGCTTTCATCAATGAAGAGAAAGGCACGATTGAAGATGTGATTGAACCTTTTCTTATCCAGCAGGGATTTATGCTGCGCACACCGCGCGGCCGAATGGCTACAAAACACGCATATCAGCATTTTGGATTAAAGGCGCCTGAAAAGCTGCATACTGCGCAAAATGTAAGCCTGTTTGAAGGAGTCGAATAATTGGCAGCCGGCATTTCGCAGGAACAGCTGGAGTTTGTTTATCCATTGCGGGTTCATATAGAGGATACTGACTGTACGGGGCTGGTTTTTCATGCCAATTATTTCAATTTCATGGAGCGGGCACGTTCAGAATGGATAGAGAACCTGGGGATGGGCATCGCCTGGCAGAAAGAGCACGAGCTGCTCTTTGTCATTCACTCTGCTGCTATTCAATTCCTGAAACCGGCGCGCGTACATGAATATGTGGAAGTGGTCAGTGTCATCAAGACACTCAAGCCTGCCAGCATTATTTTCGCTCAGCATTTGCGCTTGGCCGGACAGCCCGATAAAATATTATGCAAGGCGGAAATCAAGGTTGTTTGTGTCGATAAAAACATACAACCTGCTGCATTACCTGAAACTTTTTATGAAAAGATTGGGAGAATAAAAACGTGAATTACGATGCCAGTTTAATCGGGTATTTTTTACATGCCAGTTTGGTGGTGAAATGCGTCATGCTGATCTTGATTGGCGCATCCATTTTCTCCTGGGCTTATATCCTGCAACGGGGCTTTTATCTGAAGGATATCAGCAAATCCGCCAGTAAATTCGAGAATGCATTCTGGTCGGGCGAGGATCTTGCAACCCTGTATTCGGAAGGCAGCAAGCATAGAGAGTCACGCGAAGGACTCGAAGCTGTTTTTTATGCCGGTTTCAAGGAATTTCTGCGTTTTCGCAAACAGGCTGGCGCGAGCATGGACCTCATCATGGAAAATACCAGACGTGCGATGCGTGTTGCGCAAATGCGGGAGCAGGACAAACTGGAAACTCATTTGCCGTTTCTCGCTATTGTCGGTTCAACCAGTCCCTATGTTGGTTTATTCGGTACGGTCTGGGGAATCATGCAAGCGTTTCGTGCATTGGCTAATGTGCAGCAGGCTACGATTTCCATGGTGGCACCCGGTATCGCCGAAGCGCTTATCGCAACTGCGCTGGGTCTTTTCGCCGCTATCCCGGCTGTGATTGCCTATAACCGATTTATCACGGACATCGGCAGGCTGATGAATCGCTTCAGTGCGTTCGAAGAAGAATTCACCAATATTCTCATCCGCCAGTCACAACAGAACACGGTGAGACTGGAAACTGCGGAGTAATCAACTATGGCGCACATGCATCAACCCGGATCACGGCGGCCAATGTCTGACATCAATGTCGTTCCATTTATTGATGTCATGTTGGTATTGCTGGTGATCTTCATGATTACTGCGCCTTTGCTGACACAGGGTGTGAAGGTTGATTTACCCAAAACAGCAGCGAAGGCAATTGATGATCAGCAGAAAGAACCACTGATTGTTACAGTTGATTCAGCAGGAAACTTCTACCTGAATCTTGCGGACAAACCCAATCAGCCGATTACTGCGCGTACATTGAGTTATCTGGTTACCAGTCAGTTATCCAAGCAAGGTGCGGAGCAGCGGCCTGTGCTGGTACGTGGAGACAAAAATGTCAATTATGGAAAAGTCGTGGAGGCGATGGTGTTGCTGCAACAGGCTGGTGCGAAAAGCGTTGGGCTGATTACGCAGCCGGCTCCTGACAAAAATGTTGGCTGAGGTATCATGGCGGCGCCCCAGGAAACTCAATCTAATTTCGACACGCGAGGAGTAAATCCCCGCGTATCGACTCAAGGGGAGACTCGCGATTCTCCTCTTGAGAAACCCCATCGCGCAGACAATCCCGTGGCAAGCCGCGGGGTAACCCCGATGAATAATTTTTTTTTAACATCGATTGTTTTTCATATCGGTGTCTTGCTGGTGCTGGTGCTTGGTTTTGATTTTTCATCAACCATGCCAGTGATCGAAAACACGAATAAAAATGATGTCATCAGTGCAGTCATACTGGGTGATTCTGCAAAGAGCAGGATTTTACCCAAGCAACCTGCATCGCAGCCGCGGGCCCAGCGTCAGGTCACGCCGTTGCCCAAACCGAAAATAGAGCCTGCACCGCAGCCCGTCAAACAGGCGGAAATTAAGAAGGATGTGATAGCTTTAAAGAAAGCGGACGATAAAAAGAAGCTTGCGGCACAAAAAGCGCTGGAAGTCTTGAAGCAGCGTAATCTGTTTGCCAATGACTTGTTGGCGGATATCAAGAAGCAGTCTGACAAGCAGAAAAAAATAAAGCAAAAGCAATTACAGGCACAATTCCAGAAAACCTTGCGCGAACAGGCCGAGCAGTCATTGCGGCAGCAATTATTAAATGAGGAAATCAAGTTACAAGGCATGCAGTCGCGTCAATCCCAGGGTGAGGTGAACAAATACAAGGCGCTCATTCTGCAGGCCATCAGTGAGCACTGGATAGTGCCGACTCAGGCCAACCGAAAGTTGTATTGTGAACTGATGATCAGACTTGCGCCAGGCGGCATGGTGCTGGATGTGCAGGTAACCCGTACTAGCGGTGATCCTTCCCTTGACAGTTCTGCGCGTTCTGCGGTTCTCAAGGCGTCACCGTTACCAGTACCTTCGGATCCCGATGCCTTTGCGGCTTTCCGTCAGTTTGTCCTGAAAGTTAAACCGGAAAACATCCTGGCAGCGGATGGCGGCATGGGGCCTGGCTAAAGCCACCAGTATTGTGCAATGACAACCCAGGGAAGCATTCATGCAATACTGGCGGTTTTAAAACGGGTTCTAGGAACAGCTGCGTAAATATTGTATTCTATCAATGGTATCCGTTGTCATTGCGTCTCGCAATGACGCCAACTTTTCCATATGGAGATGGTTACAGTGGTGTTCATACTGGCAGTAATCAGCATTGGCTTAATTTTTTCCGTATTTGCATTGCTGCAATGCAGGCATCAGGCAAAAAAATTAAAATCAGCCGCTACGGCCAATGAATCAGAATTACTCAAGCTCCGCAACAGCGAGCAGACGCTGCGCTACGAATTAAGCACATTAAAAACCAAATTGCGTCATGCCATTGAAGATCCGGTAACCGGACTGCCAGGCTGGCAATTATTTGAGGATCGGGTCAATCAGTCGATTGTGGAAGGTGCGCGCTATCAATTAACCATGGGGATCTTGTACATAGATATTGATGACTTCAAAGTCATCAATGATGCCCTGGGAAACGAAGTGGGAAATGCAGTCTTGCGGGAACTATCAGTACGCCTGAAATCCTGCATACGGCAGGTTGACAGCATCAGCCGATTTGCGAAAGACACATTTGCTGTGCTGCTGACACAGCTGGGTAAGCCGGAAACCGCCGCGATTGTTGCGCAACGCATGCTGCAAGCCCTGGCGCAGCCTGTGCAGGTAAATGAGCATCACCTTTACTTGACCGCATGCATAGGCATTTCGATTTATCCGTCTGATGGGCAGGATGCAGCGACGCTGTTTAGAAGCGCTGATCATGCATTGCGCATGGCCAAGAAAAAGGGCAATCAGATTTATCAGTTCTTCCAGGAAAAAATCTTTATTAACAGCCAGCGTGAACTGGCCTTGTCAACGGGAATTAAGCGCGATTCGCTCCCAAGTGAATTTCTGATCTTTTATCAGCCCATCAAAAACATGCTGAATGAAAAAATATTTTGTATGGAAGCACTGCTGCATTGGCAGCATCCCGAGTTAGGCCTGATTGCTCCCGCTGAACTGGTTGCCTATGCAGAAAAACAGGGCAAGTTGAATGTCATTTCCGAATGGCTGTTAAAAAATGCCTGCCGGCAATTTACCTACTGGCGTACGCTGAATTTTTATCCTGATTTCCTGGGAATATCAATGTCCATCCGCCAGTTGGAGAACAGTCATTTCGTTTATCGAATATCACAGGTGTTGCAGGAGCTGGATTTTAATCCGGAGTGGCTGCTGCTCGAGATCCGGGAAAACATATCGCAAATATCATTCGATGTGCTGGAAAAGGCATTCAATATGATCAAGTACCTCAATATCAAGATTGCTATCGATGATTTCGGGGCTGGACCGTTTTCATTGCGTGATATCAAGCACTCTCATGTCAACTATCTAAAGCTGGATCAAAATCTGCTTGATGATATTGAACAGAATGAACAGAGCGTAGATCTGGCAAAGTCACTGATTCAGCTGTCAAAAAGTTTGCATGCTGAGCTCGTTATCAAGGGAATTGATTCAGATCACCAGGCCCTGATCTGGAAAGGATTGGGCTGTAACCTTATGCAGGGCAGGTTGATCGGAACTCAGATATCCGAAAAGGAAGTGGTCGAAAAGATGGTCACAAAATAGAACCTGTCCCCCGGCAAATGCCAAAGAAGGGGGAAGCAGCATTAGCCTCCCGGATAAAGATATGATATAAAGTTGACAATTTCTAAGAGGTGAGGTGCATTATGCGCAAACTTATCAGCCTTTTATTATTCACATACACATTAATAGTACCGTATTCAGCATTTGCCATTTTAAGCATGGAATTGACACGCGGAGTGTCTGGTGCGATTCCGATCGCAATTGTGCCATTCGCAAGCCAGGCTGACGCTCCACAGGATGTCTCCGGGATAGTGACTGCCGATTTGCAAAACAGTGGACGGTTCAAAGTCTATGGTCGTAATGCGCTGAATCAGTTTCCTAATGATGCAGCAAATGTATCAACTGACTATTTTCGGAGTCTGGGTACGGACAATGTGGTCGTCGGCAAGGTTACGTCGCTTGGCGGGAACAGTTATCAGGTCAGCTTCCAGCTGTTGGACATGTATCGCGGCAGCGGCGCGGCCGGTGTTGTGCTAAATAAAAAATTCACTGTCTCCGGCGGTGAGATGCGCAAGCTTGCACACCACATCAGTGATCTTGTTTATCAGCAAATTACGGGCACCCGCGGTATTTTTTCAACCAAGATTGCCTATGTTGTCGTCCAGCGTTATCAAAATGCACCCCAGCGCTACATTCTAGAGGTTGCGGATCAGGATGGATATAATCCAAGACCTTTGCTGAATTCACCTGAGCCTATCATGTCACCCTCGTGGTCGCCAAACGGTAAACAGATTGCGTATGTATCATTTGAAAACCAGAGAGCGGGGATTTATCTCGAAGATGTCGCAACCGGCGGTAGACGCTTGTTAAGTAACTTCCCTGGTATTAATGGCGCACCTGCCTGGTCGCCGGATGGCCGCAAGCTGGCTCTTGTTCTTTCGAAAAGTGGTTCACCAAACATTTATGTCATGGACATTGCCTCAGGACGCCTGACACAGGTGACGAACGATTTTTATATCAATACTGAACCGGCATGGTCGCCAGACGGTAGATCCTTGCTTTACACTTCCAACCGTAGTGGCGGTCCACAAATTTATCAGGTTAAGCTGGCCGGTGGGTCCATTTCGCGTGTTTCATACGATGGTGATTACAATGCCAGGGCCTCATATACGTCGGATGGAAAATATGTTGCCATGATACACCGTGTCTCCGGAGTATATAATATCGCCATTCTTGATCTGGATTCAGGAAACATGCGGGTTCTTAACAGCTCAGCTGGCGATAGTTCTTCACCTAGTGTTGCACCCAATGGCAGCATGATTCTTTATGATACTGTTTATGGCGGCAGAAATGTGTTGGGCATGGTTTCATCAGATGGCCGGATCCAGTTGCGTTTGCCCGCGCGCAATGGAGAGGCACAAGATCCAGCATGGTCACCTTATCTGGGATAAATTCTGAAAACCTGGTAGTCGTACGGCTTTAGAATATCGGGGACAGTTTGACCGTTTACCATGTCTGGCCAGAATGCACACAGTTTTCTGGCGGACATGGAAAAAATTTGTCAATAACCCCTAGTTGATAACTCGCAATTTCAGGGTATACTTTGGCATTAAATTCAATTTTTCATGGGGGAAGGGGGAGATTATGAATCTTAAAAAATGGATAAAGGTTATTTTGGTAAGCAGCAGTATCATTACTCTTGCCGCTTGCTCCTCTGCACATAAAAATCAGGATCAGTCCGCCGTAAACGAAGCCAATGCCGCGTACAGCAGCAACGATGGTGCTCAGGCTTCCGGTCTCGGTGATGAATCCGGTTTTGGCGATCAGGCAAATGGAAACGGCCGTGAAAAGTTACTGGCTAAGCGTGTTTACTACTTCGATTTCGACAGCAATGTTGTACATGATGAAGATAAGCCGGCTATTATCGCAAACGCCAATTATCTGGCTGCTCATCCGAAAGCAAAAATCCTGCTGGAAGGTCATACCGATCCTCGCGGCAGCCGTGAATACAACATCGGCCTGGGTGAACGCCGCGCGAAGTCAGTTGCTGAACTGCTTACCTCCAAAGGTGTCAATCCATCCCAGATACGCGTTGTGAGTTATGGCGCTGAAAAATTGGCGGCACTGGGTCATGATGAGTCAGCGTACCAGTTAGATCGCCGTGCTGTTCTTGTTATTCTTAAGCGATAACATATGCAAAACATATCACGCTTGGTCAAAATCCTTGGTATAGCAATGTGTTTGAGCGTTGCTATACCTGTTTATGCTGAGTCAGCTCCGGTTTTTGATGCTGATACCATGCAGCCAGATGATAATCAGGCTTCCGATCAGTCTCAGGACTTGCCGCCTCCACCACCGCCAGGCCAGGAGAGCGGAGCATTTGTTCCCGGGCAGACTCCTCAAGTATCTGTTGAGCCGCCGCCAGCTCCTCAAATGACACAGTCAACTCTGGATCAGCGCATGCGCCGTATTGAACAGCGCATAGACAATATGCAAACCAATGATCCAAACACACGTGTTGATTCACTTCAGGACCAGGTACAGGCACTGCGTGGACAGGTGGAACAGTTAACCCATCAGCTTGAACAGCTCCAGAACCAGCAAAAGAACATGTATACAGACCTGGACAAGCAGTTATCCCAGTTGGCGGCCAATCAAACCCAGCAGCAGGCAGCTGCAGCGGTGAGTGCAGCCACTGGTACAGCGACTAATGCAGGAAATGCGGATGATGATACATCTGCTCCGGCACCCGTCAAGCCTGTCAAATCAACGGCTGCCAAGTCAACAACCAAATCTTTAACCGCGACTCCGGTCAACAAACCTGCCGATGCTGCCAGTAATTCGCAGCCAAATGTTGCCGAAGAGCAGCAGATTTACCAGACGGCATATAACCTGATCAAAGCCAAAAAATACAATGAAGCTGTCACTGCACTCCAGGGTATGTTGAAGAAATACCCATCTGGTCAGTTTGCATCAAATGCGCATTATTGGCTGGGTGAGTTATATGGATTGCTGGGCAAAAATGATCTCGCGCTGTCTGAATTCAATTCAGTAGTGAAAACATTCCCGGATAGTCCGCGTGTATCTGATGCACAATTGAAAGTGGCTCTGATTCTGGCTTCACAGCTTAAATGGCCGGATGCAAAGGCTGCTCTCAAGAAAGTCATCAATCATTACCCAGGTACGGCATCTGCGAGACTGGCTGCAGAACAGCTGAAGCAGATAAAGCAAGCGGGCCATTAGTGGAACGACTACGCGTTTCTGAAATTTTCTTTTCCCTGCAAGGTGAAACAAGGACAGTTGGCCTCCCAACTGTCTTTGTGCGTTTAACAGGCTGCCCTTTACGATGTCAATATTGCGACACGGCTTATGCCTTCCATGGAGGAAACTGGATAGAGCTTGATACCATACTTGCCGAAGTTAAAAAATATAACGCACATTATGTGACAGTCACTGGAGGTGAGCCGTTGGCACAAAAAGCGTGTTTGTCCCTGCTTTCACGTCTGTGCGATGAGGGATATGAGGTGTCTCTTGAAACCAGCGGTGCATTGCCGGTATCCCAGGTGGATCCAAGGGTGGTTAAAGTGATGGATATCAAAACACCAGGTTCATTGGAAACAGGAAAAAATCATTGGGACAATATTCGTTACCTGCTGCCACACGATCAAATCAAATTCGTTATCTGTGATCAGCATGATTATGAGTGGACAAAACAAATCATGCGCCAGTATCAGTTGCCGGACATTTGCCAGATCCTGCTTTCTCCAAGTTACCAGCAGATCAATCCTGGCGAGCTTGCGGACTGGATTTTGCGGGATCAATTGCCTGTTCGTCTTCAGATACAGTTGCACAAGTACTTATGGGGTGATGTAGCGGGAAGATAAAGCGCACGGCGAAGCATGCGAGGTGAAGACAATGGAATATCAGTTACCCGGAATCAAAGATAAAGTCGCGATTGTAACCGGCCATAAATCGGGAATCGGGGCCGCAGTTTACAAGTTATTACAAGATATGGGCGCGCGCGTGCATGGGTTTGATTTGCCGGAAATCGATTTATCGGAGACAGCACGCATCCAGTCTTATGTTGATGATGTCGCGAAAATGGAAGGCGGGAGCATCGATATACTGATCAATAATGCGGGTGTCACGTTGCTTGGCGATATTCTCGAATCCAGTATAAACGATATAGATAACGTTCTTGATGTCAATTTCAAAGCCCCGTTTTTTTTGATAAAGGCAGTATTGCCTTACATGCTGGCGCGAAAAAAGGGAGCCATTGTCAATAATGCCAGCGATCAGGCGTTCATAGGCAAGCGGTATTCTGCTGTTTATGGTGCCAGCAAGGCTGCAATCGCCCAGTTAACCAAGAGTGCGGCGCTGGACTTCGGACCGCAAGGCATACGTGTAAACTGTGTCGCGCCGGGGAGCACAGATACATCAATGCTGAGACGCGTCATCAATGAACTGCATAGTCGCTATCCGCAAAGCTTTCCCACGAATTCCGAATCATTTTATAAGGATGGCGTACCTTTAAAGCGATTCGCCAATCCAATGGAAATCGCCTGGGCGATGGTCTTTTTGGCTTCGGATGCCGCGTCATTCATGACTGGCGCGGTTATTCCTGTTGATGGAGGTTTTATAGCACAATGAATGCCAATCAGCGTTCTCAGAAGCCGGTATTGTTTGTCACTGGCGGTTCTCGCGGCATAGGGAAAGCCATAATCGAAAAATTTCAATCGCATGGGTGGGTAGTCGCTGCCTGTTCAACATCAGCTCAGGGAGTTCAGGCGGGCGGTTCTGATCTTGGTTTGGTCTGCGATGTTGGCAACTCGGTACAGGTCGGACAAACCATACAGTCTGTGATCCGGACATTTGGCCGTTTGGATGCAGTGATAAATAATGCGGGCGTGGCTGGCGGCTATTCCTTGAATCCGGACGATGATTCTGAATGGCATCGTGTCATTAATATCAATCTCAATGGCACGTACTATGTCAGCAAGCATGCTCTTCCTTATTTGCCAGATTATTCCGGCCGCATTGTTAATATTTCCTCTGTTCTGGGCCTGAAAGGGGTCCCTGATGCAGCTGCCTACTGTGCAGCCAAGCATGGGGTGGTGGGATTTACCAGGGCATTGGCGCATGATGCCGCCAAACGGCACATTACCGTGAATGCTATCTGCCCAGGCTGGGTCCGCACCGATATGGCACTTACGCGCATGCAGGAGATCGGAATTTCTGAATCGAATCTTCAAAAATCTGTTCCGCTGGGAAGATTTATCGAGCCGCAGGAAGTGGCGGATCTGGCATATTTTCTCGTGGCATCAGAAGCTGCAGCTGGCTTGACCGGACAGGCGATTGCCCTTGATGGCGGTTTTCTGGCATAAGAGACTGCGAATCAATCCGAACTCGTCATTGCTGAATCATATCCTGTTCAGAGGTGTTGCTATTAAGCGGCCGACAAGGCCTCGAACCGACGATGAAGCGTGAAGATGTGCATATTCTGTTAGCAAATCAAGCTATCATTCAGCAACAAATGATCTGGTCTATCCAATGCAAATACTGTCTGGGTTGTCGTACAGCCTGTGTAAATGAGCGTGTACCGATGCCCGGGTGATGTCATATGCGTTCTGACTGCATCCAGGCGTTGATATTTTCCTGAGAATCAGTAATATATGCGGCTCTGCTGGACATGATTGCTTGTCTTGTCAAATGGGTCGTTAGCTCAGTCGGTAGAGCAGCAGGCTTTTAACCTGTTGGTCCTGCGTTCGAATCGCAGACGACCCAGTCTTAATTACACAATAGTATTAATATTCATCGACTTACGCTTTAAAAAATAATAAATTAATTTACTTGAACTCGTTCAAACTGCCCTCATCTTAAAGAAATAGAATACAAAAGAGAGGCCAGTAAACATGCGCATGGATAAATTAACCAGCAAATTTCAGATGGCGTTAGCGGATGCCCAATCACTTGCCCTGGGCAATGATCATGCTGTGATTGAACCGGTACACGTGATGAAAGTGTTGCTTGACCAGGAAGGCGGCAGTATATCTTCGATACTCGCGAAAGCGAATGCCAACCTGCCCAAATTACGTTCCGAGCTGGATACCGCCATTAAACGTTTGCCAAAAGTGGAGGGCACAGGCGGTGAAGTGCATGTTTCCAATGAACTGACCCGGATATTAAATCTCACTGACAAACTCGCGCAAAAACGTAAAGACCAGTACATTTCCAGCGAACTTTTCCTGCTTGCGGGCATTGAAGACAATGGAACATTAGGCGATATCCTGCGCAAGTGCGGCGCAACAAAAGCCTCTATCGAAAAAGCCATTGAGGAAGAGCGCGGTGGACAGACGGTCGAGGACCCAAATGCAGAAGACCAGCGCAATGCACTTGCCAAATATACGGTGGATCTCACGGCGCTTGCTGGCCAGGGGAAGCTGGATCCCGTGATTGGAAGGGATGCGGAAATCCGTCGCACAATACAGGTATTGCAGCGCAGGACCAAGAATAATCCGGTGCTAATCGGTGAGCCAGGCGTAGGTAAAACAGCAATTGTTGAAGGTCTTGCCCAGCGCATTGTTAATGGAGAAGTACCTGAAGGCTTGCGTGACAAGCGATTGCTTGCGCTTGATCTGGGTGCATTGATTGCGGGTGCGAAATTCCGTGGTGAATTTGAAGAGCGGCTAAAGGCAGTCTTAAAGGAATTGTCCAAACAGGAAGGCCAGATTATCTTATTCATCGATGAGTTGCATACCATGGTTGGTGCCGGCAAGGCTGAAGGTTCCATGGATGCTGGGAACATGCTGAAACCGGCTTTGGCTCGCGGTGAATTGCACTGCGTTGGTGCGACCACGCTGGATGAATACCGAAAATATGTGGAAAAAGACGCAGCATTGGAGCGCCGTTTCCAGCGTGTGTTGGTGGATGAACCATCGGTACCAGATACGATTGCAATTTTGCGTGGCTTGAAAGAACGCTATGAAGTACATCATGGTGTGGAAATTACGGATGCGGCGATTGTGGCTGCCGCAACTTTGTCGCATCGTTATATCACAGACCGTAACCTGCCTGATAAAGCTATTGACCTGATTGATGAGGCGGGAAGCAACATCCGTATGGAGATCGATTCCAAACCGGAAATAATGGACAATCTGGAACGCCGCATCATACAGCTTAAGATTGAACGCGAAGCATTAAAGAAAGAATCCGATGAGGGATCCAGGAAGCACCTGGAAAAGCTCGAAGCAGATTTGCATAAGCTGGAACAGGAGTACAAGCAGCTGGAATCTGTCTGGAAAGCAGAGAAGGGATCCTTGCAGGATACGCAGGCAATAAAAACCGAACTGGAAAGAGCACGCATGGAATTTGATAATGCACGGCGTGCGAGTGATTTGACCCGTATGGCAGAATTGCAATATGCCCGTATTCCCGAGCTGGAAAAGCAGTTGGCTGAGGCAACGACGGGCGGTCAGAAAAAAGAAAAGCAGCTGTTACGCAACAAGGTTACCGATGAAGAAATTGCCGAAGTTGTTTCCAAATGGACACACATTCCTGTTTCGAAAATGCTTGAGAGTGAAAAATCCAAATTACTGAAAATGGAAGAAGCGCTGCATAAACGCATTGTAGGTCAAAGCCAGGCGGTGACAGCGGTCTGTAATGCGATTCGCCGCTCACGTGCGGGATTAGGCGACCCTAACAAGCCTATCG
The DNA here is from genome assembly GCA_021324305.1 of Gammaproteobacteria bacterium. Classification (GTDB taxonomy): domain Bacteria; phylum Pseudomonadota; class Gammaproteobacteria; order DSM-16500; family DSM-16500; genus Aquicella. The sequence goes on along the minus strand of JAJPJI010000029.1, from coordinate 29,588 downwards.
GGTCGTTTTTGTTCCTGGGTCCGACGGGTGTAGGAAAAACGGAGCTTTGCAAATCGCTGGCTGAATTCTTATTTGATACGGAAGAAGCCATGATTCGTCTTGATATGTCTGAATTCATGGAAAAACATTCGGTGTCACGCATACTGGGCGCACCTCCCGGTTATGTAGGATATGAAGAGGGTGGTTATCTGACCGAACAGGTGCGACGTAAACCTTATTCTGTGATTTTGCTGGATGAAATGGAAAAAGCACATCCTGATGTCTTTAATGTATTGTTGCAAATACTGGATGACGGCCGTTTGACAGACAGCCAGGGACGTACGGTTGATTTCAAGAACACAGTCATTGTCATGACCTCCAACCTTGGCTCTGAACTCATACAGGATATTTCCAGACACGGTGATTATTTCGAAATGAAGGAAGCGGTAATGGGTGTGGTTGGTAAACACTTCCGCCCGGAATTTATTAACCGTATTGATGAAATCGTTGTCTTCCATCCGCTTGATAAAGAACAAATCAAGATGATTGCACAGATTCAAATCAAACGCTTGCATGCACGACTGGCTGAGCGTGAGTATGGAATCTCGATTTCCGATGAAGCATTGGATTATTTGGCTGCTACCGGGTATGATCCTGTTTATGGGGCAAGGCCGTTAAAGCGCGCCATACAGTTTCATATTGAAAATCCTTTGGCACAAGAAATCTTGTCCGGTAAATTCATACCTGGCGATACAATCCATGTAGGATTAAATAAAGACCGTATCGAATTTACCAAGGAAAAAGCAACGGTTTGATTTAACGATACTAGCGTCCTCAACCATACATACCGATAAAGGATGACATATATGTATAAACACATTCTATTCGCAACTGACTTAACGGAAGATACTGAATATCTGCTTGAAAAAGTCCGCACCATGCGCAGTTTTACCGGTGCGAAACTCAGTCTGATTCATGTTGTTGAGCCGTTGCCGGGCTATAGTTATGCCTACCTTGGGATTGAAGATATCGAAGGCCAATTGCTTACCGAAGCGCGCCAATCCATAGAAAAACTCGGCGGTAAATTAAATGTGGGATCGGGTGATCAATATATTGAAGTTGGGCCAACAAAAACCAAAATCCTCAAGACCGCTGAAGACATCGGTGTGGACCTAATCATATGCGGAAGTCATGGCCGTCACGGGTTATCGCTTTTGCTGGGTTCTACCGCAAATGCCATTCTTCATGGCGCGAAGTGTGATGTGTTAACCGTACGTTTACCAGAAGAGCAATAATTAGCATACATGGAATACAAAGACTATTACGCTGTTTTAGGTGTAGATAGAAAAGCAACGCAGGATGATATCAAGCAGGCCTATCGGCGCCTTGCCAGAAAATATCATCCTGATGTCAGCAAAGAAGCAAATGCGGAAGAAAAATTCAAAAACCTGCAGGAAGCCTATGAGGTTTTAAAAGACCCCGAGAAACGTGCTGCATATGATCAGCTTGGCAGTAATTGGAAACAGGGCCAGGAATTCAGGCCGCCGCCGGGATGGGATGCCAAAACCCATTTCTATACATCGGATGATAGCGGTGCTTTTTCTGAAAGAGATTGGGGCGGGTTTAGCGATTTTTTTGCAAATTTATTCGGCCGGTCCGAGTCGCGGTCCAGGTCTCATGGTGATGAGTTTTCCAGGTTCAGGCAGCGCGGCAATGATGAACATGCAAAAATCAAAATTACTCTGGATGAAGCGTTTCACGGCACCACTAAAACACTCCAGTTGCAAATGCCTGAAATTGATTCATCCGGTCAAATTCGTCAATCATTGCGAACAATCAAGGTGAATATACCAGCAGGCGCTATAGCAGGGCAGCAACTACGTCTTGCAAAACAAGGTGGTCCGGGAATGAATGGCGGTGAAGCTGGCGATCTTTACCTGGAAGTTGAAATTCAGCCTCATCCGCTGTTTTCGCTGAAAGATAAAGATGTCTATCTCACCTTGCCGGTGACGCCCTGGGAAGCAGCACTGGGTGCAGAAATCAAAATACCCACCTTGGGCGGTCGTGTTGGATTAAAACTGGCACCGAACTCACAGTCAGGTCAAAAGCTGCGATTAAAAGGGCGCGGTATGCCAGGCAAGCCGGAGCCGGGTGATCAATATGCCATATTGCAGATTGAAACCCCTCAGGCTAACAATGATGAGCAGCGTCAATTATATGAGAAAATGTCACAGATGATGCCGTTTAATCCTCGAAGTCACTGGCAGGTGTGAGAGATCGTATGGTAAAACATGAACTGATGATTGTTGCAGATTATTCTCAAGAGACATTCCTGACTCTGGATGAACTATGCCAAATTTGCCAGATTTCAACAGACATCATTCATGATCTGGTTGCCTATGGAATTATTCATCCAACCCATATCAATCATTCCGAGTGGATGTTTGATCTCACCGAACTACAGAAGATAAAGACGGCATTGCGTTTGCAGCGTGATCTGGAAATCAATCTGGCGGGGGTGGCGCTGGTGCTGGATTTGCTGGATGAACTCAGGGAATTACGACAGCAAGCTGAAATACTCGAGCGGCATACTTCACGACATTAGTCCAAAGCATGAGATTGCGGCGCGGCAGGACAGGCGCCTGAGTGTGCGATTCAACAATGATATTTTTGACGGCATCACCAATCAAAAGGACAAGATATTGCTAAAAAGTCTATTGCTGGGGACGACATTCATTCTGATAATGTGCGCAAGCGCTATGGTTTGGGCGAATTATTATCGTCCGCTGCTGGTGCTGGACATGCGGAATTCACCTGAATTACCCAAGCATTTCCGGACAACTTCAAATGTACTGCCCCAATCAGTCAATCCGACAGGATTGGCTGAATTGCACGCTGCCGGGTCAGGGCAGTTTTCTGCGTTGGCATTCAAACTGGCTCGCGAGCGCATGCAGACAGACAAACTGCTTGTAATTGATTTGCGCCAGGAATCGCACGGGATGTTAAATGGGAATGCCGTAAGCTGGTATGGCCCGCGCGATGCGGCAAATGCCGGAAAATCACCTGAACAAATTGAGACGCGGCAATCCCAGCTTTTGATCACATTGGGCGAAGATGAAATTGCACTTGTGAATCAAATAGTGAAAAAGTCAGATGAAGGAGAAATCGAAAAAGTCAAACCGATTGAATTTCTGGTCCATCAAACATCTACCGAGCAGGAATTCCTCTCCGGAATGGGTGTGAGATACCAGCGCATTTACGTTCAGGACTTTCATGCTCCCGCTGCTGATCAGGTCGACCGTTTCATCAGTATTGTCAATGAGCTGCCTAAAGATGAGTGGATTTTTTTCCACTGCCGCGGCGGCGTTGGAAGGACGACAGTTTTCATGGCGATGTATGACATGATGCGTAATGCCAAAAAGGTTTCGTTTGCAGACATCATGGCACGCCAGACTGCATTAGGCGGTAAGGATTTAACACGGTTGCCAAACAAGAAAAATTTCAAATATAAATGGGCAGTGAACCGATTGAAATTTTTACAACAGTTTTATGCATATTCCCGCACTAATACTGATAATTTCCAGACACTCTGGACGGAATGGAAACAAATAACCAAGTCCACCTAAAATGAAAATCGATCAGCGAATCATTAATGAAATGGATGTTCTTTTTGAAGAAGCCAAAGAAGATATCTATTGCCTGAGCATGCTGCTGATGGCTGGTGCACTGCTTAAAGATAATGCGTATTACAAAAAAAATATTTCAGCAATGATGGATTTGCTTGATGGTATTGCATTCATCAATGCAGCCGATTCTTTCAAGGCATGGATTTATGGACGAATTGTGTTTGCCGCGGGTCTGATGCGGGATGAAGTCAATGCAGCAAATGCCTGTGTGCGTCTCAGGGAATTATTGGTTAGCCTGAAAACAGCCGATGCTTATTCCTGCTGGGCCTGGGGATATCTTGCCGGGATCAACCACGAAGAATATATGTTTGCAAAAAACCGCATGCGTCGGGAATGTGAGAAGTTATCAGCAGATCATGCTGCACACAACTCACAGGCGCATTTATCGAATGCCATTTGGGGGTGGATCATGTGTCTGCTGGCAGCATCAGCTGCCAGGGATGATGAAATGTATGATGATGCATTTTCCCGGATACTAACTTTGACACACCAGCAAACAGTCATGGATGCATTATCATTTGGCTTGCTTCGGTCTGCTGCATCAAATGATTATCCTGCGTGGGCTCTGGCAATGGTACGTCTTGCAGCTGCAAGACATGGCGATGCGCAACGTTGCACTGAACTTGCACAGCCAGTCATGACGGCAATTACCGAATCCCTCGCAGCGGAGGCAAGGTATGAATATATTCTCGCCTCTTTGACTAATGCGGTGTCATGTGAACCCGTGTTATTTACCTGATTTCCTTGCGCTGCCTTTTACTAGATCAGCCGGATATTTTTGACTGTTGAGAATGAGCTTCTCCTTGATGGCCTTGCTTAAATTGATATTCATGAGCCCGGCAAGCCGAACAAGGTAAAGCATGATGTCAGCGAGTTCATGCGCGGTTTTTTCCCTGATTGCAGCATCTGATTTTGCAGACAGGGATTCACTGTCAGACATCCACTGGAATATTTCCAGCAATTCCCCCGATTCGCCAGCCAGTGCCATGGATAAATTTTTTGGGGTATGAAACTGGTTCCAGTCTCTGGCGTCTGCAAATTGCTGTAAGAGAGTTTTTAATTCATTAACATCTATACTGTCTGACATTTTGGGAGAGTCCTCTGTAAGTCATTTATAAATAAGTGCTTTTAGTAATAAGCTTACCCTAAGAATGACTATGATAAGATAGTTGCTCATTCAATTGCACAAGAAACAACTATCATGGCTTTTAGAAATTTCAGTGTTTTTAAATCATCTTTCACAGAATCAGAAAAAGATGAAGAAATGTCAAATTTGACAAAATCAAACACGGATGAAAAGTCCCCAAAAGGTAGCCTGATGATTCCTGCCGAGGCAGAAATCATCAAAGGTAAAAATCCTGAAGGCACGTCCATGTTCAGAAGTATAAATCATGTGATGATAAATGAAGATGTTTTTGCCGGAGATCCTTCCATCCATGACATCAAGCAGGGCGGTTTTACCGGAGACTGTTATCTTTTAGCTGCTCTTGCTGCCATTGTGGCACTCCCGGACGGCAACAAAATCATCCGAAGCATGATCAAGGATATGGGAGACCATGTCATTGTCAGGTTTTTTGATGATTATCGAAAGCCGCATTTTCTTGCTGTGGAAAAATCCGTGCCAACGAATTTTGGTATTTTAAGTTCCGGCGCATTATGGGTGAAACTCATTGAAAAAGCATACGCGATGTTTCGCGGCGGTAAATATTCTGTTCTCGACAAGGGCCATACTGAAAAAGTGATCGAAGCGCTCACAGGCGCAACCAATTATTCAAATTTTGAAGGGTATTGCTCATTCCCGGTGCAAGCCAGGTCGCCTTTGTCTACGATGAATACTTATATAGACGGTAACGGTATCTATGCATTTCATGAACTGATGCGGCTCAGCGATCAAACGCCAAAGAATATTCAGGAACGTATTTATGAACTGGTGTTTAACAAGGACAAACAGTTATTTAATTTATGGAAAGCATGGATCAAAAATAAAAGAGTCGCCTGGAAGGAGGTAATTACTCATCAGCATCCAGTTTGTCTGCATCACTTCACGGAATTCCTGAAGCAGCATCCGGTTGAAGTGGAAGTTGAATCAGCGGTCAAGCAAGTAAAGGACTGGGTTACGAATAATCATATTTTGCCTGGGCCAAAGTTTTCACATCACTACTCTTACGATGCGCTGGAATTATTTGTAAATCTGAAAAAGCGTCTTGAGAATAATTATCCTGTATCCGTCAGCAGCGGCGAAAAAGTTGAGCAGCCTGACGGTATTATTCCCTTGCACGCATATGCTGTTGTGGGAGTAGAAGATAATGCCGAGACCAGGCGGAAATATGTTCTGGTGCGCAATCCCTATGGCGAAGACAGGCCGTTTCTGTCCAAGCTGCTCCTCAAGGGCAGCCGGTCATCCATCGATGTCAAGAGCAAGCATGATGAAACCGGATGGGAAGTCAAGGTGCAAACGTCCAATAGCTCGACTTCGCGTATGGAATTGAGTGATTTCTGCGAGGCATTTCAATATATCGATGCAATGGATTGTGTTTCAGTGGAAGCGATCAACAAGCGTGTTGAAAAACACTATCAAGATAAACCCGAACAAAGACTGAATTAAGAAATGGCTTTCAGTGTAAATCCCTCTGGCATTTATGCCAGAGGGATTTTTGCAAATTGAATCGGCTTGTTACGCAAAATTTTGTGCGACAAAATCCCAGTTGACGATTTTCCAGAAATTTTCCACATAACTGGCGCGGACATTCCGGTAATCAATGTAATAGGCATGTTCCCACACATCACATGTAAGCAATGCCTGTTTGTTATCTTTCATGGGCAGACCCGCGTTGCCGGTGTTCATGATTTCCAGTTCACCTTGGGCATTCTTGGCAAGCCAGGTCCAGCCGGAACCAAACAGGGTTGTTGCTGACTGACTGAATAATTTTTTGAATTCTTCGAATGAGCCAAATTTTTTCTTTATGGCATCGGCCAGTTTTCCATTGGGTTCACCAGCGCTTTTTGGTGTCAGACAATTCCAGTAAAACGTATGGTTCCACACTTGGGCAGCGTTATTAAAGATGCCGCCAGATGCTTTCATAATGATTTCTTCCAGGGATTTACCGGCGAATTCAGTATCTTTGGTCAGATTATTCAGATTGTTGACATAGGCCTGGTGGTGTTTGCCGTAATGATATTCCAGGGTTTCCTTCGAGATATGCGGCTGCAGGGCATCCATCGCATAAGGTAATTTGGGTAATTCGAACATGTGTTTCTCCTTTTTTAGAAATTTTAAAGCGGGTTCAAATTGGTTCGGCATTTTCGCCAGGCTTATATTCGTTCTTCGGCACGCAGCGTTAATATTTCATATCCTGATTCTGTTACCAGAATGGTATGTTCCCATTGAGCGGAGAGGCTATGATCCTTGGTTACCACTGTCCAGTTGTCCGGTAACAGTTTGACATCCCGTTTACCAGCATTGATCATGGGTTCAATGGTGAAAATCATTCCTGGCCTGAGTTCGTCACCTGTGCCGCGCTTGCCATAATGCAGTACATTGGGAGGTTCATGAAATATTTTACCGATCCCGTGTCCACAATACTCCCTCACGACTGTGAAGCGGTTTTTCTCGGCATGTTCCTGTATGGCTGCTCCAATATCGCCCAGATGCGCGCCCGGTCTGACTTGTTCTATACCGAGAAGCATGCATTCATGGGTGACTTTGACCAGCCGCTCGGCCAGTATCGAAGGTTTGCCGATGAGAAACATTTTACTGGTGTCACCATGGTAACCGTCTTTCAGTACGGTGACATCAATATTGACAATGTCGCCGTTCTTAAGCTTTCTGGGCCCGGGGATGCCATGGCATACCTGGTGATTGACCGATGTGCAGATTGACTTGGGATACCCGTGATAGTTGAGCGGTGCTGGAATGGCCTGCTGGACATTGACTATATAATCGTGGCAGATTTTATCCAGCTCATCAGTCGTAACTCCTTCTTTTACATAGGGAGTTATCATCTCCAGGACTTCAGCAGCCAACCGTCCTGCGATGCGCATTTTTTCAATATCTTCGTTGTTCTTGATGGTGATTTCTGTCATTTTTGACCTTAAAATTCATATTCTTTGAGGCTTGATCCAACCGTAAGCCTGTTCTGCCGTCTTCTTTGGAACTACCTACTATACTATATGTAATGCTGCATATTGTTGATTGCTGGCGTTCTATGGTATAAAGACGTGCTTTATTAAGCAATAACTACTTAAATTACTTAGTCCACACGCTTATCTCAACTTTTCGCCGGGTGCCTTGTCAGGTTAACGACCGGGTTGGCGGACAGGATAGGCGGAGGCTTAACCCAAAGAGGAAATAAAGATGCAAGTATCTATTCAAGATATGTTGAAAGCTGGCGTACATTTTGGCCACCAAACCCGTTACTGGAACCCCAAAATGGGGGCTTATATTTATGGATCCCGTAACAAAATCCATATTATCGATCTCGGCAAAACCCTGCCATTATTCCAGGATGCACTGAATTTTATTAGCAGCACCGCAGCCAAGAAGGGCAAGATTCTCTTCGTTGGTACCAAGTATGCTGCTCAGGATATTATCCAGCAGGAAGCAGAACGCTGCAAAATGCCTTACGTGAATCGCAGATGGCTGGGTGGTATGTTGACGAACTACAAAACCATTCGTCAATCCATCAAGCGTCTCAAGGAGCTGGAAAGCATGTTTGATTCAGGCAAGTTTGGTCGTCTCACCAAGAAGGAAATCCTTGGCCTGGAACGTGAAAAAGACAAGTTAATGAGCAGCCTTGGCGGTATCAAAAACATGGGCGGTATTCCAGACGCGCTGTTTGTTGTCGATGTTGGTCATGAGAAAATTGCTGTTCGTGAAGCAAATCGTCTCGGCATTCCTGTTGTCGGTATTGTTGACTCTAACAATGATCCAGACGGTATCTCATATGTTATCCCGGGTAATGATGACTCTACTCGTGCCATTCGGTACTTCGCATCCTGTGTTGCTGATGTAATTCTGGAAGCACGTGCCAGCATGCTGGACGGTGGCGAAGCGGCTGATGAATTTATTGAAGTTGAAGCAGCGGCGATTGAAAGCAACCTCACTGATGAAGATGATCAGTCAGATGAAAATGAGCAAAGCAAGTAACGAGGTAATGATATGACAGCAAATATTTCAGCTTCTCAAGTAAAAGAATTACGCGAACGTACCGGGGCAGGCATGATGGAATGCAAGAAGGCACTCACTGCCAGCAACGGTGACATGGAGCGTGCAATCGAAGAATTACGCAAGGCGGGAATTACCAAGGCTGGAAAAAAAGCCGGTCGTATCGCTGCGGAAGGCGCCATTGTCATGATTGATGGTGGCAAGCAGGCAGTCATGGCGGAAGTCAATAGTGAAACTGACTTCGTCGCTCGCGACGCCAATTTTACTTCATTCGTGAAAGCGGTTGCAGAAACAGCCCTGCATTCACAAGAGCAGGATGTCAGCAAATTTTCTGCATTGCCTTTGCAGGGTCACGGTTCCAAGACGGTGGAAGAAGTCCGTCAGGAACTCGTTTCCAAAGTGGGTGAAAACGTTCAGGTTCGCCGCATTATACTGAGCAATCCCTCTGCTGGGTCTGTCGGCACTTATCTGCACGGCAGTCGTATCGGTGTGATTGTCGAGCTGGATACCGATAACAAGGATCTGGCCCGTGATATCGCAATGCATATTGCAGCCAGCAAGCCTATTGTTGTTTCACCTGAAAATGTGCCCCAGGATATCGTTGCGAAAGAAAAGGAAATTTACATGGCTCAGGCTGCGACCAGCGGCAAGCCAGCTGAAATCATCGAGAAAATGGTGCTTGGCCGGTTGAAGAAGTACCTGGATGAAGTCAGTCTTACTGGACAGCCTTTTGTCAAGGATCCTGATGTGACTGTTGGCAGCCTGCTCAACAAGCATCGCGCAAAGGTATTGTCTTTCCATCGTTTCGAAGTGGGTGAAGGAATTGAAAAAGTGACAGAAGATTTTAAAGAAGCAGTCATGTCACAAGTGCAAGGCAGCTAAAAATTATGGAAACTGATGCATCTGTAAAACCAATATACAGGCGTATATTACTCAAGCTCAGCGGTGAAGCACTGCAAGGCGATCATCTGTTTGGAATTGATGCCAGCAAGTTGTCACGTATCGCACAGGAAATTGCTGGAGCGACACAGTTAGGTGTACAGGTTGCTTTGGTCATTGGCGGTGGAAACCTGATCCGCGGCGCAGACTTATGCGCCGCCGGATTCGATCGAATTTCTGCTGACCAGATGGGCATGCTTGCTACTGTCATCAATGGACTGGCATTACGCGATGCACTCGAAAAAAAATCCATTCCAACGGCTCTGATGTCTGCGTTTGCCGTGCCCAGTATCTCTGATCAGTATGATCGTTCCAAGGCACAGGATAAATTGCAGCAGGGCAAGGTTGTCATTCTTTCAGCAGGCACGGGCAATCCATTGGTCACCACAGATTCCGCTGCAGCATTACGTGGTATTGAAATCGGCGCTGATATTGTACTCAAGGCAACCAAGGTGGAAGGTGTTTTCAATGATGATCCTATCAAAAATCCACAAGCTGAACGTTATCATCAGCTTTCTTATAATGAAGTGATCAGCAAACGTCTTGGCGTGATGGATTTGACAGCGATTTTATTGTGTCAGGATCATGGATTGCCTTTGCGTGTTTTTAATATGAACAAGCAAGGCGCATTGAAGCGTATCATGCTAGGCGAAGATATCGGGACTTTGATACAGGCCACCGAATAGCCTGACATCGTAGCGAAATGCAATAGTGCTGGCTATAAAGGCACGCAGTGAAACCGCATATGAATAATCGAAGCCTTCCCGCGTTTTTCAGTGGGGATGGCTGAAAACGGAGAATAAACTCATGCACAAAATTATTAAAGACGCAGAAACACGAATGCGCAAAAGCATCGATTCATTCAAGGCTGAAATCGCAAAGTTGCGTACAGGCCGCGCACATCCAAGCATTCTGGATCATATCCGCGTCGATTATTATGGCAATGAAATGCCACTCAATCAGGTAGCCAATGTGAATGCAACCGATGCGCGTACCTTGACCATTACTCCATGGGAAAAGAACATGGTGTCCGTCATTGAAAAAGCTATCCTGAATTCAGACCTGGGTCTCAATCCCGCTACCGCTGGCACAGTTATTCGTGTACCCATGCCGCCATTGAATGAAGAGAGAAGAAAGGAATTAATTAAAGTGGTGCGCAACGAAGCTGAGACAGCACGTGTCAGCATTCGTAATTTGCGTCGCGACGCGAATGCGGAATTGAAAGAATTGTTGAAGAAGAAAGAAATTACCGAAGATGAAGAACGTCGATTATCGGATGATGTTCAGAAGCTGACGGATAAGTTTGTTGCTGAAGTGGATCAGCTGACGACGGCAAAAGAAGCCGATCTCATGGCGATATAACCCAGCAGTTGACTCCGTGCAAACGGGCACGGAGTTGATAACGCAACAGAACGAAGCAAGACGAGGTTTTGAAATGAGTTCCAGTTTGCCACAGCATATCGCCATCATTATGGATGGAAATGGTCGTTGGGCCAAGCAACGTTTCATGCCGCGTATTGCTGGTCATCGTTCCGGAGTCGAAGCGGCACGGCAAGTTGTACGTAATTGCGCAAAACGCAATATCAAGGTCCTGTCCTTGTTTGCATTCAGCAGCGAAAACTGGCGCCGTCCAGCGCAGGAAGTCGGCTATTTAATGGAATTATTCCTTACGGGTCTGGAACGCGAAGTGGCCATGCTGCATGAACATAATATTCAATTGCGTTTTATTGGTGACCGTACGCGGTTCAGTGAAAAGCTATGCCGGAAAATCGGCGAAGTGGAAAGACTGACACGCAATAATACAGGCATGGTATTGATTATTGCCGCCGACTACGGCGGTAAATGGGATATTTGTCAGGCTGTCACCAGGCTGGCAAAAGAAATTGAAACAGGGCATTTAACCAGTTCGGATATTACTCCTGAAACAATCAGCAGCAGGCTTTCTTTTGCGGATTTGCCCGATCCGGATTTGTTCATACGCACCAGCGGTGAATTGCGGATCAGTAATTTTATGCTGTGGCAGCTGTCCTATTCGGAGCTTTATTTTACTAATACACTATGGCCAGACTTTGATGAAGCAGAACTGGAAAAAGCGTTGCGTCATTATGCAGACCGTGAGCGCCGATTTGGATACAGCGGCGAACAATTAAATGAGTTGACCAAAGACAGGGATAGAGAAGCATGCTCAAACAACGCATAATCACCGCGGCTATTCTGATTCCAATCACTCTTCTTGTCTTGTTTTACCTCCCGCCAGCACCGTTTTGCGTCATGACAGCCATTATTACTCTGGTTGGTGCCTGGGAATGGTCTAACCTGATGGGGCTGCAAAAAACTTCCCAGCGTGTTTTGTATCTGCTGGTGATCGCATTCGTTCTTTCCTGGATGATTATTGTTCCGGTCGCACTCATTTTTATCGTCAGCTCAATTTGGTGGATATTTGCATTCATGCTTGTCGTTCTGTATCCGCGCTGCAGCAGCTGGTGGGGAAGTGGTGTTTTTTGGCGAGGTCTGATGGGAATAGTTGTACTAAGTCCGTGCTGGGCTGCAATCAATTATATTCGTAATCAAAACGATGGCATTTATACATTGTTATTTCTGTTTGTCCTCATCTGGGGAGCGGATTCCGCGGCATATTTTACAGGAAAGAGATGGGGCAAAACCAAACTGGCACCCCATGTTAGTCCTGGGAAAAGTGTGCAGGGTTTTCTGGGGGCAATTATTTTTTGCACGATTATTGCTGTTGCCGCATTGATTCTCTGCCAGATACCGCCGGCGATGTGGCCTTGGGCAATTGCGCTTTCCATTATCACAGTCATGTTTTCAGTTGTCGGCGATTTATTTGAGAGTATGATGAAACGCCAGTGTGGATTGAAGGATTCGGGAAATATTTTCCCTGGACATGGCGGATTGTTGGACAGAATTGATAGTTTGACGGCCGCTGCACCTGTTTTTGTAATGGGCGGGTTGTTGCTGGGAATGTATCTGGATTAATCCCGGCTGTTCTCTTGATATAAAATGGGCCAGTTGAAAAGAACTGGATTTTAAATTCAAAAGCCAAGATAATTAGCGGCTCCAATATTGGCAATGATTGCAAAAACATAAATACAATGAAGAAAAAAATAGCATCTTTAATCTTGATATCACAGCTGCTGGTTGGCAGCAGTGCCTGGGCCCAGCAATCTTTCGTGGTCAAACGGATTGAATTCCAGGGATTACAGCGTGTTACACCGGCAACCGCTGAAAGTTATCTTCCTATCAAACGTGGTCAGACGTTACAGCCAGGCAAAACGGCGGACATTCTCAGGGCATTGTATCAAACAGGTTTTTTTGACCAGGTGACACTCTCGAAAGAAGACAATACATTAATCATCCATGTTGTTGAGCGCCCAACAATTGGCCAGTTAAAAATCACTGGCAACTCCATTATTCCAACTGACAAGTTAACAACCGTAATGAAGTCGCTGGATGTTGCTGAAGGCCGTGTCTATAACGCCGCAGTGCTGGATAAAATCAAACAAAGTCTTTTGAACCAGTATTATCAGCTTGGACGTTATAATGCGCGAGTTGATGTCAATGTCACGCCCATGTCGCGCAATCGTGTTTTGGTCAAAATAGATATTTCTGAAGGCCTGGTTGCCAAAGTCCGCCGTATTTCCATTATAGGCAATCATGTTTTCGATGAGAGTACACTCATCAAGCAAATGGATCTTACTACTTCTGGTCTGACCACATTTATCACCCAGACGGATCGCTATTCTGAAGAAAAACTCGAATCGAGTGTTGAGAAGATTCGTGGTTATTACATGGACCATGGTTATTTGCGGTTTGAGGTGAAATCAGCCCAGGCGCAAGTCACGCCGGACAGGAAATCTGTCTATGTGACGATAGTTGTCTCAGAAGGCCAGAAATATACTGTTGACCGTGTTGATCTCGCTGGCGACTTGTTGATGCCGCGCGATGAATTGATGAAATATGTTCTCATCAAGCCTGGCGAAACATTCTCTCGACAAAAAGTGCTGGATACCGAGAAATCGATCACAAAAGTGTACGGCGAAAAAGGTTATATGTTCGCAAGCATTTCTGTGCGTCCGCAGGTAAATGAGAATATGCATCAGGTTGCGCTGGTGTTTGACATCAAATCCGGCAAGCGTGCTTATGTCAGACAAGTGACATTCTCGGATAACACACGCACGAACGATGTTGTCTTGCGTCGTGAAGTTCAACAGATGGAAGCTGCTCCGGCATCCACATCCAGGCTGGATGAATCCAAGCAGCGCCTGTTATTGCTGCCGTATATCAAAGAAGCTGAAATGTCAGTCAAGCCGGTACCAGGTGTCGATGACCAGGTGGATGTCAATTACAAGGTTAAAGAAGACAACTCAGCACAGGCATCGTTCAAGGTCGGTTATTCACAGGTTTATCGTGTGATACTTGGCGCAGGGTTGAACCAGAAAAACTTTTTTGGCACAGGCAATACGCTGGGTATTAATTTCTCGCGCAGCAAATATGAACAGTTCTATGGCATTGATTATACCAATCCGTATTACACGGAAGATGGTATCAGCCGCAGCTTTAACCTCTCGCTGTCACGAGTTGACCCAGGCGGTGCTGGTGTGGATGCGGGTTATACCAGCAATGAATATAATATGGGCGTATTGTACGGTATACCTATAGGTCAGGAGCGCCGGGCTATCAGCCGGTTGCTTGCAGGGGTGAGTTATCAGAACGTGTTGGTCAATCTGATACCTGGCAAGGTCTCAAATCAGGTCAATACTTACATTAACCGCCATAGCCGGCATTTCCAGGAAGCTGATTTCAAACTGGGTATTTCGCGTGACAGCCGGGATAAGGCCATTTTCCCTACCAGCGGTTCCATTCAGTCACTCTTTTTGGATGCATATGCTCCGTTGGACAAAGGTTCGGTCAGTTTTTATACACTCAATTATGCTGGTAAATTCTATCAGCCCATTTATAGCCAATTCATTCTTCTGGGCAAGGCAAATCTTGGCTATGGTAGCGGTTTCCATGGCGCGCGTGATTTTCCTTTCTTCAAGAATTATTATGCAGGCGGCATTGATACCGTTCGCGGTTATCAGGGTTACAGTCTGGGACCAAAAGATTCGAATTATCACCCATTTGGTGCTAATATGCTGGTCGACGGCAGTGTTAGCTTGATTTTCCCGAACTTTATTTCGGACAGCTTGCGTACCAGCGCGTTCCTTGATGCTGGCAACGTCTATAGCTCATTGAATAATATAAGTTTTGGTGGTCAAAGCACCAACTCTGGCCCGCTGCGTTATTCGGCGGGTATCGAGGCGGATTGGCTGACGCCGTTCGGTCCGATTGAACTCAGTCTGGCTCAGCCGCTTAACTTGCGCAAACATGATGAACGTGAAACATTCCAGTTTGCTCTAGGTGCGAATTTCTGATAAACATGGCATCATTGCTTCTGTTTTGTCAGATGGGTATGGTATTGGGGTTTTGGTAGAAAAGGGAACTGTAGTAATTAATTTTATTTTGGAGAATATCATGAAGATCGTGAAAAAATTTGGCATTTTGGTGGGTGCACTTTTGATTGCCGCAAGTGCTGGAACCGGTTTTGCAGCGGACACAGCAGCACCAGCTGGATTAAAGTTAGCGGTTGTGAATGTTCAGCAAGTATTGCAGCAATCACCACGCGTCGCCGAGCTCAGCAAGAAACTCGAAGGTGAATTCAAAAACCGTCAGGCTAAAATTGGCGATGAACAAAAGGCTCTGCAGGATGAATTAGATAAGTTCAAAAAAGAATCACCAACAATGAGCCAGAAAGACAAGGATGCCATGCAGAAGAAAATCGCTGCTGACAGAGCTGATCTCGTAAAACAGGTGGTGGCTTACCAGCAGGATCTGCAGAAAGAACAAAACAAAATCATGCAAGGTATTCTGAGTGATCTGAACGGTATCGTTGCTTCCATTGCAAAATCCCAGAATTATGCTTTGGTGCTTGATTCTCAGGCTGTCATTTTTGCTGGCAGCGGAAACGATATTACCAGCGATGTTGCAAAGCAATTCAACGCTAAAAAGTAAGTCGTTTTACAAAGGTTGATCAAATCTCCCCCTTTATGGGGGAGATTTGCTTTTTTAATATTTGGATTTGTCGCGCTAGTTTTGGTCCCAGCAAAAGCCGGCATCTAGTGAATAAACTTGTAGTCATGAATTCATCAAAAAAGTCTCAGTATAAATTATCGGAATTGATTAACGGTCTGGATGTTACCATTAAAGGCGACCCTGATTGTCTGATAAGCGGGATAAGCCCTATACAGCAGTCGCAGCCGGGTCACATAACCTTTCTCACGAATTCACTTTATCGAAAACATCTTGCGACCACGCAGGCCTCGGCAGTCATTCTTACGGAAAACGATGCTGAAGCATGTGCGGTGAATGCCATTATCAGTCGTAATCCGTATTTTACGTATGCGAAAATTGCCGGCTATTTTGCAGACCAATCTGAAGTAGTCACAGGCATTCATCCGACTGTGGTTGTGGGCAATGATTCCCAAATTGATTCTTCCGCTGTGATCAACGCGAACTGCGTGATTGGCAGCCATGTGAAAATTGCAGCGAATGTGGTGATAGGTCCCGGCTGTATCATTGCGGATCATGTTGAAATTGATGAATCCACTATTCTGGATGCACGCGTTACCCTCTATAGCAAGGTTAAAATTGGTAAGCGTTCACGCATTGCCAGCGGCGCTGTGATCGGAAGTGATGGCTTTGGTTTTGCCAATCAGAAAGGTGTCTGGCACAAGGTTCCGCAGCTTGGCAGTGTGATCATCGGTGATGATGTTGATATTGGTGCGAATACGACCATTGATCGCGGTGCGATCGAAAACACGGTGATTGAAGATGGCGTTAAGCTGGATAACCTGATTCAGGTTGGCCACAACGTGCATATTGGCGCGAATACTATTATCGCGGGATGTGTCGCAATCGCCGGCAGCACCGTGATTGGCAAAAATTGTATGGTAGGCGGAGCAACCTGTTTCGCTGGTCATATCAGCATCGGTGATAATGTCATGATTACAGGTATGACTGCGGTGACAAAATCCATACATGAGCCGGGTATTTATTCTTCCGGTATTGTTGGTGCAGTGCCCAATCATGAATTCCGCAAGAACAATGCCAGGTTCCACCGACTGGAAAATTTAATGCAGCGTGTAAAAGATCTGGAAGCAGCCCTAAAAGAGAGAAAAGAATAATGGTCATGGACATACATGAGATATTAAAATTTTTACCGCATCGTTATCCCTTCCTGCTGATTGACAGAGTGCTGGAAATAGATATGGGGAAATCGCTTGTCGCCCTGAAAAATGTGACCATGAATGAAGCGTTTTTTACTGGACATTTCCCTAACCGTCCCGTGATGCCAGGCGTGTTGATTCTCGAGGCAATGGCACAGGCCGGGGGTGTGCTCGCTTACAAATCAACGAACAGTTCCCCCAGTGATGGAACGCTTTATTATTTCGCCGGCATTGATAATGCGCGGTTTCGCCGTGTTGTCGAGCCAGGTGACCAGCTGCGGCTGGAGGTAAAAGTTCTTCGTTCCAAACGTGAAATCTGGAAGCTTGAGGGTTCTGCCTATGTAGGCGATGAGCTGGCATGTTCGGCAGAATTCATGAGTGCACAAAAACAAAGAGGCTAAGTCTGTGATCCATAATACGGCGATAATCGATCCTTCTGCAAAAATTGCGAATAACGTTCACATTGGTCCTTATTCAGTGATTGGCGCTGATGTTGAAATTGGTGAAGGCACATGGATTGGGCCGCATGTTGTCATTCAGGGTCCAACCAGAATCGGACGCGATAACAGGATTTTCCAGTTTTCCTCAATCGGCGAAATGCCGCAGGATCTGAAATTCAAGGGTGAGAAAACGTATCTCGAGATTGGTGACGGCAATACCATACGTGAATTCTGCACATTTAACCGTGGTACTGCGCAAGACAAAGTTGTCACCAAAATCGGCAATGACAATCTTTTTATGGCATATGTGCATATCGCCCATGATTGCGTTGTTGGCAATCATACTATTTTTTCAAACAACGCCTCATTGGCAGGACATGCTGTCATTGAGGATTATGTTATTCTTGGCGGATTTTCAGGCGTGTTTCAGCGTTGCCGTGTTGGTGCACATGGGTTTATTGCCACAAACTCGGTTGTTATCAAGGACGTCCCGCCATTTGTCAAAGTGTCTGGCTATTATGCAAAACCGTTTGGCTTGAATACGGTTGGATTGCAGCGGCGCGGATTCGCAGAAGAGGTTTTAACTGAACTTCGCCGTGCGTATAAAATCATTTATCGCAATGGATTAACGGTTGCCAAGGCAATCGAAGAATTACAAAAGATGCAGACGCCTGAAATACATCAGCTCATTCAGTTTATTGAGACATCCAATATCGGAATAGTGCGTTAGGACGCTGCCGCCACTTTTTTCCAGGGCATAGAGCGATTCCAGGGGTAAACGTGAATAATCAGGAAACGAAGCGAATAGGCATTCTGGCTGGTGAAGCATCAGGTGACTTGCTTGGTGCCAAGTTAATTCATTCGTTACGTGAACGGTATCCCAACCTGAAAATTGAAGGAATCGGCGGTCCGGCAATGATTGCTGCCGGGTGCGAGAGTCTTTTTGATATCGAGCGTCTCGCCGTCATGGGTATTGTCGAACCATTGTTCCGCCTGCCTGATCTGATCAAACTGCGCCATGATTTATACAAACATTTCACCAGGAACCCGCCAGATGTTTTTATCGGCATTGATGCGCCAGACTTCAATATCGGGCTGGAATTAAAATTGCGCCAGGCAGGGATTCCTGTTGTTCATTACGTCAGCCCCAGTGTGTGGGCATGGCGGCAATACCGGGTGCATAAAATCGCAAAGGCGGTGGACTTGATGCTGACATTATTGCCGTTTGAAGCAAAATTTTACGAGCAGCATCAAGTGCCCGTCCGTTACGTGGGGCATCCGTTGGCTGAACAAATACCCCTGCATCCTGACAAGATTGCCGCCCGCCGTGCATTATGCATTGATGAGAATGCGACCTATGTCGCATTACTGCCAGGCAGCAGGCGTCAGGAAATCAAATTTATGGCGGAGCCATTTTTGCGAGCCGCAAAGCTGGCCTGGCAGCAACGTCCCAATCTGCGTTTCCTGACAGCCCATGTAAATGAGCAGCGTTACCAGGAATTTTATGAGAGCTTCAAGCAGTTTACACCGGATTTGCCGTTACAATTCTTTACCAGACGTTCACAGGACATCATGGCAGCAGCTGATGTGGTGGTGGTAACGTCAGGCACAGCGACCCTCGAAACTATGTTGTTTAAAAAGCCGATGATTATCGCTTATCGCATGTCGCGTTTTACCTATCAATTAGCCAGGCTGCTTGTCAAAACACCATTCGCTGGATTGCCTAATCTTCTTGGCAATCAATTATTGGTACCTGAATTGATTCAGGATGCAGCCAGACCAGAAACAATATGCGAACATATTCTCGATTATCTGGACCATCCTGAAAAGGTGCATGCGCTGGAAAGTAAATTCACGCAGCTCCACAAAGAGTTACGAACGGATTCCGCCAGCTGCATATCCGAGGCGGTGATGGAAGTCATGAATAGAAAATAGAGTTTATTGAATTTCCGGAGCCTCCCATATGTCCCTGACGCGTGTGAGATTCGATGCATTCGATGCAGATGGGTGTTTGTTCAGCCTGAAAAAGTATACGCGTCTCCTTGGCAAGATTATTGATAAATACTACGATTTTTTGTCCTCTTACAAAAAAAAGCACACAGAATGTGATGAGGATTATTTACGTATCCAGGTCATCAATATGCTTAACGATGCGGAAACCATGTCGTTTGCTGAACAGGAAATCCAGAATCCGGCGTTAAAAAAACGCATTAAAGACGTCTACGGCAAGTTAAGCCCTTTTATACCAGGATTCCAGAAAAAACATGCGGAAATAAAAATACTTTCTGAATTTATTGGCTGTCTGGATAAATTGAGTCCGCTGATAATGAAGCAGATTTTTTACCGGGCTAACGAGGACTTGATATTGTATTTATCCAGACAGTCCGTTATTGAAGAAATAAAACATCTGGTTGTGACCATGTCTACCAATCGGCAATCATATATTCATGATCATGCAGGCATGGAGCAGAATGCAACCGCTTCGATTTATCTGAGCATGCTGGATTTGACCGAGTATTTTAATCAACAGTTGAAATCATACGGCATCACTTGCAGCGTTAGTGAATTCAGCATGGGCGATGTTTATGGACATGCGAAATTCAATTCCAAAGATGAAGTTGAATACAGCTATTTTGAGCGCGGTGTCAGTTTCCGGAAAGTAGTGGAAGAACTCACGAAGCGAACCGGCAAGAAACCAGTGCATCTTGATCATGCCTGCTATATTTACGACAAGACCAAGCTCACGGTTGTCTACGCACTTGCGCACGATGCCATGATTCATGTGCTGAAAGCATTGCAGATCAACCCGGAACAAGCTGATGTGACGATTAATATTTTTGATAATGAAATACCAATTCTCGAATCGCTGGCAAAAGTATTAGGCCAATATCCTCAGCTGCTTCCTGCCGGGATGACAATCAGGTTGTTTCATTATGACGGTGAGCTGACCAGGACGCCTGTCGCCACCATAACAGGGAAGGGCAGCATTGATCATTTTTACCAGCAGAATATCCGGTTGATGGCAATCATGTGCGGCCATAACCTGAAGGATTTGAATGAATCATTTGATGCAGCTAATCAGTTGAATGTGGCTGACTACTTGCAGCGCCGCTCGTGTGTTACAAAGACAGATTCCATGGTGTCAGACAGTAAATCCATTTACGAGGGTAATTTGAATCTCTGGCATCCAGTCACGAAAGAGCCCGCATTACCGCTGGATGACTTGACTGTGATGACGGGCTCACCGGGTATCGTCACCGAGCATGGCAGTCAGATAGGCACATCCCCCAGCATAATCAATAAAAGCTGATAAAATGCGGCAAATCCAGGTTAAGTCTTCTTTAAGCATTGATTGTTAAAATTATCGGTTCAGTTTAACTCTTTGATAATCCGATACAGGATATCCTTATGCAACGAAATCAAACGCTGGTTGCTTTTACTGACGCAGATGGCTGTGTGTTTAACCCGTACTGGGATTGGCTGTTTTTACACATCATTGCAAAATATGGTGATTTTTTTCTTCAATATGGCCGTAATCCCGAATCTCTTCTCAAAAGCGAATTGTTGGTGAAAGAAAAATTGGCTGAAATCAAAAGAGAAGTGCTGGAGATTCCACAATACACAGAAGGTGAACCAGTCAGGATGGTTAATATCCCTGCCCAGCATAATGTGGTTGTTCAGGTACTTAAGAATTACGGTTATGCTTCGCTGGAAGGATTAAACGAAGAAAAGATTGAAGAGCTGTTAGCGAGTATCAAGCTTAATTACCGAAAATTTATTCTGAATCTGGGTGAAGAGGGCAAACAGCTGCTGGATGCGCTTTTGTTCGCGGCGAACAAGCCGTTTATCAATGAACTCAAAGACCGTGTTATAAGAGAACGCTATCAGAATTTCATCTTGCTGAGCGCATCAAACCGTCAGTCCTTCGTATATGACGAAGGGAATAGTGAAGAAAACGGCACAGGCTTGTTTTGCCCCGCACTAGTTGCCATCAAGGAGAGATTCAATGAATTGCTAGGCCGGGAAGACTATCCGGCCAAGTGTGTTCTGGATATGTTTTTGCTGGCGGATATTTACGGTGACTTAAAGCCAGGCGCAAGTTTCGCTCTGATACTCGAAGCTGTTGCCGCAGAACTCAAGCGGGAAGAAGATACCGATGAGATCAACCATAGCGATTATGTCTTCGATCGCAGGAAGTTTTCGTTGCTTTATGCAATGATGCATCACATTGCGGGCAAGTTCAGTAATGACAAGATTACAATCGCCTTTTTTGAGGATAGGGAAGATATCTATGAAGCCCTGGTCACCATTTTTAGCAAACACTGTGATCTTATACCAGACAATGTTGTTATTGAGTTCTGGCCGTATGAAGGCAATTTACCCAGATTAAAAGATGTCAAGACAGATGATATGGCTGCAATGCAAAAAGGCGCAATTCTTGCATTGGAGGGCAAAGGCCAAATCGATTTTAATTATTATGAGAGTGTGTTGCGAATCGCCGCATTGTCTGGTCATGATGAAGAAACCAAGCCTGTTATCGATGCCATAGAGGATATGGACATTGAAAGATTCAAACAGGAACGCGTTTTGCTGTGCCAGGATAAGACACCTTCAAACTATCAGAACAAATTGACAATATTTGAACAGAGCGTAGCTGATACCAGGCATGTTGCGCAAACTGACACCAGTTCTCAAACTCAGGAACTAAAGCAAAAAAATGGCGTGAATTCTCTGGTGTAGTTTCAGGTTGATTTTGCAGTCTTCCGGGTCCTGCGCATCAAGCGCAGGATATTATTCTTCGTCTTTATCTTCAGGTTCCTGCTGGTTGTTCGCCGGTTCACCAGGCACGCGGTGCTTTTCTGCAGCCCAGTCACCAAGATCAATTAATTTACAGCGGCTGGAGCAAAAAGGGCGATATGAATTGTCTGTTGTCCACGTACCTTTTTTGCCGCAAACCGGACACGAGATGTTTTCTTTTTTAGTTGTCATGGTTGAATCCAGAGTACTTATCTTTTCTCAGTCATGAATTGCAGTAAGCGACCCAGAAACTCAGATTTTCTGTGTATTGCGTCGGTCTTTTTTCAATAAGCGGCGAGAAAAACCGCACACTGAAAAAATGCCGGCCGATACTGATTTCAGGATAAGCCGCGATATTTTTTGCAATTCCGATCCGTATCATGCGTAAATTGGATTGCGGATCAAGTAATTCCTGGTGAAAACCATGCACAGCATTTTTTTGTTCGATTCGGGCATTATTACGGACCAATTCTAGAACCAGTGCGACAGCGTTCCGGATTTGGCTAAAATCACTCAGCCATTCATGAATGGCTGATTTCCGCACATCGACTGATTGTTGCAGCCAGTAGTGAAAGATAGGAATGTCAAAGCTGCAGCCTCCGCCGGGACTGGCAAGATGCATGCGCAAATTATTCAATAATTCGATATCTCGCAATCGTTGTCCAATTTTACCACTGCTATCAATCAATGCCCTGGAAAGGTCATCCAGCTGCTGGGTTAGGGCTGCAAATTTCGCGGCATCAAGGTCAGGCTGGTTGCCATAACGCTGCAGACTGGTGAGCAGTATGCTTAACTCTTTTGCCAGTTTGGCTTTAAGGTCTGGGCGGTCAAGGATATGCAAGACATTAATGATGAAGTTGATCAGGTTACGCGTACCCAATATCGACATATCACTCAGCTGGTGATCGATTTGCTGAAATAATTGTTCCAGCCGTAAACATACGCGAATGACTTCGTTTAGCGGATGGTCATAGATGATAGTCTCATTCATGCGACTGCTGACCATATAATGTATCCCGACTGAATGATAACATGATTTGATTTGAAAATGGACAGGGTTTATTGATAAATAAATCAAAAATTTTCATCTTGTTATCGCTGAAATACGAGGTACACTCGGATGATAGGTGAGGTTTTTTTATGTAATAAGAAGGAGTAGTCATGAAGGCATTACTGCATGGGATCGTTTCTGGTACTGTTGTTTCATTAGCTGTTTTAGTGCCCTTTTCTGCGCAGGCAAAAAAAGTAACCGATTTGGTCATCATCAACCATTTTGATAAATCTTTGACTTATACGGTTGGAACTAATCCTGAGTTGCTCCCGGATTTGCCGCAGACTTTTAGCCTGGCGACGGGTGATCAAATCGGATCAAAAGTGGCTGATTTGCAAAAGGAAGCTTATATCCGCGCCGAAGATAGTAATAGTCATAGCGCATTTTTTGGTGTTGAACTCGTGGATAACACGGTAAAATTCCATGGCTATGTAGGTAAGGGCATAGCATATAGCTGGAACACACGGTCCATTGTTTTTTGCACACCTGAAGAATACAAACAGAAACACTCTTGTTTCTAATTGAATTGAGGGTCAGGCTTGGCTTGTTGATTTATTGAAGATGCATAAACAGGTCAACAAGCCAAGCCTGACCCTCATATTCTATTTTGTCTTGCTCATTTGCAGATAAAGCTGATGCAGCTTATCTACCTGAGGAATCAGGTCATCAGGTACACCGTCGTTGAGAATAATGTCGTGTGCTTTGGCTTTTCGGTCCTTACGGCTGGCTTGGCTTTTGAGGATTTCTTCAATATCAGCTCGGGATGTCTTGTCACGCATCATGACACGCTCAATTTGTGCGGATTCGGGTGCATCGACGACAAGGATTCTGTTAATAAATGAATAGAATTCGACTTCGAGTAAAAGTGGAATAACAGCAACAGCGTAAGGGGCTGATAGGCTGTCTATTTGCTTTTTCATTTCATCACGAATCAAAGGGTGAAGCAGTTTTTCCAGCCAGAGACGCTGTTTTGAATCATTAAAAATAATATGACGTAATTTTGCCCGATCCAGTGTTCCGTTTGGCAATACAACGTCATTGCCAAAGTGTTTTACTATACTGGCAAAAGCAGGTTTTTCTGGTGTGGTTACTTCGCGTGCGGCCACATCTGCATCGATAATCGGTACGCCCCGCTCTGCGAATAATCGTGCTACCGATGATTTGCCTGATCCTATGCCGCCGGTTAATCCAACTACTAGCATCGTGTGTATCCCTCATTTCATTATTATTATTTTACTATGAAATACGTGGATACGGTTACCCTGGATTTGAGAAAGCGCTTAGACGACCTGTAAATAATATTGCATGATTTCGCTGCCCCACAATAACGCAATCCAGCCGGCAACTGCCAGATAAGGGCCGAATGGGAGAGGCGTGCTTTTAAAGTGCCTTTTGATGGCCATATATGTCAGGGCAAATATCACGCCGCTGATTGATGAAAGTAAAATGATAAGAGGTAGCAGCTGCCAGCCGAGATATGCCCCCAGAGCAGCCAGGAATTTGTAATCACCCTGTCCCATACCGGTTTTGCCAGTTACCCATCCAAAGATGACTTGTATGCCTGCAAACAGCAGATAGCCGGCTAATGCGCCAATGATTGCGTCATGGCTGCCGATAAACAGATCGAAAATACTGAAGAATAATCCCAGCCATAATAATCCTAGCGTTAATTCATCTGGCAAAAGATGGAAGTCGAGATCGATAAAAGTAAGGCAGATGCATATCCAGGTGAATAATAGCGCCGCTAGCGTTTGCCAGGTGAAACCGAATTTCCAGGCGACATAGACTGAGGCAATACAGGTCAAGCCTTCGACCAGGGGATAGCGTAAGGAAATGTGAGCTTTGCAATAGGCGCATTTACCGCGCAGCCAGAGAAAGCTCACAATGGGTATGTTGTGCCATGGACGTATGACTTTCTTGCAGCGCGGACAATGTGAAAAGGGAAGATAGAGACTCAATTTTTCTGCATCGGTATGCGGTTTCAGGCCGAGATAAATTCGGCATTCCTCGCTCCAGTTCTGTTCCATCATGCGCGGCAGGCGGTATATGACGACATTGAGAAAACTGCCAATAAAAAGGGAAAAAAATGCGATTACGAGCAGGAAAATATCAGGATTAGCGGCAAAAAACTGCAAAATGTCCATGGTTATAATACGCTTCCTAATTTGAATATGGGTAAATACATGCCAATCACTAATCCACCGATTAGAACACCAAGCATCAGCATAATCAAGGGTTCAAGCAGCTGGTTGAGCAGGGTAACCATGTGGTTAATGTCGGACTCAAGAAAGTCAGCCATCTTGTTTAACATGGGTTCTAGCATCCCTGATTCTTCGCCAATTTTTACCATCTGGATCATCAGATCCGGGAAACCTGGCAGGGTTTCCATGGCCTGGTGAAGCTGTAAACCAGAGTTAATGCGATGATGCAGCCGCATGATCAGGGCAGAGAATTCAGGGTTTCCAGCGGCATGCCGGGTCAGTCGCAGCGCGTCATTGACAGGGATGCCGGCGGCAAAGGCGATGGCCAGTGTTCGTGCAAAGCGAGCCAGCGTGACTTTTTGCAGGCAAGGATAGACGATGGGCAAACGCAGGAAAATTTTTTTGCTGCGGTTTTTGATCAACTGGGTATACCGGTTAGGAATCAATGCCATGCTGATGATGACGAGTATGAGTATACCGGCGTTACGTGCTGCGTGTTGTAATATGTCCGAAAGATAAAATATCCAGCGGGTCAGAAGTGGTAACCGGACTTTTGCTTCGCTGAACAACTCGGCAAAACGCGGAATAACGAACATGAACATGCAGATCGTCACGATGACTGCGACGCCTGTAATCATGCCCGGATAAAAAAATGCCTGTCGGATCCGTTTTATGAATGCGAGATTGTTTTCCTTGTATTTGGCAATCATGCCTAACATGGTGTCCAGTTTTCCTGTGTGTTCACCGACCTTGACCAACTGACAAGTCATATCATCAAAATACTGCGGATGCAGCCGCA
The DNA here is from genome assembly GCA_021324305.1 of Gammaproteobacteria bacterium. GTDB lineage: Bacteria > Pseudomonadota > Gammaproteobacteria > DSM-16500 > DSM-16500 > Aquicella. Next base: position 3,249 of record JAJPJI010000029.1, on the reverse strand, counting down.
AACAGGCCGACAAATCCTTGCCGGTCAATATCTCCCGTCTGATTGAATCAAGCAGTAACTGTAGCGCGAGTTTTGCCTGGCCTTTTTCCATGATTTCAAGGCTTTTAATAACAGGAATGCCGGCAGTGATCAGTGTGGCAAGCTGCCGTAACAGGATAGTGATATCAAATGGAGTGACAGCCCGATAGTTTCTCAGGAAAAACAGCGGGGATTGTATTTTTAAGTAATCAGGTCGTCGCCCCATTTAGACATGCCCGTGTTAATTGATCGTTTGTGTGGAAAGGCAGATGGATTTAAAGCCTGCTGGAAAGGATCTCCGGAATGGAAATACCATTAGGTATTCTGTGTATCAACGTTGGCTGCCAGCAACGCGCAATAACTCGGCATAGCTGGTGATGCCGGATTTGACGGCATCAAGGCCGGCTTCCCATAGCAGCATCCACTTCTCATCCCGGATGATGGATTGTATGTCCATACTGCTTGCAGGCGATTGAATGCATTGCGCGATTTTGTCGGTGATAGGGATAAGTTCAAATATGCCTGTTCTCCCCTGATATCCCTGATGACAATGCTCGCAGCCGTGTGCCCGATAAATGGTGTGCGGAGGGTCAGGCAATTGTTTGTCGAGCAAGCGGGATGAAGTACTGTCAGGCTGTTTGCAATGCTGGCAAAGTTTGCGTATCAGACGTTGCGCCATGATGAGCGATACCGATGTAATAAAGTGGCACGCTGAAATTCCCATGGATTGCAGCCGGATAATGGTTTCTGCCGCATTGTTGGTGTGCAGGGTGGATAAAACCAGGTGTCCGGTCTGCGCAGCTTGCATGGCAATGGTTGCTGTTTCAATATCACGGATTTCACCGACCATGATAATGTCAGGATCCTGACGCAGCAGGGTACGCAGCACTGCTGCAAAATCTAGGCCGATGCGTGGATTGATATTGATTTGATTGACGCCTGGTAATTCAATCTCAACCGGGTCTTCTACCGATGAAATATTTTTTTCAATCTGATTCAGATGATGCAGGGCAGAATACAGCGTTACAGTCTTGCCGCTGCCAGTGGGCCCGGTGACCAGTATCAAACCCTGCGGCTGGTTGAGCCGGGAAAGGAATAATTCTGTTTGCGCTCTTTGCATGCCGAGTCTGGTGATATCGAGATTGATATTTGCATCCAGAATACGAAGCACAAGTTTTTCTCCGTGCAGTGTTGGGCATGTGTTGAGACGGATATCAACCCGGCTTTCACGCAGGTATAGACGGCCGTCTTGCGGCAGCCGGCGTTCTGCGATATTCAATCCGGCCATGATTTTCAGGCGGGTGATAATTCGCGCGGCGAGATGCGGTGGTGTGTCTGCGGCGGCATAGAGCAAGCCGTTACGGCGAAAACGAATCCGGCAATGCTGATGGTAGGGTTCGATATGAATATCCGAAACTTGATTTTCTAGCGCATCACGTATGAGGCACTGCACGAATTCGCTGACCGGGCCGTCGTCATTTTCTGTGATTTCGTACTGCGATGATTTTTCTTCGACAGGTGAAATTTTTGCTAATGCCGATTCAAGTTGTGATGTTAATAATATGGATTGGCAGTGCCGGTTGATAATTCTATCCAGACCGGTTTCAGATACCAGATAGGGCTGGATACGCAAACCGGTGTGAAATGCTATCGCAGCGATGGCATCCTGGTTGGTTGGGTCTGTGATACCCAGGCATAAAATATTATTTTCGCATTTTAACGGAACAACACGATATCGATAAATCAGTTCAGGATGAATGACGGAATGACGCAGCCAGGAATAGTCATATTCATTCAAATCAAATACCGGCAGTCTGAACTGCCTGGCGCAATATTGCAGGATTTGTTCGCTGGTGAGGATGGCTGATTTGATGAGATGCACAGTGAGGGGCAGGGCTTGTTTTGAAGCCGCTTGTATAGCGGATTGTGCTGTTTTCTCATCGAGCAGGCCATCGCGAACCAGATAAGCGATCAAACCATGCAAATTGGCATGATTTGCATCCGGCTGTAGATTCACGCTATGCATTGCAATATCCATTTTCAAGACAGGTGCCGCTGATTGTCCAGATGCTGCCGTCGGTATTGGGTTTTAATATGTAAGTGGCCGCATCCACCAGTTCTGTACCTGTAGCAGTAATGATGCCGTTTTTTACCTTGAGCGACGCGAGGTTTTTTGTGCTCTTGGGCGCTGGTGGAATACCGTTTGATCCATTGTCTAATTTGGACAGGGGTGTGCCTTCCTGCAGGGCGAGAGAGACCGCTGTTTTGAAAATTTGCGTTGCGCTGATGACTTCAGCGAAGCGCGCGCGCCGTGCGTAAGACTGATATGACGGGATGGCCATGGCTGAGAGAATACCGATGATGGTTACGACTATCATTAATTCGATGAGTGAAAATCCATATGAATAAATAACGATGCGCATGGTGAATTCCTTTATATGAATGTTAAATGGATGATTGAAAGCAGTGAATTTGGAATAAAAAAATTTAGGATTTCGGGTTGCTGCAGGTTGATTGGCGGATTGCAAACGTGTTGAAAAATGTGAAGAGCACATCTATGTATACTGATTTTTTAATGTGTGTGCAATCATTTTTTTAGTTAAAAGAAAGACAGGGCGATCGCAGGAAAAAAACAAACCAGCGGGACAAGTTGGAGAGGGCAATTCGGCAGCAGCGGTACGGATGGTTAAGAACCACTGCGCGTCGAATATTTTTTCCCGCTGGCGGCTGGAATGAGGCTGCTTATTTCAATTGTTGCCGCCGGTTTTTATTGTTGCTTTTGGCGGCATTGTTTTGAATTGTTATTATTTAATAAACACCCTTCCATAATTTCAATATACACAAGCGACCTTAAGTGTTCATTAAATGAACAGACAATTTTTTGGGATAGGCAAAATCGAACATATGGGCGATAGGACGCATTTTTGCTGAAAAGATACACAAAAGCCCTCCATTTTCCCTAGCAGTATACGATGTTTTTATTTATACTTTCGCCTGCTTTTAACGGCATGCCGGCGTAGCTCAGGTGGTAGAGCAACTGATTCGTAATCAGTAGGCCCGCAGTTCGAGTCTGCGCGCCGGCATGAGTAGAATCAAGTGCTTACAACCCATTTTTAAAATCGATGGGTCTTTCCCAATTAAGGGGGCGTCGTTTAAGAGCATAGCACTCTAACACGCAGTCTATAGTTTTCAAAATTCCGAAATCCATAAGCACGTCGCTGTATCAGTTTC
>JAJPJI010000014.1 GCA_021324305.1 Gammaproteobacteria bacterium | reverse complement strand
TTGAACTACCAGACACCGAATGAGTTTAAATTATCTTTGATTAGTAACTTAACAACTGGGGCGAATTTCTCTAACTGATTTTGGTATTAAGAAACCGGGCAGGTCAAATACACAAAAGCATGGTAATTATTTAGGATGTGTTTTAATCAGTATGCATAATGCGTAAAATCTCTAGTGCAAGGAAGATAGCAGTGGAGAATATTAAGACACTATTTGATTTTTATTAAGAAGCGATTTAAAGAGTAAAATTCTTGCTGACTCTTTCAATGTGGATTTTCCTTTAATGTGAATCATGATTCCATGCATATAAATCTTCAACATTTTGTATTGATGAAAACAGGGTGTAAACTTTAGGCCATAACAGTTCATTAGGGTAATGTATGTCGATTTTGTCATCGCATTTCATGAGTGCCTGAATGATGGTGTTCACGGTCTTGTGTTTCGCAAATGAAGCAATGTTTTTACCTGTCGGATTGTTGCACCAGATTCTTGTTGGGCCGTTGGGTATCCATCTGCCATCGAATTCAGGCGGCAAAGCTACACGTGAAAACATAGATTCAAGTATGATTTCAGGATTGTCACCGCCTCTCTCAGGGAAGTATCCGTTTTGCTCAAAAAGTATCCCGCGATCCTTTAAAAAATCAGATAATAATTCTGCATATCGCATAACAGATTCTTTCGGCATTTCACCAAATGAATATGTATTATATGCAAAATGGATATTTAGTTTGTGTTTGAAATCTTCTATTAAAAAATGTGGAATATAGATTATCGAATTTTGTTTACTGGCTGCTTCATTTGGGCAGCGTATGAGGAATTTTTCATTGAGATTGTCAGGTAAATCAAGGTTACCAATATAAATACAATGCTGCTTTTTCGGAAGATTGATTGCCAGTTGAATTGTGCTGTAAATAAGACACCCTAGCAGATCACAATTATACCAGGTGCAATTTGGCAATGCTTGGCTAAAAACATACCCCATTTCACCGGCTCCGCCTCCTATTTCCAGTATCCGTGCGACATTTTGACTCTCAAGATAGTCTGTAATTCCAGCTAGAGTCATCACATTAATTCGTTCTTGATTGACGCAAGTCCAGCGGTTTACAGGATACTTACCAATTTTCCACCCAATTTCACCGAAACGGGCTGGGATACGAACACGCCATTTTCGTTTAACAGCTTGAGCAAGGGAAGCATATCTTCTTACCCAGATATCTGGAACCGGCGTGTATTCATCATATTCATAGGCTAATGCGCAAAAATCTCTAAAACAATTGTAGAGTAAAAATAAATGATTGATCTCGTCTCGATTTTTTCTCAAGAATAGCTCAAAAGGCCCCATTCCTGGTTTTGCTTTGCCCCAAAATACACCTCCAATGGGCGGAGTTAATAATTCCGTTGCAACAGAATTATTAATAGCGATGAATATATCGCATATGTCATTTACGATCTGGTAATCGGTATCGCTTAATGGGATATTATTGGCGAGCTTGATTTTTCTTTTAGGTAACCGATGTTGAGACAGATTGAATATTTTTGAAATTAATTCTTTGATATTATTAACTTGTTTCATCAAGATAAATTCTCCACTGATTTTACCCCGCGCTGGGGTCACTCAAAATGGATTTCTGTTTTAAAATATCATGATCAAGTGCAAAGATTGAAAGTCCGGGTAGATAAGTCACGATACCAATAATTCTGTAAGCTAAAAAAATAGTAGCATAAGTTCCGCCAATACCAGGATTTAGTAAAGTAAGTACATTTGCAAACGCTATTTCTCCAATGCCAAATCCGCCAGGAGCGATGGGGATAAGATTAACAATTTGGGTAATGGCTATAGCCATAATGTAACTAGTAAACGAAATTGGAGGAAAGTGCATCATTTTTGCAATTAACATACATGTAGCAGCAATGAGTAATTGAATGACGATAGATGCAATCAAACACTCGCCAATAATTATTTTACTGTTTCTGTAGATGCGAATGGCGTCTAAAAGTGATAGGACAGGATTTAGCCATCTTTTTTCATCAAATTTTTTTCTAAGCCAATTACTAAAACCAATTGTTTGTGGGAGTAATTTAGAAAATGAATAGACAAGAAGAAAGAGTATGCAAATAGCAAAGCAAATGAACAGAAAATAGAGCGTGAATTTCTGGTTGCTATAGGTATGCAGGCAAAATATTGCCATTATGCCTACGGTAATAAATATACCTAACAAGCCTGTAATCCTGTCGAATAAAATAGATAGCATGACGGCGCTTTTTTTTGCGTTTGTGTATTTATTTAGAATATAGAAACGAAAGAAGTCACCACCTACGCCGCCTGGTAAAAGATTGTTGAAAGCGATTCCTAAATATGTAGGTAGAATGGTTTGTGAATAGGACAGGGTTATGTTTTGAGCGTCGTTTAGTTTATACCATCGCCATGAACTGATAACAACAATGACAAAGTAAATTGATATGGTAAAAAGTAGCAATGTCGGAGAATATAACAAATCTAATAGTAACATGAAGCTCAATTTTGAAGTGTGAACTAGAAACCATATAAGAATCGCTGATATTAATACCTTTATTAGAATTATTATCTCTTTTTTCATGTGCGTCTGATTCCTAATAATTCTTTATAAAAGCTGTATGGTTGATAGGGCGGCATATCATGGGTGTCGATGGTTATGATCGATGTATTTTTATTTGCGTATTTAGTTGCAGTAGTGTTTGAGTTAGAAGAGTTAACCACTAATGTTCCCCAAGGTGTGTCTTTTACAACAATTTCCTTGTCATTATAAATGACTTGATTATGTCTTTGATAGTTTGAAGCAAAGCCAAATTTATTCAAACTATGAATAATGACACCAATAATTTGCTGCTGGTACTGGCAGATTCGCATTCCGTATTCCATCCCTGGAGCATTGTATCCAAAGTAACGATTTCCCTGGTCGCAGTCGATAGCATGGATGACTACCTTTTTGTTTTCATTTAATAACGGAACAACTTTTTCACTTAACTGTTGTTGAATGTAAGTAAAGTCTTGGCTATGTGGTCCTACTATCCCATCTGCAATCATGAGGTTGGAATAGCAGATCCCAATGCAGCAAGCTATGAATAAAAACAATGTTCGGATTTTTGTCAGGATAGGGTAAATATGGTTGTTTGAGTAGGAATTTACAATTGTATTAATTGACCATAAAAGTACATACAAAATGATAGGCATAGTGACTAATGCATAGCGATATGTAATCTGAACATCGGATGTTGCAAGAATAGGAGAGTAAGCCAGAAAGAAAAATATGACTGTAATGGTTAACGTCATCATTATCTTGGAAAATCGTTTCATTTCATTTTTGTGCGTCTGTAGGAGTGCAATGATAAACAAGGCTGCGATCAGAAAAATTGGAGATAGTAGTAAGGAATGAGTATTTTTCCAAAACCATAAATCAGCGTGCCAGGATAAGACCTGAGCTACTTGCAGCAATCGAGCGAAAAGATGGCTTGTATCAATGACAGCTGCTCTTCCAGTGCTAAGGTCGACGTGAAAAATAAGATGGAAGATGCGGCTCGCAATGTAATAGGCGATCATTAAAGAAATGATCATGAGAGAAGTGTTAAGAATAAATCTGTTATTATTCGTTTTGTAAGGCTCGTTCGTATGCAAATTGTTAAGATAGCAAATTGCTAATAGTGCCCATAAATACATGGAGGATAATGGATACTCAAGCAGACTTAAAAAAAACAAAAGTGACCCTAAATGAAGGTACCATTTGGATACTGTTCGTGAATTCGATCTGAAATAATGGTACCAACTAAATGCACTTATAAATGTCAATAATAGCGCGGTAATAATTAGAGAATAATTGCCGGTGGCTGCGAAAACTTGATAAGGGGGTAAGGTAAAGGCTGCGATTGCGAAAATTGCCGCTAATAATCTATTATTATTAAAGCACAGCTGCCACCAATACAACATTACACCAAGACTACAAAGTATTAAAACACTCATCAATCTCACATAGACAGCATTATTGATGTTTATTGAAATTAAATCTGTCAGATAAAATGACAGCATACATAAAGGTCTGACCAGCTGAAAAACGGTATTGTAGTAGAGGTATCCGAAATCAGACATGCGCATACCAGGCCAAATTTCCCACATTAAATCATCTTGGCGAATATAATTACTGGAAAGAATCACGGGCAATAGTGCGATAAAGATTGCACTAAAGACGATGCTCATAATATAAAATCGAGATCTATCGGTCTTCATTCATTGTCATCTCTAAAAAGAATCAAAATGTAAGCATGATTTCAGTTTTTAAGTCCATAATTTAATGATAATTACCCGTTTCTGTTTCTGAAGCTGTTACCGGATTGCCTGATCCCTTCAGTTTATTGTATTCACTAAGAATTTTTTGATATCGACTTCTTAATGTCTGGTTTTCATTTTCTAAAACTTCAATTTTCTTTAGAAGCTGTTGAGTGGATACCTGTCTCAGAGGCATTAAACCCTGCAGAGTCCGTTTTGTTTTTTTCAGCATGGAGATAAACTTTGAGAGTTTCATTTTATATCGGCCACGTAAATGATTAAGAAAGTGATAAAGTCTATTGAAAAAGGAATATTTAGCTCTTAAATAGGATGCGAATCCTGTGATATGGCCTCTGTTATATTCCTTCCCGGCACCAAAATATGCATAATATCGTAATTTACGAAATTGATTGATAAAAGTAATATAAAACCAGCTCACCTTATAGTCGAAACTGTATACAGTCTCATTTGTGCTTGTATTAATGAGATCAATTTGTTTTTGATTCTTGTTATCTATCGTCTTGAAGGTTGCTATTTGATGATTAACAGCAATTATATTTGCTTTTAATAAAACAGCTCGTCTACGTGCTTCCAGTTGCATTGGATAGGACTGGCATATTTGCATGGCAAAAATATGATCACGATTGTGCTTCCAGGCTTTTTGAGGGTCAATACCAATGGATGGAATATCTCCAAGGAATTTAATATCAATGATTGGCATTTCGCGGAGATAATTCGTGCCAGCAAACTGTCCTTCTTTGGCAAGATAGAATGCTATTAACTGTTGAAAACTGTCAGGACCAAAACATGGATTCCAATCGCCACCGATATCTATCCACTTTTTTGTTGTTATGGGGATGGCATCCTGGGCAAAGCTGCACTCCCAGCGGTCGAAATAATTACGAAATTTGTTACGTGATGCCCTCAACCTGAAAATATGATCAGGGAAAAAGCCAACGTACTTTTTGAGGACGGAGTCCCAGCCTTTGGTAGCAAACAACATTTCATCACTGATATTCAATAGAAAATAGGCATGAGGATCTGTAATGGGTAACAGTTTATTGATAGGTTCCCACAAGTCACAAAATGATTTTGGTCTGGGTGTCGTAATGTATTTGATTGTGAATTTACGCTGAGAAATTTCACGTTTCAGCGTTTCTTCCATCACAGAATCATTATCATCAATATTAACCAACACTTCAACCAGGCTTGGATCATCGGCGGTGTCTTCGATATTGTCAAAATATAAAGACAACTGAGCAGGTCGATTTGAATTTAAATGTATAGAAATCAGTTTTGAATAATGGATTTTTTGCTGATCTTGATATGATCCGATTTCATATCCTAGCTCTTTGTAAAAAGCAGCCAGAGGTTTGTTCACGTGCTGATAATATAGAGTTTGCAAGCGTAGCGATAAATATTTATCCAGTAATCTGGTTTGCCATGGTTCCCATTGCTGATTTTGTAAATCAGAGACAAAACCGGATGCTTTATTTAAATGTGTTTGCAAGGAAGACTTATATTCTTCATTGAATATAATATCGTTACCTGTAAGGTAATTTATTAAACCTAAATATGAAGCATTATCATATAACAGTTTTTCCAGGCTTATTATTTTGCCTGAGGTGGGTAGATCGGCAGAATCCTGTGTGATAACTCTGGTTAATGCGATGAGGAAAAGCTGGTTATTTGAATTGGTAAGGTCAATATTCTCATTACAAGCACTTTTTTGAATCTGTTGTATGATGTCATTAAATCTAAATTCAACAATACACGGATGTTGTTTTGCTCTCAGTTCATTTATTTTATTATTGATTTCGATAACTGCCTGATCTGGATTTTTATAGGCATCCAGCCAGCTCTTGATCAGAAAATTAATTCTCAGTCTCGGTGACACTGCAAGATTGACCTTTCGCAAGGGATGTCTGGTTTTTTCCATCAGAAGTTTGTTTTGTAACTCATAGGCTGAATAGCGCTGGCTATTGCCATTGAATTTGTTTTTGTTACGAGTATTGGATTCAATAAAGGCATCAACAGTTTCTTCTGCTGAGTTTTTATCATGCTGATCTGATTCATTAATAAATGGATCAATCAAATAAGTGCCGCAATGGACATCGGGATGTATGTTCAATACAGAAGCAATGAGCGCGCCAGATATGTTGTCGTAGGTAGTGATGAAGAAAAAACGCTTATCCATTTATGGTCTTCCTTGAGTCATTTCTATAATGTGAAAAAGTCCGTTTTTTAGGAACGGACTTTGTTTTATGACACAAAATATCAATGAATTCAATAGCATACTTTATTAGCAGACATCAATATCATTTAAATGGTCTTCCGCCCGCTTGAGCGCCGAAGCCGGGAAATGTTCAGGATAATGCACCGGCATGCCTTTCATGGAAATCTTGACCCATTGATTGCCGCGTTTTTGCATGGCCCAGAAGCCGCCCCACATCGATACATCGCCGCCAAACACTTCAGCAACAGCAAGTGTTACGCCTGGATGGCAGTTGCGGTTGGTTTTCGGGTCCTTGATAAAGTCATCTTCAGCATGCTTGCGGACGTGTTCCTGGTCAACTTGCGAGAGCTGCAGGTTGAGATCATCGCCGCAAATTATGCCGCCATCCTTGACCAGTGTCAGTGAATTTTTAATATCTTTGAGGACAGGCGTGTAGGCATGATCACCATCGATAAAGACCACATCAAACGTGTTTTCACGCAGCAATGGCAAAATATCATCACTTTTACCGCGCAAATGCTGGCAGGTAATGGAGTCGGGCAGGGTGCTGACATTATGCGAGAATAATTGATAGGCGGTTTCACTGCTCAACGCCATTTCCATGTGCCGCACATAATCACCTGTCTGGGTCTCGCGGTTGAAAAACGGTTTCCATGCATCAACACAGGTAATCGTGCCTTTTGCATCATTATGAATTTTTAATCCCTGTGCCCAGGACAAGGCGGAAGCGCCAACCCATGAACCAATTTCCAGGATTTGCATGTTCTCGTGTTTCTTTTTACGGGTAAGATGCCAAATGGTCGAAATCATGAAAACATGTCGTACCGGTGCGCTTAAAATCGCATATTCCATATTGAACAAGGGCTGATTGCCAGCTACAAATTTTAACAAGGGTTGGCCGCTCATTGATTAACTTCCTATTATATTTAAGAGGTGATCTGAATCCTGGCTATGATAACAGTTGCCCGGCGTGAAAAGAATCTTTCGCCTGCCTGAACCCTGGTATTCAATATCCATTTTTTCGTATTGAGAAAGCGGCAGAATGCGAATATCCATGGAAACCCGGGTGTGTGACTGCATGGGTTCGCCCGAGTGAATCGCGCGTGAATCAAATGCCAGCATGCGGCCAAATTCAGTGATGACCGGATTGGCAAGGCTTTCGCAATAATTTGAAAATTCCTTGTCATGAATGGCGCTGTGAATAAATGCGCCAAAATCGTAATCGAATTTTTCAAGAATGTTTCTGGAATTTGCCACTGACATGGTGCGGAAGCTGTGACCTTCCATGACACTGGTCAACGGAAGCCAGATATTGATTTCTTCCGGCGGATGGCCATAGCTGATGTCACTGTGGTAGCGCGGATAGTGATGGCTGTTTTCAGCGTTGGGGCAGTGAATGCGTATGGTCGGTGTTGCCTGGAACCAGAAAGGTTCTCTGACAAAATGTTCGCGCAGAAACCGGATATATTGATGATAGACATTCGTGAACTGACTGTCGGTATCATAAAAATACGTTGTGATTTTATTGACGCCGTCATTAAAGTTATAAGCCTTCATTTCATCGGAAAGCACTTCATGCAGTTTTTCCAAGGGAACACTTTCATTGATGAGCTGCTTTTCCAGCAGGATACGTTCAATTTCATTGCGAAACGCCTCGCTGGATGCATGGCAATCCATTTCAGTATGGTCGTGATGAAACAGTTTCTCAAAATAGCTTTCACCGGAATAAGTCCGCCTGGTGAGCGCCTTTCTTTCATCATTGGATAAGGTATTCAGGTTGGTTCTTTCCTTTGCTGCGACTGCCATGTTCATAGTTCAATTGCCTCCCTTTGTGCATAATTACCTGGCCTGAAGCTTTCACCCTGACGGATATAAGTATTTAATAAAACGTAGCGCCATTCATTGGTTTTGTTAGGATTGGATCCGTGTACGACATGTCCATGAATAAAAAACGCGGCACCGCGTGGTACGACCGCGTTAATGGGTTGGTATTTTTCAGGTACGACAGTTTCTTCGTTGTTGGCATTGGGATCCTGGGCTGCATCCTTGGCAAGTTCCAGCTTTCTGACTGGCAGCAAGCCTTCTTTGTGGCTGCCAGGATAGGCGATCAAGCCGCCTTTTTCCGGATACGTATCCGTAAGCGCAACCCATGCTGAGGCAAACACACCATAAGGTGCCTGTACAAAAAAATTGTCCTGATGCAGGGAAAAGCCGCGCGTGCCTGGCTTGCAATAAAAGAATTCGGTTTGCAGGCCCATGGCTTTCCCGTCAACAAGTTTGTTCATGATGGCAACCAGTTTGGGATGACGCATGGCGGTCAGATAAATTTCATTTTGACGATGGGGCATCATTTGCGGGCGGTAAGTCTCACTCTTGGCGTTTTCCAGATCTCTGGATGCGGCGATGAGCTGTTCGCATTCTTCGGGAGTAAAGATGTTTTCTTCTATGTGATATCCAAGCTCATGATAAGATGCCAGCGCTTCTTCCGGGTCGGTGAAGAAGCTGAGTGTCTTTGCTTTCTCTTTTAACATGTTCATGTCTCCCTTAGTATTAGGTGCCCGATATAATCAATGTCATACCAGCTTCCGCGCACTGGTGTCTGTAAAAATGTCATCCCGGAATTTAGCGCTGTTTAGCAAGCGTGTTGTGCGTGTCTGGCAGCGCTTAATATCCGGGATCCATTCATCATGCCTTATTTCGCTTCCTGTCCTACCGGAATGCCATTAATCTTTTCAACAAAAATCTGATACAGAAATGCCAGACCCCAGCGAATAATCTGCAGCTTGCGTTCGCCGCCGATGCGGGCAGGCTCATCACCCGGAATTTCGGATATCTTTAATCTGGCACGTGCTGCGCGCACGGACAGCAGCGGCTCAACGCTGATTCGGGTGCAGAATAATTTTTCCGGAATCCTGAATGCCTTGTCATCTGTTAATTTCAAATCATGGAACAGGCTTTTCTTGTAGCCGCGGTAAATCACCATGGCGTCAGTGTATTTGCCGCCATGCAGAACATTAATCATGGTGGTAAACATCCAGTTGCCGAAACGCGTGACCAGGCTGTCGTCTTCACTTTTTGCATTGCCCAGATAACGGGAAACAATGACCATGTCATTGCCTTTTTTTAGCTCCTTGACCAGGTCGGGCAACAGTTCCGGGACGGAATTGCCATCCGGAGAAAAAGTCACCATGACATCGCCGCGAATATGCGGCAATGCTTCCAGATATGCCTGGCGCAAACCGCGCTGTTTTTGCACATAGACCTCGTAACCCTGCTGCCTGCTCCATTCAATGGTGCCATCAGTAGAGCCGCCATCAATCACCAGGACTTGATCAAAAATTTTGGTATCGACTCTGGGCATGATGATTTTCATGCTGTCGATTTCATTCAGGGTCATCACACACAAGGTAATTTTCATAGTTGTCATCCTTTATAATCTATCGTGATCCTGTCACGGGTATAATTGCGCCGCTTATGTATGATGCTGCGTCAGACATAAGCCAGCATATCAGCTCTGCCACTTCTCTGGCTTCACCCATGCGCTTCATCGGCAGACTATTCATCAAGTTTGCCAGACGTTCGGGTGAGGAACCATGATGTATGTCAGTATTTATCACGCCAGGGCTGATTGCATTGACACGAATATTGCTGGCTGCCACTTCGCGTGCAAAACCTATCGTGAATGTATTGATGGCAGCTTTTGATGCAGCGTAGTGAGCGAGCTTGTTGCCGCCGAATTTGGCTGCTTCAGAGGATACATTCACAATACTGCCGCCGCCATTTAACTTCATGCGTTTGACGGCTTCGCGGCAGGCGATGAAAGTGCCGAATACATTGGTTGCAAATACTGATTGCAGACAGTCAGAGGTGATATTTTCGACTTCACAGATCCCGCCATTGGTGCCAGCATTATTGATAAGTGCTGTTACCGGGCCTAATTCATGATCGACCTGTTCGAAGAGTTCGATGATGTCATGCTCGGATGACATATCACCTTTTACCGTGATGGCTTTGCCTTGATTGTTATTGATATCAGCAGCAACAGCCTCCGCTCTTTCTCCGGAAGTGTGATAATTGATGCAAACTGCAAAACCCTTTTCTGCAAGCAATTTTGCGGTTGCTGCACCTATTCCCCGGCTGGCACCAGTAACAATGGCGACTTTATTCATGCATCACTCCATCCGGCAAATGCGCCTTCTCGGTAAATGCGTTATATCGATTCTCGACAATGGCTCGATTCTCCGCATACCACTTGATCGTCTCCTTGATGCCGTTTTCAATCGAAATTTGCGGTGTGAATCCATAGGAATGCGCGCGGGTCATGTCCATTAATCGTTTGGCGTCGCCTTTGGGTTTCGTCGTATCCCAGACAAGCTCAATGGGACCGCCGGGAATATTGGCTGCCACGATTTCGGCGATTTCCCTGATGGTGACGCCGGTGCCGCTGCCGAGATTAATGGGTTCATTAATGCCTTTTTCAATCGCGAGCATCATGCCGCGCGCGACATCGCGCGCATGGATAAAGTCACGAATCGGTGAACCATCGCCCCAGACTGTCAATGGGTTTTCGCCGTCCATTGCCCGTTTGATGAGCGAAGGGATGACCATGGCATTTGCTGGATCAAAGTTATCAAAAGGACCGTATACATTGGCAGGGCGGACGATAGAGATCTTGTCCCAGCCGTATTCAAGCTTGTAGGCTTCCGCCTGCAGCTCGCCCATGCGTTTTGCCCAGCCGGCGAAGCGGTCGTTCGGTGAGGGAAACGTTTTCCAGACATCATCTTCATAAAACACTTCCGCCGGTGAATAAACACCAACCGAACTGGTAAACAGGTAACGCTCGGCGTGATTGCGGCGCGCGGCTTCCATCATGTTGATGCTGAAGGTGATGGTGGGGACGAAAAAGCTGGCCGGGCGTTTGGAGGTCATCGCTGGCGAGCCTTTCACGCCGGCGAGTTGAAAAATGATTTCCTGGTCTTTGCAAACTTCCATGCAGCTGCTGAATTCGCGCAAGTCGGCGCGCTTGAAGATCACGCCTTGCGGTGCGCGTGATGGGTCATCCAGTGAAACAACAGTGACGTTGGCGCCTTGCTGCTGCAGCATTTCAACCAGTGGCCGGCCGATCAGGCCCGTGCCGCCGGTGACGAGTACGTTTTTATTTTTGTAGAAGGTTGTCATTATCATCTCTTCAATTGTGACATCAATATTATTTATTGCATCAATAGCAAGCTTTTACTCTGGACCCTGCGGACAACCCAGATCAAGTCCGGGGTGACGCCTGGCTCCCTCTCTTCCCATGTTTTTAATGGGAGGAGAGGGAGCAAGGACTTTAACTGTTCGCCACTTCCTTCAATTTCAAACCGGCAGCATCACGCAGCATGTCTGCCTTGTCGGTCTTTTCCCAGCTTACGTTCAAATCTTCGCGGCCGAAATGTCCGTACGCGGCGGTCTGCCGATAAATCGGTTTTAACAAATCCAGCATTTTGATAATGCCGTACGGGCGTAAATCAAAATGTTTGCGTATCAGTGTGATAATGGTTTCATCGTCCACTCTGCCGGTGCCAAACGTATCGACATAAATGGAAATAGGCTCAGCCACGCCGATTGCGTAGGAAATCTGGATTTCGCAGCGGTCGGCAATGCCGGCAGCGACAATATTCTTCGCGACATAGCGGCAGGCGTAAGCAGCGGAACGGTCAACCTTGGAGGGATCTTTGCCTGAGAAGCAGCCGCCGCCATGGCGTGCCATGCCGCCATAGGTATCCACAATGATTTTTCTGCCGGTCAATCCGCAATCACCCAGCGGTCCGCCAATCACAAAGCGTCCGGTTGGATTGACATAATATTTTGTATCCTTGCTCAGCCATTCCTGCGGGAAGGTTGGCTTGATCAATTCTTCAGTGACTGCTTCCACCAGATCGTCGTGAAGAATGTCGGGATCGTGCTGGGTGGACAAGACGACGGTTTTCACGCCGACCGGTTTGCCATTCACATAATGAAAAGTGACCTGGCTTTTTGCATCCGGCCGCATCCAGGGGAAAATCCTGGTTTTACG
Organism: Gammaproteobacteria bacterium; assembly: GCA_021324305.1. Classification (GTDB taxonomy): domain Bacteria; phylum Pseudomonadota; class Gammaproteobacteria; order DSM-16500; family DSM-16500; genus Aquicella. Next base: position 14,960 of record JAJPJI010000014.1, on the reverse strand, counting down.
TAATTCTGCCTGTCGCTGCATGAGCCGGTGCGCATAGTAGATGGGTGCAGGCATGAGAACATCGGTTTCATTCGTGGCATAACCAAACATGATTCCCTGGTCGCCGGCGCCTTGTTCTTCCGGAGCCTGTCTATCCACGCCCTGGGCGATATCAGGGGATTGCTTGCCAATGGCAGACATGACAGCGCAAGACTGCCAGTCGAAACCCATATCGGAACTGTCGTAACCAATATCGCGAATGACGCTGCGGGTCAGGTGTTCAACGTCAACCCAGGCAGAAGTGGTGACTTCACCGCCCACCATGACCATGCCGGTTTTGACATAGGTTTCACAGGCGACACGTGCCCTGGGGTCCTGTTCCAGCATGGCGTCCAGCACAGCATCGGAAATTTGATCGCAAATTTTATCGGGGTGGCCTTCGGACACCGATTCAGATGTGAACAGGAATTCTTTTGTCATGGTTGCATTTCCTTAGTCTTAATTAGGTTAAACATAATTCGTTAGTGTTTCTGGCAATTCTCACTTGTCATGCCAGCGAAAGCTGGCACCGCCTCCTCTCCCCAACCCTCTCCTCCACTAGAAGCGTGGAAGGAGAGGGGGCTTGAAGCTACGCTGTCTCAGCTACCTTGTTTCCAACATGTTCTTTCCACCACGCCAGGGTTTTTTTAATCCCTTCATCCAGGCTGGTTTTGGGTTCCCATCCCAGTTCATTCCTGGCAAGCGCGCAGTCCAGAAACAGGCTGGTTTTAATCGTTGGCTGTGACAAGTCATGCTCGATCTTTAGCTGTTTCCCGGAGTGAGCCACAATTTTCTGCACCAGCTCCTTGATCGCAACGGCCTTGCCCAATCCGCAATTATACAAGCGGTATTTCGCTGTCTGTTTTTCCATTGCCAGGGCAACAAAATCGACGAGATCATCCGCATATAAAAGATCTCTTTCTTCCTCGCCTGTGCCCCAGACGGTTATTTTGTCTTTCGCAGTCATCACCTTGGTGACGGTTGCACCAAACACGTGGCTGCGTTCCAGGTCATACTTGTCATGCGCGCCGTAAATATTGGAATGGCGGATAGCGGTGAATCGGGTATCAGAAATACCGGCGTAAAACTCACACATTTTTTCAATATACAGCTTCGTGTTGCCCACGCCAAAATAACGCGGGTGCAATGGCTTGTTGGCATCAAAATCCGTTTCTTTCAGGGCTGTTTCGCTCGACTGATACATCACCGTGCAGCTGAAAAAGATAACATGTTTGACCTTGTGCTCGAATGCCGCGCGGAACAGATAGGAATTCATGACGGCATTGTCAGTCACATGAATGAATGGCCGCGTCACAATATCTTTTGAACCCGACGTCGTTGCGGCTGCCTGGATAATGATATCCACGCCTCTGATCACGCGCTCGATATCTTCCGGTTTGCGCAAATCAGCCTGATGCCAGATAACATTCGGACAATGATATTGCGGGCGGTTAAAACGGACAGCGTGAACTTCGAGATCGCCGCGCTTGCTTAACTGTTCAGTCAGGTTGCGACCGATGAAGCCGGTCGCACCGCAAATTAATACTTTCGTTTTCATCATTATATATCCTGAAAGTTTACCCCGTATGCTGTTAGACGGCGGCGGTTATTTTGGAACGGCCATGCACGAATTCTGCGATGAAAGAATCAATTGTCTGAACAACATATTCGCGCGCGTGTTGATCAACAGCATGATGGCATGCAAAAGCAAAACCTTTCTTCATTACTGTATCAGCGCTGGACAGGTCGCCTGCAATGCGATGTTCATACATTTTGAAAGCAGGATGACGTGCCATGTTGCCTGCAATGACTGGCCGGGTTTCAATATGACGCTGCTGCATGTAAGTGGTGATGTCTTTTACACTGAACGGTGCGTTGTCTTTCAGAATGACCGGGAAACCGAACCAGACATGTTTGCCTTTCGGTGTTTCTTTCTGGAAATGGAAAAACTCGCTATGTTTGGCTAAATGCTTGAGATAGAAATCAGCTGTTTCCCGGCGATTGTCAATCAGCTTGTCAAGTTTGGGTAGCTGGATTTGTCCCATAGCTGCATTGACTTCAGTTGGGCGCAGGTTGTAGCCGACATTGATAAAGATGAAGCGGGGGTCAATGTCAGGATACATGTTCACATATTTCTGGTGTTCATCAGCCTCGCGTGACCAGCCGTGAGCACGTAAAATCCGCATCGTTTCGGTGAAATCAAAATCGTTGGTGACGGAAATCCCGCCTTCCATCGTGCTGATATGATGTGAAAAGAAGAAACTGAAATTGCCAACCAGGCCGAAACTGCCGACCGATTTGCCGTCATAAGTGGCGCCCATGGCTTCACAGCAATCTTCAATGACGAACAGGTTGTGTTTTTTGGCCAGTGCCATGATAGCATCCATATTGCATGGGTTGCCATAAACATGCACAAGTTTGATCGCTCGTGTTTTGGGGCCTATTGCTTTTTCCAGTTTATCAAGATCGAGATTGAAATCGTTAATGTCGCAATCGACAATCACGGGAACCAGATTATGCTGAATCAGCGGCCATATTGTCGTTGACCAGGAAAGCGCGGGCACGATAACTTCATCACCCGGTTTGAGATAATCCCGTGTAAAAGGATTCGCGAGTGCTGCAACAGCCAGCAAATTTGCGGATGATCCGGAATTCGACATGACGCTGTGTTTTGTGCCGGTGTACTGTGCGTACTGATTTTCGAACGCGCGGACTTTTTTACCCATAGTGGTGAAAGTGGATAACATGGTGTCCACTGCAGCAAATATTTCGTCGCCGCTGGTGGTTGGTTCATGCAGACGTACCACTGGATTATTGGTTTGAAATGAAAAATCAAAATAGGTATCGCAATATTCTTTAATGTTGTCGTGAATCTTGTTCAATAATTCCTGCTTTTTATCCATGTTATTTCTCCGGTGGTTTTATTCAACAGTGGCTATTTGGGTTAGCCGCTGACGGTTTAGTGGTGAGGATTCTTCAAACTGTTTATTGCGCAAATGCATGTAGTCGCGGCGTGTCATGGCCATCTGGCTGTATTGCGATGGATCATAGAAAATAATTTGTGAACCGCTGGTTTCAAAATCAAACGGAACCAGCAATAAATCTTCCAGCGCCGCGCATAATTTCAGTTTGTCTTCCGGTTTCACAAAAAACAGCATGAATCCGCCGCCGCCAGCACCTAGCAGCTTGCCGCCAATCGCGCCTGCGTCGCGGGCTTTGGCGTAAATATCATCGATGAATGAAGGAGCAATCTTGTTGCTCAACTGTTTTTTCAGCATCCAGGCTTCGTGCAGCAATTCACCAAAGAGAGTGATGTCTTGTCTCGTGCAAAGAATGCGCTCTGCCTTGTCTACCATGCTGCGCATGGTGTGTAATTCGTGGCTTTTTTCCGGAATCGACTTGATCTTGTCGCCGGCAATGTCGGACGCGGTGCGGGACACACCGGTAAAGAATAATAACAGATGATCATGCAGCTCGCGGATGCGTCCATGTGGCAGCACCAGCGGCGTTACTTCAAAATTACCGTCCGGCTGAATCACAATTTTGTTGAGGCCGCCGAAAGCGGTGGCAATCTGGTCTTGCACGCCGACATTTTCTTTCAGAATGTCGCGTTCAATGTGGATGGCTTCGCAGGCGAGTTCGCGTTTGCTTGAAATCATGCCGCGCAGCGCATACATGGCGTGCAGCAGGCCGACGGTAAAGGCTGAGCTTGAACCCAGGCCCGAACGCGCTGGCAAGTCGCCCTGATGACTGATTTCAATGCCCTGATTGATTTGCAGATATTCCAGAACGGCCTTGACGGCGGGATGCTGAATATCAGCATGCTGCAATACTTCTTCCACTTTTGACCAGACAATGCGTGATTTATGTTCGAAGAAGGGTGCCAGATAACGGCAATGAAGATAACAATAATGATTGATGGTGGTTGATAAGACGGCAGCGCCGTGTTTTTGATACCAGGTATGGTAATCGGTCCCGCCGCCGACAAATGAAATCCTGTAGGGTGTGCGGCTGATAATCATCCTTATGTTTCTCCTTATACATTGTCATCTCCATGCGCATGGAGATCCATTTCTAAATTGACAGTTAAAATACAAAGACTACTGCTTTGTCTTGTCCCGGGCGTGATAGGCTTCGAGCGCTGTTGCTACATCGCCGAAATATTTTATACGTCCACCCTCCAATAACAAGGCTTTATTGCAAAACTCCTGAATAAGTTCGTCTGAATGCGTGGCCATGACAACGATACTGGATTGATTTAACAGGGAAACCATTTTTTTTCTGGCTTTTTCCATAAAGTCCGCGTCGCCTGCGCCAAACACTTCATCAATCAGTAAAATATCGGGATTGATGCTGGTGGAGATGGCGAACGCCAGTCTGACCATCATGCCGGATGAGTATGTCCGCAACGGCATGGCAAGATAATCGCCCAATCCGCTCAGTTCAATTATTTCCTGGGTTTTTTCCTTGATCTGCTGTCGTGACAGACCCAATACGGTGCCGCGCGTAATGATATTTTCATAGCCGGTCAATTCGGCTTCTATTCCATGCATGATATCGAGCAGCGGCGACACATTGCCGTCAATCCGGATATCGCCATTGCTGGGTTCGTAAATCCGCGAAAGCAGGCGCAGGAAAGTGCTTTTTCCCGAACCGTTATGGCCAATCAAGCCGATACGGTCACCATCTTTCATGGACAGGGTGATGTCTTTCAATGCGTTCACAATCACATGCTGATTGGCGTCTTCAACCACGGAACCGCCGGTCGCCACGCGCAAAAAACGCTTTTTGAATGAGCGGGCATTGATGTTGTACACCGGAAATTCGACAGATACTTTTCTCAGATCAATTCTTGCCATGGTTTATAACCAGTAAATAATTCGGGAACGGTAACGGGTAAACAGTTTCATGCAGACCAGGCCGCCTGCCACAGCCATACCCGCGGTAACGCCGATATTGAGCAGGGTAGGAGCTGTGCCTAACAGCGGCGCCCTGATTAATTCAACGTAAGAATAGGCTGGATTGAGATAAACAAAAATACGGTCTTTTTCCGGTAGTATCATCGGGTTCCACATGATAGGCGTGGCAAAGAACACGACCTGGATCAGGCTTTTGATGATCTGGGAAATATCACGGTAACGGGCGCCAATCATGGCGAGTATGAGACCGAAGATAAGTGCATTGAGGTAAAGAAAAATGAGACCAGGAACAAACAGCAGGGTGTACCAGTTGATTTTCGCACCCTCATGAAAAATAACGTAAATCGGCACGATAACCAGGAGATTATGGAAAAAGATAATCATGTTGCGCGCGATAATACGGTGTACATAGAGGCTGTAGGGTAGTTTGATCTGTTTTAGCAGCCCGTCTGAAGTGATGAAAGTATCAGTGAGTTCCGTGATGGCCGACGAGATCAGGGCCCAGGTGAGCATGCCGCCGACGAGGTAAGGATAATACTGCTGCAAATCCATATGGAAAAGATGGCCATATAGAAATCCCATGGTGTAGACGGTGATTGCCATGCTGATTGTGATCCAGAATGGCCCCAGTACCGAGCGGCGGTAACGTAATTTGATATCCTGATACGCAAGTGTCAGCCAGATACGCCAGTTTTTCATTCCATCTGTGATGTCCCGCCAGGCCAATTGTATCTGGCTGGTTTTGGGATAAACGATTTCGCTGGCATCATCTCTGGATAGAGATAATTCAGTGGGCGTGTTCACCGCTGCTTCTTTTATGGACATATTATTATTGATACGAATTGAATTTGAGTTAGCGCGAGAGAATAGCATGACAGGTATTTTGAGACAACTTTTGAGCGGATGTATTGTCACGGGTTAGCGTGAATATTCCCTCCTCTCCCCAACCCTCTCCTCCCGCAAGCGGGAGGAGAGGGTGCAGTGGAAGCACGCTCTCTCTTTCTTTTGCGGGAGGAGAGGGGGCAAGGAAAGTATGTCGTCTGTTTTCAGTGGGAGGAAAGGGTGAGGTAAACCTGCTCCCTCTCCCCCGGTTCAAGCCGGAGGAGAGGGTTGGGGAGAGGAGGAGAATCAGGTTCTATCTGCCGCTCACCTTTTGTGCCACATAAGTCATGAATGTCTTTTTAAACTGCTCAGGCGTGAAGCGGGCCGCATTGTGTACGCAATTTTCAACAGTGAGGCGAGCCTGGTGCTGCTCAAATGTACCGATTGCCTCACTTATCGCGTCTGTGGTTTGCTCTGGAAAAAATACGCCGGTCGGTCGATCTGCATCCAGTCCGCGCACAGTCTCAAGTGCGCCGCCTTTGCCATAGGCAATGACGGGTGTACCGCATGCCTGCACTTCAAGCGGAATCAGCCCAAAATCTTCCTCGGCAGCAAAAATGAGCGCCCGGGCACGCTGCATGTGGGATATCAGGGTTTCGTCAGACTGATACCCGAGCATGGTTACATTGTTCCCTGCTTTGGCCTTGATTTTGTTAAAATCAGGGCCGTCGCCGATCACAATGAGTTTCTTGTCAGGCATGTGCTGGAAACTTTCGACAATCAGGTCGATACGTTTATATGGCACCAGGCGGGAAGCGGCCAGGTAAAAATCTTCTTTATTACCTTGGGGCGAGAATTGGGCAATTTCAACCGGCGGATAAATGACCTCTGCCTTGCGGCGATAGGTTTTTTCGATCCGGCGGGCAATAAAATTGGAGTTGGCTATAAAATGATCAACGCCATTGGCGCTGCGCAAATCCCACATGCGCAGCTTATGCAGGAAGTAACGCGCGAACCAGCCGCGGAATTTCTGGTCCAGCCCGCTTTCCCGCAAATACTGGTGCTGCAAATCCCAGGCATAGCGCATGGGCGAATGCACATAACTGATATGGACCTGGTCAGGCCCGGTAATGACTCCTTTTGCGACTGCATGCGAACTGGAAATGATCAGGTCATAGGCTGAAACATCCAGTTGCTCGATCGCCAATGGCATCAATGGCAGATAGCCCCGATAACGGGTTTTGGCGAAGGGCAGCTGCTGGATAAAAGTCGTTTTAATGGGCTTGTTTTGCAGGAAATCGCGTTTATCGGGATCAACAAAATCAACCACGGCAAATAAATCAGCGTCTGGATAGCATTGCAGCAGATGTCCCAGGAATTTTTCGGCGCCGCCCACGGCAACCAGCCAGTCACAAACAATAGCGGTTTTCATAGATAAATTAGCACTATTCAAATAAAATACAGCCTAACAGTAATGTCACGCCAGCGGAAGCTTGATACTCGTCATGCTGCGGTTAATCGCTTAGTCATGCCAGAGTGACAGAAATTTTTGTAGGATATCACACCCACTATGCTGCCTAAAGGTTTGTTAAAAGAGTACTCACGCGCCATATCCATGATGACACGCGTCATGGATATGCTGACAGTATTTGCTGCCGGCTGGCTGGCGTACATCATCCGGTTTGGCCATTGGCAAATGTCATCTTCTTATGTGGGAGCTATTGCCATTTCCCTGCTAGTGACACCGATGGTGTTTTCCTTCTTTAACATCTATGCATCGGTGCGCGGCGAGGGATTTCTCAAGCACATCATGAATCTGGTTCAGTCAGTCTGCATGATGGGTTTCATGCTCGCAGGCCTCGCATTTTTTACCAAGTCAGGTGACACGTTTTCGCGAACCTGGTTTGCGGGGTGGATGACACTGGCGGTGTTGCTCCTGATTCTGTGCCGCTGCAGCCTGCTGCTGCTTTTGCGCTTCATGCGTTCCCGCGGCCTTAATGAACGCCGGGTGGTGATCATGGGAGCGGGGGAGCTGGGCACTAAATTTGCCGACACTGTACAGCAGGCATTGTGGACTGGTTTTCGCATCGTCACTTTTATGGATGACAAGGCAGCAGACAAGCCGGCTGCTATCCATCACATACCTGTGATACAGACGCCCACAAATTTGAGCGAATATCTGTCCCGGTCTGACATTGATGAAATCTGGCTGGCACTGCCGCTGCGCGCGGAAGCACGCGTAAAGGAAATCCTGTTTGAATTGCGGCATCACACGATTACCACCCGGTTCGTACTGGATATTTTCGGGCTGGATTTATTAAACCATTCCATTACCGACGTGGCGGGATTCCCGGTATTGAATATCCGTTCCACGCCCATGACTGGCATTAACCGCCTGGTGAAAGCAATTGAAGACCGTCTTCTGGCTGCCGTCATCCTGATCTTGATCAGCCCGCTGCTGTTGATGATTGCGCTGGGAGTCAAGCTCAGTTCCAGGGGTCCGGTGTTTTTCAAGCAGCAGCGGCTGGGCTGGGATGGACGCATTATCAAGGTTTATAAATTTCGTACCATGTATGAACATGAGGAAGAGAACGGCCGGGTGACGCAGGCAACGATTGACGACAAGCGTGTCACGTCGTTTGGCAGGTTTTTGCGAAGAACCAGCCTGGATGAGTTACCGCAATTCATCAATGTGCTGCAAGGACGCATGTCCATTGTGGGGCCGCGTCCGCATGCGCTTGCCCACAATGAAATGTACAAGGATTCCATTCACACTTACATGCAGCGTCATCGCGTCAAGCCCGGCATTACGGGGTGGGCGCAAGTGAACGGCTGGCGCGGTGAAACAGATACGCTTGCGAAAATGCAGAAGCGTGTCGAGTACGATTTGTATTATATAAATAACTGGTCGCTGGGATTTGACCTGAAAATCATTTTCCTCACCTTTTTCCGTGGATTCTTCAGCCGCAATGCATACTGATTCCAAATCAATTCTGGTCGTCGGCGGCGCCGGATATATCGGCTCGCATATGGTGCTGAGTTTGAAGCGTGCAGGATACCATCCCGTCGTGCTGGATAATTTAAGCAAAGGCCACCGTGATGCAGTCATTGACGCTGAACTCATTGTGGGTGATATGGCGGACGCCCGCTTGCTTGACGAAATATTTTCCCGATATCAGTTTCTGGCTGTGATGCACTTTGCTTCGTTCATAGAAGTGGGTGAATCAGTGAAATTTCCTGCCAGGTATTATCAAAACAATGTTGCCGCAACGCTTAATCTCCTGGATATCATGATTAAAAACGGCGTGAAGCATTTTATCTTTTCCTCGACGGCGGCTGTCTATGGCGAGCCCAAATCAGCAGCTATTACAGAGACGCATTCTCTTGCGCCAATCAATCCCTATGGCCGCAGCAAATGGATGGTAGAAGAAATGATAAAGGATTTCGCCGTGAGTGATGGATTGAATTACGCTATCCTGCGCTATTTCAATGCGGCAGGCGCGGATCCTGAAGGACGGTTATGCGAACGCCATGAACCGGAATCACACTTGATTCCCATTGTGCTGCAGGCGGCGGCTGGCAAGCGTCAGGGAGTGACAATTTATGGCGATCGCTATCCAACTGCGGATGGTACCTGTGTCCGTGACTATATTCATATCGTTGATTTATGCCATGCGCATTTACTTGCGCTGCGCGCGCTGACCGAAGGCAAAAAAAGCATGATATACAATCTGGGGACTGGACATGGTTATTCCGTCTTGCAGGTTGTCGACGTTGCGCGCCGTGTCACGGGAAAGGATATCAAGGCAGCGATGGGTGAGCCGCGTGCTGGCGACAGCGCGGTATTGGTCGCGGATGCCGCGCTTGCGAAACAGGAATTGAATTGGGTACCCAGTTATCCTGACCTTGAAACGATTATCCGGCACGCCTGGCAGGCGATGTTCAAGCATTCCTGATATATCTTTGTCAATACACTGTATTGTCTCGCAATTGTATAGCTTGTGTATTTCCTTGATGAATTAAATCTGATTGGTTAACTTCATCTGACTATGCAGTATCTTCATGCTGCATGGTTAACCTGAGGCCAGGGATGGTATCCTCAGCAGACGAAGCTGCATCCTGCGATCAGGCGGCACATCCTCGTGTCGCACGGTCTGTCCGGATACTGCCGCCGGCCTCGGTCGTTCAGTCACGCAATGTTATAACTATCACAAATGCAAATCATATCTATCGTATTGAACATTCACTGATGTTTTTCAAAATTTGGTTATTCATTGTCAATCGAGTCTATTTGAAGGTGGTAATTCTGTAAAAGTTGAACATGTCCAATTTTGTTTATTAGTATTGCTAGGCTTTGTTGAACACTTCCACTTGCGTGTCATCCCGGCGCACGCCGGGATGACACGCAAGTGGAAGTGTTCAACAAGACAGTATCGCTATGATTTTCTAAATGAGAGTATGACTGCGCGTCTGGAAGATTGAGGTCAGTGGTGGTATCCGAACAGACCGTGCGGCACATGAATGTGCCGCACGATTGCAGGATGCAGTATCGTCTGTGAGGATACTATCCTGAACTCGAACCAACGATGAAGCATGAAAGTCAGAATTGCTTCATCGTAAACAGCGCTGCTCGTAATGACGAGAGTGCAAAAGACCTCTCACAATGACGTCGGCGAATGTGGAGTGTCAGGCGAGAACAGTCAGCTATTTAAGTTTATCTTAATAATTGCGTGTTATAAAAAATTGATACTTTGGATTTATTGCATTTTTTGCTTATTAAATGAACAAAAGGGAGTGATACCATGCGGCAACGGAATTTGCAGTTCGAAGATATAAGCAAAAAATGCGGCTTCTTTTTGATGTCTGTCAAACCTGAAAAAAATCTCAACCTGATACCCGATGATTTGAAAATTGCCTATGTGATCTATGACGGCGATTTATATTTTATCGACAAGGAAGCGGAAAAAAAATGTGTATATATCAAGCTTGATGGCAAGCGAAAAATCGAGCTGAAATCTGCACTCCAGCTGAATAGTGTGCCGGCTTTCAGCAAGGATGAAAAATGCCGCCCGCATTCGGAAGGGTTGACTCCGGAACAGTTGGAAAATATAGCCATGATCACGGGACATTATCCCACCTGGCTACACAAGATCGTTTTAATAAACAAGAAAGCCACGGAATTAAAAAAACAGTGCTGGGATTATGAAGAAAAATTTCGTGCGCTGGAATTACGCATAGCCAGGCTGGAACTCCTCTGTCCAAAAAAATTTACTGCTTCGGATTTGGAAAATCTGTATCCCAGGCAATATAAAAAAACACACGTCAGACCGACTGATTATAGAGATGTGAAACTCGAAGAGCTTAAACAGCGAATCGCCGTTTTGGGATTGACGGAAAATAAACAGGCACTTAAAGAGCACAGCGGGGAATTGAATGAGATAGCCTCGCAATATGCCACAGATGCGGAGCTGTATCTGAAAACCGTCAAGCAATACCAGGAACTTGACACGCTGTTAAGTGATTATAGTAAAAATGAATTAACACAAGAAAATTTCCGTGAAAAAGTGCGTGCTGATATCAATCAGCTGCCTTTGGAATTGCGTCTTGGCGCCATCTCTATCATGCCCGGAGCAACATCGCTGGGCGCATTAATGGATTTACTGGCTTTTTTGAAAAGACAGTATGAACGCGAAATGCATAGAGTTTATTCCGAGGCGACAGGCAAAAAGCTGAGAAAGGAAACGTTCGAAGAAATTTTCCAGGAACTCTTCGGTGAACCCGCAAAAGAATATTTTAAAAAAATCGCCAAACGACCAACCACGGAAATGGCGAATATCGGCACTGAAATTGAAAAAATCATTACTGACTTTTGGGTAAAAGTAAAAACGCCGGTCAAGGAGCAGACCAAAGCGGATGAATGCAGTGTTTTATTGCGAACAATCATATATCTTTCTTGCACGCTGGAAACATTCCGGTTTACCGACAAGGTACAGAGGCTGGATATAGCATCAGCGGTCAGCGGTAAAATCGGGAGTCTTTTTGGGGGTGAAGATATCGCCGGAGAGTTTCTGAATGTCCTGACGGTAACACAAGTGCAGAATTCATTTGCCATGATGCCTTTTGCATCCGGTGCGGTCACTCCGCTTGTGAACATGCAGCGACTCTGGCTGGAGGTGGCCATCTGGTTAAATGGACTGCATCAGCGTTCATACGATCAGATATCACCGTTTTTCAAGGAAAATGGCAGCGTTCGTTCTGAAGTCATGCTGCATTGCGGCGACGATGATGATAGAAAATTTTTCGAGCACAAGACCATGGTGAAATGGCTGCTCGCGCAATACCATGAAAGTCATTATCAGTCCTTGCTGTTATTGCTGCCGCCCGAAATATGCAATGAATTGCTGCCGCTGCTGCCGCAGCAATTTGCGGAGAAATACAGAAAAAAATATTCACTTGATCAACCGCTTCAGTCACAGAACGTTAATCCGGAAAAAGCGCACAGGGAAGAAGATAGTCGGGTGTCTGCTTCGCTGTCATCCGATGGCATTCTTGCGGAACAGCGCGACGTTTCCTGGAATCAGGACAAAGCAGAAAAGGAAATCGACAAAGACAAGAAACCAGTCGTGAGCCTGGTTTGCACTCAACACAATTTATTTAAGCCTGCGGAAATCAAATTGCCTGCGAAACCATTTTTGTCTTTTGAAGACCTGGATAAAATCAAGGACAAGCCAGATCTGGAAAAATTTGCCAAGTTCAATTCAATATTGCTGAAATCAGAATTAACGGAAGATCAAAATCATGATATCGAGCAGCTCAGGGTGCCGATTATCCGTATATTAAAAAATTACAAGGACTCCAGGTTTACCAAATGGCTGGTTCCGACATGGTTCTGGCCGAGGGCGCATATCACTGAAGTGAAAAATGCCTATGATGACATATCCGAGTCAGTGTCGCCGCGGGATTATATTACCAATTTATACAAGGTATGGTCGGTTGCCTATCCTGATGAAAGCACTGATATTGGTCCTAAAGCCGGCGAGTTGTTGACAAGCTGTTTCAATCTCTTGCATTCCACCTTGCAGCCAACGAATGCAAACATTAAATCAATGCAATGATGAACTGACAAGTCATTAACAAATAACGGGATAGACCGCATCTTCAGGGTAGTGTCCGGTGAAAATAAAAATTTACCGGATTTTTCTTGCCTCTTAATATTTCGTTTCCGAAGCGAGATTATAATGAGTAAATAATTTTAATTATCGGAGTGCTGCACTATGACACGGAATGAAGCATTACTCGCTGAATTAAACAAGTTACTCGACGACATCCGCAGCATATTAAAAGCAAAAAAACAAAAACTTTATGAAAATGAATTGGATGAGTTAACCATCATCGTTCAGCATTCACTCAGGCTATCTCAGCGCAGCTGCTTTTTTGAAAAAGCAGCAGTGATAAAAGGCATCATGAAAATAATCAATAAAATAAACCGTGAAATCACGAGCATCGAACTCGAAATGCACGGGGTCGCGAATTATTCTGATTATGAACGCAAGCGTGTTGAGAATTTTGCCTTTAAACAGGTGATTAAGGATGAGTTGGAAAAAATGCTGGGTCTGGTTGTTTGTGCGCGTCCGGAAATCAGGGACAAGGAATTGTCATCAATTATCAAGATGATGAGCAGCAGGTAATACACCGCTTCTGCTTCCGTATCCTAAACTTTTACTTCCTGTGCCGCCGGCAAATGCCAGAATTGCTCATGAAATCTGGGAATGGAAAAATGCCTGATGACGTGCTGATACGCTTGCTCGCCGCGCCGGACGAGTTCATCGCTTGATAAATCATGAATTTTTTGCATGGCTGCGGCGAGACCGGCAGTGTCTTTGGGCTCAACCAGCATGCCGGTTCCGGAAATCACCTCAGGGATGCCATGCACCCGGGTAGCGATGACGGGCAGCTTCGCAATCATGGCTTCAAGCAAGACTCTGCCAAATGCTTCCTGAATGGAAGATAAAACAAAACAATCAAATGCTTTCATGTAACGAAAGCCGCCGGATAAATAGCCGGTCAGGATAATGTCATTATCCAAGCCATGACTGGCGATTTGCTGCTTGAGTTTCTGTTCAAGGTCGCCAGAACCAATAATGATTAGCTTTGCGCGGGGACAATAGGGTTTGATTAACGAAAATGCATGTATCAGGCTTTCCTGGTCCTTATTGCGGGCAAGGCGCGCAACGTTGCCAAATACAAACGCGTCGGGCGCGAGGCCGAGCTTTTCGCGAGCGTCATCACGTGCCAGCAGCTGCGGCTCGGTTAATTCCACATCTATCATATTGTAAAGAGTGATGATTCTTTCTTTTGGCACGCACCATAAATTCTTGCGCATGTCATCCCTGACCGCGTTAGAGACTCCGGCGAACACCATGTTTTTGGGCGCCAGCAACGCAATGAGCAATTGACGGTTAATTGACGCCATGGTGCGCAATTCATGCATGACGGAAACTAGCAAGGGGATTTTGTAAAACCTGGCTACCCACATCATGATGTATGTTGGCTTGTAGCGATGACAGATCACGATCTGGAATTTTTTCTCGCGAGTCAAGTCCAATAATTTTTTGATCGCGCGAATTTTCAGCGAGCGAATGCTTTTTTTTGGCACATTCAAAAAAATGATGTTTTCAGCCAGAGTGCGGTTTTTGATTTCCGTGTTCGGTTCACCGGTAAGATAGGCGACGGTGACCTCATATTTTTCCGGGTCAAACAAACGGGTATATTGATTATATATATCAACAAACTGCGTGACATAATCATGGCCAATAATAAGAACATTTTTACGCATTCGCGCCCCGTCGTGCTATTTAAGTCCGTCATTTATATCAAGTTACCTGATGCAGAACAAGCTGCTTCAATCAGCACACAGGGATAGAACGAGTAAGCGGATCCGGGCTGGTTTGATGGGACGGATTCTTGGAGGGGTATTTTTTTCTTTTCCTGGCGGAAAAAAGCAGTAAATCATTTGATTGGTAGTCCAGCTTGGTGCTGGTGTATTTTAATACCAGCTCAAGCAGCAGGTCATGTGTGAACTTGTTGTAATGCTTGCTGGATTCATACTCTTTCAGCTTCCGCTCGGTGCTATATTTTTTTTTCATCATTCGCGCCAAAGTGTCATGGCCAAGGCTCGTCACCAGTTCGCGGCGATCGTTT